>JBOHEP010000469.1:0-12497 GCA_050701075.1 Pseudonocardia sp. | reverse complement strand
CGATGGGCGTGCACACCGGCGACTCGATCACCGTCGCCCCGACGATGACGCTCACCGACCGCGAGTACCAGCACATGCGCGACGTCGCCATCGCGGTGCTGCGGGCGGTGGGCGTCGACACCGGGGGTTGCAACATCCAGTTCGCGGTGCACCCCGACACCGGGCGGCTCGTGGTGATCGAGATGAACCCGCGGGTGTCCCGGTCCTCGGCGCTGGCCTCGAAGGCCACCGGGTTCCCGATCGCGAAGATCGCCGCGCGACTGGCCATCGGGTACACCCTCGACGAGATCCGCAACGACATCACCGGTGAGACGCCCGCCGCGTTCGAGCCGACGATGGACTACGTCGTGGTCAAGATCCCGCGGTTCGCGTTCGAGAAGTTCCCGGGTGCGGACCCGGAGCTGACCACGACGATGAAGAGCGTCGGCGAGGCGATGGCGCTGGGGCGGTCGTTCCCGGAGGCGCTGGGCAAGGCGATGCGCTCGATGGAGACGACCGCGGCCGGGTTCTGGACGACGCCCGACCCGGCGACTCCCGCAGACCTCACGCGCCCGATGGACGGGCGGATCTACGACGTCGAGCGGGCGTTGCGGGCCGGTTCGACGGTGGCGGAGGTGGCGTCGGCCTCCGGTATCGACCTGTGGTTCGTCGACCAGGTCGCCGGGCTCGTCGAGCTGCGGGCGGAGATCCGCGGCGCCGCGGTGCTCGACGCCGCGCTGCTGCGCCGAGCCAAGCGAGCCGGGCTCTCGGACCGCCAGCTCGCTGCGCTGCGCCCGGAGTTCGCCGGCGAGGACGGGGTACGCACGCTGCGTCACCGGCTCGGTATCCGGCCGGTATACAAGACCGTCGACACCTGTGCGGCGGAGTTCGCCGCGCGCACGCCGTACCATTACAGCTCGTACGAGACCGACCCGGAAGCCGAGTCGGAGATCGCGCCGCAGACCGAGCGGCCCAAGGTGCTGATCCTGGGCTCCGGACCGAACCGGATCGGGCAGGGCATCGAGTTCGACTACTCGTGCGTGCACGCGGTGATGGCGTTGCGCTCTGCTCCTGACAACGGCGGGACCGGGTACGAGACCGTGATGGTCAACTGCAACCCGGAGACCGTCTCCACCGACTACGACACCGCGGACCGGCTCTACTTCGAGCCGCTCACCTTCGAGGACGTGCTGGAGGTGGTGTACGCCGAGCAGACCTCCGGCACCGTCGTCGGCGTGATCGTGCAGCTCGGCGGGCAGACCCCGCTCGGGCTCGCCGCCCGGCTCACCGCGGCAGGTGTGCCGGTGGTCGGTACGTCCGCGGCGGCGATCGACCTGGCCGAGGACCGGGGCGCGTTCGGCGAGGTGCTGCGCAAGGCCGGCCTGCCCGCGCCCGCGTTCGGGATGGCTGTGTCCTTCGAGCAGGCCCGCGAGATCGCCGACCGGATCGGCTACCCGGTGCTCGTCCGGCCGTCCTACGTCCTCGGCGGGAGGGGAATGGAGATCGTCTACGACGAGGCGTCGCTGGCCGGTTACATCGCCCGCGCCACCGCGGTCAGCCCGAAGCACCCGGTGCTGGTCGACCGCTTCCTCGACGACGCCGTCGAGATCGACGTCGACGCGCTGTGCGACGGCACCGAGGTCTTCATCGGCGGCGTCATGGAGCACATCGAGGAGGCGGGGATCCACTCCGGTGACTCGTCGTGCGCGCTGCCGCCGATCACACTCGGGCGCGGGATCCTGGAGGTGGTGCGGCGCTCGACCGAGGCAATCGCGCACGGGGTGGGCGTCAAGGGCCTGCTCAATGTGCAGTACGCGCTGCACGGCGAGACGCTCTACGTGCTGGAGGCCAACCCGCGGGCGTCGCGCACGGTGCCGTTCGTGTCCAAGGCGACGGCGGTGCCGCTGGCCAAGGCGGCTGCTCGGATCATGCTCGGCGCGACGATCGCGGAGCTGCGGGCCGAGGGGCTGCTCCCGGCCGCGGGCGACGGCGGCGAGTTGCCACCCGACGCGCCAGTGGCGGTGAAGGAGGCGGTGCTGCCGTTCCACCGGTTCCGCACGAAGGAGGGCCACGGCGTCGACCCGCTGCTCGGCCCGGAGATGAAGTCGACCGGCGAGGTGATGGGCATCGACGTCTCGTTCGGCCCGGCGTTCGCCAAGTCACAGGCCGGGGCGTACGGATCGCTGCCGACGTCGGGGCGGGTGTTCGTGTCGATGGCCGACCGGGACAAGCGGGCGATGGTGTTCCCGGTGCGACGGCTGGCCGACCTCGGATTCGAGGTGCTCGCGACGGTGGGCACGGCCGACGTGCTGCGCCGCCACGGCATCGTCGCGACCGTGGTGCGCAAGCATTCCGAGGGTGGGGAGACCATCGTCGACCGGATCCTCGCCGGCGACGTCGCCCTCATCATCAACACCCCGTACGGCAACTCCGGCCCGCGGGTGGACGGTTACGAGATCCGGTCGGCGGCCGTGTCGCGGGGGATTCCGTGCATCACGACGGTGCAGGGCGCGGCGGCGGCGGTGCAGGGAATCGAGGCGATGATTCGCGGTTCGATCGGTGTCCGCTCGCTGCAGGATCTGCACGCCGCCCTGACCAAGGCCCGCCCGTGAACGGGTTCGGGGCGCGCCTGGTCGAGGCCGTGGCTGCCCATGGGCCGCTGTGCGTAGGCATCGACCCGCATCCGGCGTTGCTGGCCGAGTGGGGCCTCACCGACGACGCGGACGGGCTCGAGCGGTTCGCCATGTCGTGTGTGGACGCACTCGCCGGGCACGTCGCGGTGGTGAAGCCGCAGTCGGCGTTCTTCGAGCGGCACGGGTCGGCGGGTATCGAAGTGCTGGAGCGGGTGCTCGCCGCGCTCGCGGGCACGTCGACGCTCTCGCTGCTCGACGTCAAACGGGGTGACATCGGGTCCACAATGGATGGTTACGCCGACGCCTATCTCGGTGTCGGGGCGCCGCTGGCCGCGGACGCGATCACGTTGTCGCCCTACCTCGGGTTGGGTTCGCTGACCTCGGCGATCCGTACGGCCGAGGACGCCGGGCGTGGGGTCTTCGTCCTGGCCCGGACGTCGAACCCCGAGGGTGCGCAGGTGCAGCTCGCCGACTGGGCGGGGCGCTGCGTGGCGCAGACCGTCGTCGACGGGGCGGCAGCGCTGAACGCCGCCGGCGAGCGGAGCGGCGGCGTTCAGCGCTGCCTCGATGACGCCGCGTCGCTCGGAGGTGTCGGCGTGGTGGTCGGTGCGACAGCGGTGCACGGGCTCGACCTCTCCGCGCTCAACGGCCCGGTACTCGCACCGGGGTTCGGCGAACAGGGCGCCCGTCCTTCCGACCTGGCCGCGCGGTTCGCCGGGGTGAACGGGATCGTGCTGCCGAGTGCTTCGCGGTCGGTGCTGCGGGCGGGTCCAGCCGCGATGCGGGTCGCTGCGGCGGCGTTGCGGGATGAGCTTGTCGCTGCGGGGTGACCGCTGGACCGCAGGGCCCCGTGGCTGCCCCGCGGCGGTGCTGGTGATGGTGCCCGCGGTGGTTCCACGGCCGTGATCGGCAGTTCGGATCCGGGAGCCGTGTCTGGTGCGGTCACCGGTTCCCGGATGGTGATCAGTCAGGTCAGCGGCCAGGTGCGTCCAGAGGTCGGGTGGCCGTGCCAGGCGATGGTCCGACCTGGCGTGGCGGTGATGCCGAAGTCGGTCCACTGCGGGCAGCGGAGGTGCCCCCACTCGTTCCAGGCGTCCTCGATCGCGGAGATGAGTGCTGTGGGTCCAGCTTCGCGTGCGTCGCGGAGGCCGCGGTGATCGGCGGTGTGGGAGACCTCGGCCCACGAGCCGTCGGGTGCGGCGAAGTAGCTGGCGGGTGCGGTGTTGGCGTCGAGTCGGACGTGGTGGGTGGTTCCGGTCGGGAGGTGGAGCTGGGCGAGCAGGGACAACGGCGTTCCACGGTTGAGTTCGGTGGGGTCAACCGGCGTGGTACGGGTTCGACCGATGCCGACGGCAGAGTAGCAGCGGCGTCGGATCTCGTGTACTGGGCGCCTGACGGGCAGGTGGATCACCGGCCATGCCATGAAGCGTCCGTCGAGGATGTCTCCGCTGCGGTGTCGGAGCAGGAGTGGTGTCCCGGTTCCGGCGAGGTTGCGCACGTGGGCCAGGACGAGGGCGCCGGGTCGGGTCTGGGTGATCCAGGAGGAGGGGATCGAATCGAGGGTGCAGGCGGCGAGGATCCGGTCGAACGGCGCATGCTCGAGGGCGCCGCGGGCTCCGTCACCGCTGTTGAGGGTGGGTGTGAGGCCGAGGGCGGCGAGGTGGCCTCGGGCATGATCGGTGAGGTCGGGGTCGATGTCGATCGAGGTGACGTGGTCGGCGCCGAGGCGGTGGGCGAGCAGGGCGGTGAGGTATCCGGTGCCGGTGCCGACTTCCAGGACACGCATCTGGTCGGTGATGCACAGTGCGTGAAGCATCCGGAGCGCATGGTCGGGTGCGGTCGAGGCCGATACAGGTGTGGGGTTGCCAGGTTCGGTGTCGGTGGACAGGGCGGTGACCAGGGTGGTGGTGGAGTAGACGGTGGCGAGCCACGCCGCGGTACTGGCCGGGTCGCTGGGTTCCTGGAGACACCAGCGGGACGGGTGGTGGTAGGCGTCGCGGGTGTAGTAGCCGGGGACGAACAGGTGCCGGGGTGTCTCGCGGATGGCTTGGTACCAGCGCTCGTCGGTAAGGCCATCGAGTTCCCCAGCGGCGCGTAGGTGATCGGCGAGCTGGGTGGCGTGTGAGCGCCACACACCTCGGGGCACCGTGGAGTTCGTGTCGATGTGCAGCGAAAGGCTGTCATGATACGACCCGGCGAGGTGCGGAGAGAACGGCACGCTGTGTTCCTTCTCGTTGTTGTGATGTCGGGGGTGGACGGGACTCGGCTGGCTGCTCCTCGCCGATGGGGACCTGGACGGGGCAGCCAGGAGGCGGTGCGGCACGTCCAGCAGGGCGCCACGCAACCGCCCTTCGTCAGAGCGCCGATGGTGATCAAGGCCGTCGACGGGCCGGGTGGCGTGGGAGCGCCGGACGCCTGCGGGTACGGAGGCGGGCAGCATGTGGTGTGGCATCGCTTCGGGTTCGTGGTGGTCGCAGCGGCAGAGTCCCCGCAGGCTTGATCGTGGTGACCAGCCGCATTCCGTGGGTTGCGAGCACCGGGCCTGGTAGAGCGCTCTCGTGGAAGATCCAGACCATGACGCCGTCGCGCGCCAGACTCTCGGCCGGCGAGGATCGTGTTCCAGAGTCCGCCCCGATCGGTCGCGTGTCGTTGCGTTGAGGCTGGACAGGGGGCCGGTGATGCGCCGGGCCTGCGGGTGGAACTCGCTCATTGTGGACTCCGCTCGCGTCCAGGTCTGGGCGTGGCGGTGGTGGCGTGCGGCCACCCGAGACAGCAGGGTGGTCGTCAACGTCCAGAACCGATGCGAAGCGTTTGCGCTGGACCAGATCGATATGAGCGGCAGCGCCTGTCCAGGTCAGGCTCGTGGACGGGCCGTCCCGGCTGGTGGCGCCCGATCCCGTACCGCTCCCGTCCGGTTGCGGCCGCCAGGAGTGCACGCCAACCCGAGCTACACCCCCGAAGGGGAACTGTGCCATCCACCAGACAACGTTGCCTGGGTTCTCGGATTCGCGGCACCGTACGTTCTTGCTGGCGCCGGGAGGTGAAATCGGCGTCCATGACGTGCCGGTGATCTCTACCGCGTCGCATGAAGCCAGTCGACCCCGTTCTCGGCAAGGGGAACATGCTGATATCGTTAAATTGCGCCAAAAAAACGTGCCGGGTGGCTGAATTTCTGAAGTCACAGGTGACTGTGGGCTCTCCGGGCTACGTGCCGCGCGGATCCTTACCGTCACTCGGTGCCATGTGCTGACCGAGGCCACGGTCGCGTCGTGACCGAGCAGGAGCCATGGCCGCACCCCCGGGCTCCCGGATCGGCCGGTGACGGCCTGCGCAGATCATGGACCAGCGGGTCACCGGTTCCGCCGAACTGCATTACGGCGTCTGCGAGCCAGACCGTGGTGGACGACGAGTAGCTTCCCACGGCAGCACGTCGGGATTGGCCGGTGCCGTGCTGGGACTCGAAGCATCCATACGAACTCGGCCCGCGCGCGACCTCGTCCTGGCTCTGGGTTGGAAGTGCGCGACGACCGTGAAGTCGCTGGCTGCGAGCAGCCGCGGCGCAGCCCCATGCTCGTATATCCAGACGGTGAAGCCACGCGTGACGAGCTGGGCCGCCAGCATCATGATCTCCTGCCTGTCATCGGTCTCGGCGCTCTGCAACTCGTTTCGCTCGGGCCTCGCGAGCGACCCTTCGATCAGCCGCGCGTGCAGGTGGTACACACTCATCCCAGACGCCTGACGCGGCTGGGCGCGGCCAAGCTGCGCGTCGCGGGACCCGCGCGGTTCCAAGATCGGCCAAGAGTGAGCGGCCAAGCGGTGTGACTGGGTGTTGTCGCCTTGTGATGTGTGATCATCTGTTCTGTCCTTCCTGCTTGTTCGTCAGTGGCTGGCGGTGCTCTCCAGCCAGTCGTTCTTGGTCTCGGCGTTTGTGGATGGCATCCGGCGCCTCGAGCCACAGCGCCGGCCGCCCCAACCACGCCCGGACCGGGACGCGGAGTCCGGGTGTCCGGGGCGACGCAAGTAATGCCGGAACACCCTCCGACTACCCTGGCCAACGCCCTGGCCAGGGGGAACGAACCGGCGCTGGCCCCACGTCGTGCCCGTGGAGTTACGCTGGGCGCAGAGTTTGCAACCAAGGGGGTATTGGGTGATGGCAGCCGTACAGCGCTGGACCGGAATGGAGACCAAAGCCCTTCGCCAGGCCATGCGGCAGACCGTCCGAGGCTTTGCTGAACATCTGGGCGTCGAACCGCGAACCGTGGCTAAATGGGAGAACCGGGGCGCAACCATCACGCTGCTACCCGAGAGCCAGTCAATGCTGGACACAGCACTTCGCCGCGTTTCGGAAGAGACGCAGGAACGGTTTGAAGCATCAATAGGTGGGCAGCACGGCGGCTCAGCGGCGTCCGAGCCGGCCGGAGCAATGGACGGCGGGGTTGTTGGATTGCTGTCAGAAGCAGTCCTCGTACCGGCTCGGATCGATGAACGGGAGGTTCTGGTGCCGGTTGATCGGCGTACACTGCTTCGAGCAGGTACGGGTGCTGCTCTCGCCCAGCTCGGCTTGGCCGACAATGCGTACAGCGCGGGGCGGGCCTGGCGCTCACCTGCTTGCCGCCTTCAGCTCACCACAGCTGGCCAGGTAGAAGACGGCATCGCGCATTTGCGCGACCAATGGCACTTGCTTGTCAAGACCGATAATCTATTCGGTCCCCGTTATGCTGTACGCGGCGTGCTGGATCAGCTGCAGATTATTGACGAGCTCTTGGTGGCCGTGCGCGGCAGAGCTCGCCTTGCGGTGCTCAAGCTCGGCGCTCAATATGCAGAATCTGCTTCGTGGCTGTTCGAGGATAGTGGCGATCTCGGCGCAGCGCGACGTTGGAACTGCCGAGCCATGGAATGGGCGCAGGAGGCTGACGACCGCGCGATGTTGTCGTGGTCACTGTTTCGACGCAGCCAGCAGGCCATGCTCGGTGGTGACGCAGCCGAGGTGATCGGGTTGGCTCAGGCCGCTGGGCGTGGCGGCGACGAGTTCTCCGCGCCGATGCGGGCAGCAATCACCCAGCAGGAAGCTCACGGCTATGCGCTCGACGGCGATGACATGACTGCACAACGCAAGCTGGACGACGCCCATCAGTGGGCAGCGACAGATACGAGCGGTGACGCCCGCGGCGGCCACGGCTCGTTCTGTACCGCCAGCTACATCGAACTACAACGAGCTGCGTGCTGGTTGATGACATCGAAGCAACCGGGGCGTGCCATCGAGCTCTACGAGGTGATCATTCCGCAGCTGCCTCCGGTATATCGGCGTGATCGCGGCGTCGCTCTTGGTCGGCTGGCCGCCGCCTATGTCGCCGCTGGCGAGCCCGAGCGAGCGGCACGGGTCGCCAGCGAGGCGCTCGCGATTGCCCGTAGTGCCGGTTCGGCTCGGACGCTCGATGACGTTGTCGCTGTCGGCCAGGGTATACAGCGTTACCGACAGATGTCCCCCGTAGCGCAGTTCCTCGATGAGCTGCCCTCGGACAAGCCATTGTGATGGTCAGTCCCGCTGAGCTCAACGCCATGCGGCGAGCCATAGCGCTGGCTGCCTTCGGTCTGGGCGGCACCAGCCCGAACCCGCCAGTTGGTTGCGTCATTCTCGACAGCAGTGGCCGGGTTGTCGGTCAGGGTTACCACCAGCGCAAAGGTTCGGCGCATGCCGAGGCCAATGCGCTGGCAGCGGCCGGGAATCGCGCTTACGCCGGCACCGCAGTTGTCACGTTGGAACCGTGCAACCACTACGGCCGGACGCCGCCCTGTCACCAGGCGCTACTGGAGGCTGGCATCGTTCGCGCCGTGATCGCCGTGATCGACCCGACCTCACGCGGTGAAGGTGGAGCTGCCCGGCTTCGTGCGCTCGGCATGGATGTTCAGACTGGTGTTCTGGCTGACGAGGCACTATTGGTGCTGGGTCCGTGGCTGACCGCGATTCGGACGATCAGACCGAGATTGGTGTGGCCGTATGGTATCAATGCGAATGGAATCCTCGACAGCCGTGCCGCCGAACTGGGCGCCGAGCCGCTCTATCGTGCGGCCGATGTCGTACTCCATGCAGATGGCAAGGTGGAGGAAGCTGTTCCGGGCAGTCACGGGGTTGACATGGTGTCAGGTGCCCCTGTCACCTTGGCTGCAGGCCCGCGAGCTGTAATGGCTGAGCTGTATCAGGGGGGAGTGCGGTCAGTGATACTCAACGGTGGGCCCGAGCTGGCCGAGCCCTTTGTCACCCAAGGATTTGTTGACCAAGTAGTGGTACATCTGGCCTCCCATGAATCGTCCAGCCGTCCATTTCCAGGTAGCGGGTCCTTCCTGCCACCGGGGTTCCAGCTCACCGAGACGACCAGGCACGAGGGGTATGTGCGGCTTGTTGCCGTTCCGGCAACGAGCAATGACCGGAGGAATCCGTAGCTCGCCTACCGCGCTCCACGGGCGCTCCAGGGGCACCGTGATCTCGGCGTTCAAGGCCGGAACCGATTTCACTGGCTTGACGGCCGAGTACGGCGCTCCCCGCAACGATCTCCTGAGAGTGCTGCGTGCCCACACCGAAGCCGCCTGAGCTACCGGAGGACTTGCCCACCTTCTTCACCGACCGAGATCTCGGACGCCTCGCGTTCCCCAAGGGCCTGCGAGCCGCCGGACTGACCGTCGTGACGCTCTTCGAGCACTACGGCATCGAGGCGAGCCAGACTGTGCAGGACGACGGGTCGGCGCCGTAAGTACAGTCATGTAAGTCTCGCCGCGATCTCCGCGAGGGCGGGCAATGCGACGCTTCTCGCACGCCCGTGGTGATCTGGCGCGTGGACCAGGACGTGCGCAACGAGCACAGCGGGCGTGTGGGGATGAGATCGCTGCGGCCAGCGGTGCTCCGGCGCAGCCACCCTCCGTGTAGGAGCAATGCTTTCGGCTGTCGGGGGAGAATTCATGGTGCAGGGCGGAGGGTGGCTACCGACGAACGTCGGATCGGCCGCACACCCGCTCAGCGCCCTCCCCCGCCCACACAGCAAACCTGTACTTCCGGCGCCGACTCCCTGCACTGTCGGTGCCGCTCACTGATCCTCCAGTGCCAGCCCCGCGGCCTGCCACCCGCCCATGCCATGGACGCCGCCGCCGGGCGGGGTGCACGACGAACACAGGTACAGGCCCGGTACGGGCGTGCGCCACGGCGTTCGGGACAGCACCGGGCGGGCCACGAACTGGCGCAGGTCGGCCGCACCGCCGCCGATGTCGCCGCCCACGTAGTTGGCGTTGTGTGCCTCCAGTGCGGCCGGGCCCATGACGTGGCGGGCCAGCACCCGGTCGCGGAACCCCGGCGCGAACCGCTCGATCTGCCCCTCGATCGCCCCGGTCATGTCCACATCGGAGCCGTTGGGCACGTGGCAGTAGGCCCAGAACGTGTGCTTGCCTGCCGGTGCCCGCGACGGGTCCGCCACGCACGCCTGCACGCCGAGTACGAACGGACGCTGCGGGTGCCCGCCCCGGGCGACGGCGCGCTCCCCGGCGACGATCTCCTCGGCGGTCCCGCCCAGGTGCACGGTGCCGGCACCGGCCACGGCCGGGTCGCGCCACGGAACAGGCTCGTCCAGAGCGTAGTCGATCTTGAAGACCCCGGGGCCGTAGCGGTAGCGCCGCAGTGCCCGTCGGTAACGCGGTGGCAGCCGGTCACCGGCGACCGCGAGCACCTGCCGCGGGGTCAGGTCGAGCAGCGTGGCGCGCGCGGGCGGCAGTTCGTCGAGACTGCGGACCCGCTGCCCGGTGACGACCTCCCCACCGAGCCGGAGCAGCCGCGCCGCGAGCGCGTCGGCCAACATCTGGGAACCGCCGCGCACCACCGGCCAGCCCACCAGATGCGCGAGGGCGGCGAGCAGCAGGCCGTACCCGGCGGTGAGCGGTGCGTGCAGGTCGAGCACCGAGTGCGCGGCCATTCCGGTGAACGCGGCACGGGCCGCCTGCTCCCGGAACAGCGCTCCGGTCATGGTGGCGGGCAACGCACCGAGCGCGCCGTAGTGGACGGCGGCGAGCGGCGCTTTGGGCAGGCTCAGCGGCGCGAGCAGGGTGTCCACCAACGGGAGTCCGGCCCGCGCCGTGGCCCCGACAGTCGCCCGCCAGGCTGGCCCGTCGCGGCCGAACCCGGCCGCGGTGGCGGCGGCGTCGCGCAGGACGAGGGCGGCCCGACGACCGTCGAGGGGATGTGCGGCCGGTACCGGGGGATGCGCGAACTCCACGTCCGTTCCCAGCGTCCGGCCCACCCCCGACTCGTCGCCCACCCCCGACTCGCGGCCCACCCTCAGCGCCCGAAAAGCCGGCGAGGCCGGCGCCAACGGCAGCACGGTCGCGCACACGTCGTGGCGGAACCCGGGCAGCGTCAACTCCTCGGTCCGCAGCCCCCCACCGACCCTGCCCGCCGCCTCCACCAGCAGTACCCGGCACCCGGCCTCGGCCAGGCGCACCGCGGCGACCACCCCACCAGGACCCGAGCCGACGACGACGGCGTCGAACCCGTCGGCGGCCAGCTTGTTCTGCATGCGCACCAGCATGCCCGGCCGGCCCACGCGCTCGTTGATCTGCTCGTCCGGTGCGCCGAACGGGCGGTTCGCTCCCGGATCGGAGGGCCCGGATGTGCTATCACTCGGACGGGTGGACGCCATGGAGAACCCACAGGTGGCACCCCGTTTCCGCCCCTCGACCGGTCGTGAGTACGTTCGAGCCGACCTTGAAGCGCCGGGGGGACATCAACTGGTGCACGACGAAGACGGAGGAGATCGTGGCCCTTCCCCAGCTGACCGAGGAACAGCGCGCTGCCGCATTGGAGAAGGCAGCCGCGGCGCGCCGTACCCGGGCCGAGCTGAAGGAACGTCTCAAGCGCGGCGGAACCACCATCGATGAGGTGCTCAAGCAGTCCGACACCGACGAGGTACTGGGCAAGATGAAGGTCTCGGCGTTGCTCGAGGCGATGCCGGGCGTCGGCAAGGTCCGGGCCGCGCAGATCATGGAGCGGCTGGAGATCGCGCCCAGCCGGCGCCTGCGCGGGCTCGGCGATCGGCAGCGCAAGGCATTGCTCGCCGACTTCTCGGCCTGAATGCATCGGCTCGCTGATCAGGTGTGCGAGTTCATCATCGAACACGGCATCGAGCCCAGCACACCGCATGACGCCCGGAGGGGCCGGCTGACCGTCCTGGCCGGCCCCTCCGGCGTCGGCAAGAGCAGCGTGGTGGCGCGGCTGCGCGAGGAGCTGCCGGAGCTGTTCTTCAGCGTGTCGGCCACCACCCGCGCCTGCCGGCCGGGCGAGGTGGACGGGCGCGACTACCGGTTCCTCACCGCCACGGAGTTCGACGCACTCATCGCCACCGGCGCCCTGCTGGAGTGGGCGGAGATCCACGCCGGCCTGCACCGCTCCGGCACCCTCCGCCAGCCTGTACAGGAGGCGCTCGTCGCGGGCAGGCCGGTGCTGGTCGAGGTGGATCTGCAGGGTGCGCGGGCGATCAAGGCCGCGCTGCCGGAGGCCGTCACGGTGTTCCTGGAACCCCCGAGCTTCGACGAGCTGGTCCGCCGGCTGCGGGCGCGGGGCACCGAGTCGCAGACCCAGTTCGCCCGCCGGTTGGACACCGCGCGCACGGAGATGGCGGCCCGTGACGAGTTCGACGTGGCTGTGGTCAACGACGACCTGACAACGGTCGTGGCCCGGTTGGTAGACTTGCTAGTCGGCCGCGCGGATCCCGCGGGTCACCCCCTCCGCGCGTAGCGGCGCATCAGCACAGCAGGAGTTTTCGTAGTGAGCATGCCTCTGACCGACAAGATCTCCGGATCCGTCCCCGAGGGCATCACCAACCCGCCGATCGACGACCTCCTCGGCCA
>JBOHEP010000468.1:0-36048 GCA_050701075.1 Pseudonocardia sp. | reverse complement strand
CTGGTGCCGGCACCAGCGTCCCGACACCGGTGCCGGCACCAGAATGGCGGTGCGGTGTTCTCATCCGCCACTCCTCGCGGACGCGCCGACGATCACCGCACCACGCCGAAGGTCGCCGCGGCGACGGCACCGGCGGCGGCGGCCTCATCCCCGACGAAGCCGCCGCCCTCGAACGAATCGACATCCTGGCCCTTGCCGCACGCAACGCCGGGTACCCAGCAGATCAACCCGCCCGGCCACCACGACCACCACCCCCCTCGCCCGTCGTCGACCCGGACGAACCGCCACCCTTCTGAAGGCCGCGCGCCGCCACCGAGTGCGATCTCGCACCAGTGGAGTCGGTGCTCAGCCCATGTACCTTCGGGCAGCCATTCGCCTGCTGTTCACCCAAACAGAGGTCGCCCGATCGAGTCTGCACCCGGATGCTGGCTACCCACACGTGTCGAGGAGGCGATCATGATTGACGCTGTGCAGGTCCTCTGGTCACCAGCGGGGGCGACGATGCCGTCGCTCGGCGGACGGGCATTGGTCGATGTGACCGACGGCGACACCCCGAACATCCGGATGCCGATCCGGATGCTGTCAGTCGACACTCCCGAGGTGACCGCGAGTACCCCGGCCGGGGCAGCGCGGGTCGATGAGCGGTTCTCGCAGCTCGCGGAGTGGATCCGGCAGGGCAAAGCCCCGATCTCACCGGGTCTGGCCGAGTACATGCTGCCCAGACTGGAGACCGGCAAGGCGGGCACGCTCCAGTTCCAGCAGGGTAGCGACGCCTCGGCCTTCGCCAAGGCGAACATCGCCAAGCGGCTTGCAAGGCCCGGCGCGAAACCTCGGAACCTGTTCATTCGGATCGCGGACGAGCCCTTCGACGCCAACAACCGGCTACTCGCCTACGTCGCGCCCGACTACACCGAGAAGGAACGCCAGGAGCTCCCCCGCGCCGAGCGGTCGACGTTCAATCTCGACCTGGTCACCGAGGGTTGGGCGGCCACGTTCGTGATCTACCCCTCGATCCCGGGCGAGCTCGACCTGCCACTGCTGATCGACGCTGCGGCCACCGCCCGGACGGCGGAGAAGGGCATCTGGGCCGACGCCGCCACTCTGTTGGCGTACGAGTACCGGACGATGGAGAAGCTCCACACGGTCACCAAGAAGATCGTCGACGACAGGCCGTTGCCCCCGGCTGAAAGGTTCTCCTGGCGCGAGCGCTACTGCGTCGACATGCGCAACCGGGTACTGCACGGCCCGGAGGACTACGTCGGCGTGCCGCCCGAGTACCGGCTGTGGATCTGGCCGCTGGACGTGGGCGACGCGGTCGGTCGGCTGAACCTCACGCCGGCCCCGGCCCTGGTCCGAGTCAGGTGAAGCTCAGGAGCTCGGCGACTCGTCGACCTCCAGGTCGGACTGCTCCGCGTAGCTGAACGTGACGGGCGCGACCTCGGTGCGCGGTCGGAAGGTCGGGTCGAGCCGCACCAGGTCCCACTCGTTGATCCAGGCCCGGACGTACTGGCGCATCCGGGTGGCGCCCAGGCGTTCCAGGCCGGGCACATCCGGCGCACTCCACGAGAAAGCCTGGGAGTGCAGCGCCTTGAGCCGCTGGTAGGCGTAGTCGAGCTCGGCCTCGTCAGGCGGGCGCAGCAGCACCATGTCACGCTCGATCATCCGCATGGCCGTCTCGGCCCGGGTCGCGACGTCTTCCCATTCCGAGGTCTGACGAGCGCGCAACTTCGTCGGGACGACCTCCCGGTCGTTCTTCGCCGAGAGCACCGCCGCCTCGAAGTCGTCGGTCATCGCCAGGACGGTGACCAGCGGTGCGGCCGGATCGTCCTGGTCGGGCAGCAGCCACCGCGCGAGCTCGGCGTAGGAGCGCCCGCGTTGCAGCAGCGTGTAGCGGCCGATCAGCTCGACCTCGTCGAACAAGACCAGCCAGCCCTCGCTGCCCGCCGCGACGAACAGCCGCGCGAGGAACCGGAAACGCTGTCGGGCCAGCTCGCGGGCCGGAACCGCGGCGAGGGCGGGTCGGCCCATACCGGCCCACTTCGCGTGCCGGCGCACATCGGTGACCGAGATCCGGTCGCCGGACCAGAACCGGACGATCGCCTCGGCGAAGTCGTCCTCACTGGTCTGCACCCGGGGGAACAGGCTCAACGTCACAGGGAACCACTCGTCGACGGGCGCGCCGGTGCCACTGGCCCATTGCGTCAGCTCGATGAAGGCGGGGCTGCCCGGGTCGAGGCCCGCTGCGGCCTCCGCGACCGCCCCGACGGCGCCGTCGGGCGACACAGCGGACTCGACGGCGGCGCGCAGCACCTTGGCCGGGTCGTGCAGCGGGGTCTCCTTGCTCACCACGACGCGGCTCACCACGAAGTTGCTCTGCAACGCCAGGTGCGTGAGATGCTCGAGAACGTGGCTCTTGCCCGCGCCGAACCCGCCACCGAGCAGCATCCCACGCGCCCCGTCGGAACGGACCCCACCCACGCCGTCGAGCAGCCTGAGGAAGCGGTCCTCGATATCGGACTGGCCGCTGCCCAACGCGGCGACGGCGTCGCGGCTCGGCACGCCCGAACGCAGCGCCTCCACCGCGCGGCGGGCTGCCAGCCGATCACCGGTGGTCGCAGTGGTCATCGCACGGCATCCAGCCGGACCAGAGCGGCGAACGGATTGGGCCGGCGCCGATCGCGAATCTCGTCGACGATCCTCAGGTGCAGCGCGCTGTAGGCGGGCAGCCCGCGGGTCTCGTCGGTGACCAGCTCCTGAGGCAATGTCACCGCGACGAACGCGCTACGTATGTTGTCGGTGGCGTCGACGATCTGACGCAGGACCTCGTAGGCGTCGAGCACGGCCGCCTTGCTGTAGTAATGCCCGACCCGCTCCTCGACAGGGGGGCGGCGCGCCACGGCGAGCCTGCTCAGGTCGATGTCGAGGACGATGCCCACCCCGGTGACGCGGGCGTGCCAGGCGGCCAGCGACATCAGCATCGATCTTGCGTTGTGCCGGGCCACCCGGTCGTGCAGCGACGCCGACCGCACCAGCCGCAGCGCCACAGGTTCGACCCGCAGCCACGCGGTGACCGCGGCACGTTCGGAGTCGAGGACATCGCCCGTGCCCAGCTCGCTCTGGCACAGCCGTAGCACGGCCAACCGGAACTCCCGGGCCAGCGTCGGGTCCCGCAGCAGCGTCGACTCCAGCTGTCGACGCATGCTCCGGGCCGCCTCCGGTATGTCGACGTCGTGGTGCGCGGCGACCGCGGTGACCGACAGTGAGTCGGGGGTCTCGGGCGGCAGGCTGAGGGACGTCCAGGCGGCACGGACCTGGCGCCGCGCGAGATCGCGCCAGTCGACCTGCCGGGCCACCGCGGCGAAGATCTGCTCGATGAGATGCACCCGGCAGTCGGCGGAGTCCGCGGCGACGTACAGGTAACCCTCGCCGTCGGCGGCCGCGGCCAGGCTGCGGTGCCATCGGGTGGCGTCACGGTCGCTGCCGACCACGACGAAGCGCACCGCGGCGCCACCCGCAGGGATGTACTCGCCCAGGTACTCCTTGGCCACGAAGTCGGCGTAACCCTCCGGGTCCAGCCCGGTGCCACCCAGCGGCAGTCCGACGCCCCGCGTCCCACTCATCCGGCTGGCTCCTCGAATGCGATGCCCCAGTAGCGCTGCTGCTGCCCGGTCTTCGCCACGGTGGTCAACATGCCGGCCTGGCGGGTGCCACTGCTCGCGGCCCAGCGCAGCCGCCGTCCCGTCGAGCCGACCTCGGTGTCGCCGCTCTGGTCGAGCAGGTAGAGATCGCGGGCGAACTCCGAGCGCGTGTATTCACGGGCCTGCCCGGGCAACATCGTGAGCACGCCGTACACGTCGAGCAGCCGGACGACCACGCCCGGCGCCTTGTGCTGCTGCGCGACGACGAGGTCGTATCCGCCGAGCAGGCTGGCCAGGAACGGCGCCACCTTGAACCGCGGGCCGGCCTGCTGTGCTCGACGCAGCTGTTCGACGACCACCGACGGGCGGATGCCGCGGGCCCGCTTGCGGTCGATCTCCAGCGCGAGGTCGCCGGGGAGGACGCGCACGATCGACGGGTAACACAGCAGCCGGTCGTCGTCCTCGAACATCGCCACGCCCGCCTCCGACGCCGCCGCGAGCAGCTCCTTGGCGTAGGCACCGCTGGCCAGCAGCTCGGGTTCGTCGACGTCGTAGGCCGCGGCGGCGGCATCGACCTGGGTGCCCAGCTCAGCGACCATTGCAGCCGCCGTGCCAAGGCCACGCCGAAGATCCTTCACCTGACCCGTGACGGCCGCGGCCCTGGCCCGTTTCAGCTCACGTCCGAGCACTGCGACGGCCTTCGTGGCAGCGTCCAAGCCATCCTCGGCCCTGGTGAGCGCATCTTCCAAGCCGGTCGCCGGGGCGGGCGGCTCTGCATCGTCGGGCAGCACTGGGCAACCGTAGCGCCCGCAGGTTTCGGTCGGACCAGGGCCGTCGGGAAGGCCGGGCACCGGCCATCGGCCGGCCTGATGGCCGCAGCGGAAGGCCGAGCTCTCGACACCGGCGCGGTGAGCGACGCAACACACGGTTGCGCGTCCAGGGCAATCCGGCACGACACGTGGGTCATCGTCAACGCCTACCCGAGCCATCGGGCTAACCTCCAGCGGCAGGTCCCTCGGGCGGCGGCCGATGATCAGGGCGAAGGCGTTCCGCACAGGGTATCGACGAACGTTGCCGGACCAGGACACCGGCCCGACGGCGCCGCCCGGTCTGGAAGGAGCTCGAGTTGGGGGACCCGGCGCAGGTGGCTCCGGTGCGGATCCGACCGGTCGCACCTCGCGTGGGGATCCCGCATCTGCCCGGTCTTGACGGTCTTCGCGCCGTGGCCGTCGCCGCCGTGTTGGCGTATCACACCGAGGAAGGCTGGGCGCAGGGCGGTTTCCTCGGTGTCGAGGTCTTCTTCACCATCAGCGGCTACCTGGTCACGTCGCTGCTGCTCGCCGAGGCGGCCCGGCGAGGCCGGGTGGACCTCGGCGAATTCTACCGGGCGCGCGGCCGGCGGCTGCTCCCCGGGCTCGCGGTCTGCGTACTTGGCACGCTCGCGGCCTACCACCTGCTGCTCCCCGGGGCCGTGCCAGGGCTTCGCGACGACGCCATCGCCGCGCTGGCCTACGTGCACAACTGGCTGCTGGTACTCGAGCACGTCCCGTACTCCGCGAGCTTCGAGCGACCCTCCCCGATGTTGCATCTGTGGTCGCTGGCCATCGAGGGTCAGCTGTACCTGCTCTGGCCCGTGGCGCTGCTCGGCGGCCTGGCCGTGTTCGGGCGGCGCGTGGTCGCCGCGCTGACCGCGGTGCTCGCCGGGTTTTCAGCTGCCGCGATGGCCGCACTGTACGACCCAACCGACGTCGGCCGGGTGTACTTCGGCACCGACACCCGCGCGGCGGGGTTCCTGCTGGGCGCCACCCTGGCCCTGTGCTGCCTGCCATGGTTGCGCAGCCGGGTGGTGCCGGTGCGAGCCCGCATCCTGGATCTCGCCGCCGCGATGGCCCTGGCCCTGCTCGCGGTCGCGCTGATCACGACCTCGGAGTTCGTCGACGCGCTGTACGTCGAGGGCGGATTCGCGAAGGTCGGGCTGCTCACCGCTGTGGTGATCGCCGCCGTCGCCTACCCGGGCACGCGGATCTCCGAGGGGCTCGGCCGGCGCCCCCTGGTGTGGCTCGGGCAACGGTCCTACGGCGTCTACCTCTACCACTGGCCGGTGTTCGTGCTGACCAGGCCGGGGGTCGACGTACCCGACATCGGGTTGCTGACCGACCTGGCCCGGGTGGGGATGACACTGGTGATCGCCGCGTTGTCCTACCGGTGGATCGAGGTCCCGGTGCGTCGTGGGGCGCTGGGCCGGTGGCGGTCGCGAGCGCGGTCCATGCCACGAGACCGCGGTGCGCAGCGGTGCGGCGGGATCCCGGCGGGGTGGCTCGGCGGGGACCCGGCGGGGCGGCTCGGCTGGATCCCGGCGGGGCGGCTGGGCGGGGACCCGGCGCGGCGGCTCGGCTGGGTCCCGGCGCTGTGCGGCGCCGGGGTGCTCGTCGGCATCCTGGTTCTGAGCTCCGGGCCGGCGCCGGCTCCACAGCCGGCCACCGGACCACTCGCCGGTACGGACGTGGCGGCTGCGCCGGCCGCACAACCCACGGTGCCGGCCGTCGTCACACCCCCGCCGGCCATCGGCGCCGCTCCGTCGGCCAGTCCCGGGCTGCCGGCCGCCGCGCTCCCGTCGAGCGGCGCACCACTCGTCGTCGGGGACTCCGTGGTTCTCGGCAGCGCCGACGCCCTGCGCGCCGCGCTCGGATCGAACACGACCGTCGACGGCCTGATGAGCCGGCAGTTCGACCGCGGTCCGGCAATCGTGGCCACCTGGGCCGCAACGCACCGCGGCCCGGTGGTGGTGCACCTGGGCAGCAACGGAATCGTGCGGGCCGCGGATATCGACGCGATCGTGGCGGCCGCCGGAGCCCGCAAGGTGGTCCTGGTCAACGTGGCCGTGCCGCGCCGCTGGCAGCGGCCGAACAACGCGGCGCTGCAGGCAGCGGCGCTGCGGTACCCGAATCGGGTGGTGCTGGTCGACTGGGCGTCCCTCGTTGCGGCCGACCCGAGCTTGCTCGGCCCCGACCAGGTACACCCGACCGCCCGGGGCCGCGCCGCCCTGGCCGCGGCCGTGCGGGCGGCGTTGACAACTCCATGATCGCCAGAAGTGGGACATGAGCTGCATATGCGCACGCCATGTCCCAAATTCGGTGATCTTCAGAACCGCACGTCAAGGCAAACCCCGCTCGACGAGCGCGGGAGGTCGGGCACCCTGACGCTGGCGAACCGGCTGATGACGTCCCGGGACATCCTCGAGGGCAACGCCGACCTGTTGGACCGGACCGGCGAGCTACTCGCGGCCATGCCAGTGCGGTCGTTGACGGTCGACGCGGCGAGCGACGGCGACCGACTCCGGGTCGACCTCGACGCGACCAGCGTGGAGTGGGTGACCATCCACGTCGACGGTCGGGCCCGCACCTCGGTGGATCTCGCGGGAGGCCAGGGGTCGGTGGTGATCGACCGCGCGCCCGGCGCCCACTCGGTGCGGGTGGAAGGCTTCACCGGCGACGTGCTGGTGGCGAGCAGGATCGCACAGGTCGGGCCCGGAACGGTCGCTGGTCAGCTCGAAGCCCGGGGTCGCGGGGCCGCCGCGACCCCGGCGCCGCGGCCGGCGCACGCCAGAGCGCCCTCGACCCAGCGGACGCCCTGAACGGGCTGTTGCCGCTCCCTCGGGCGGTACGGACCGCCCTGCTGCGCGCACTCCTGCGACGCCTGATCCCCGACGCCGACGCCTACTCTTCACCGACCGCAAGGAGCCGATCCGCAACCGCCTGCGCCAGGCGATCGATGCGACGGAAGGCCCACTGGTGATCGTCAGCCACAGCCTGGACACGGTCGCCGCCTACGACGTCCTGTCCGAGCAAAGGTTCGCGGGCCGCGACGTTCGGGCCCTGTTCACCCTCGGCTCGCCGCTCGGATACACCGAGATCCAGGAGTCGTGACCCTGCCCCTGCGCGTCCCCGCTCCCGTCCGGGAGTGGGTGAACGTCGCCGACGTCTTCGACGTCATTGCCCTCGACGGCAGGATCGCCAACGACTTCGACGGCGGGGCGCGGCTCATCGACGTGCGTGTCGACGACATCTCGCCCAACAACCACGCGGCCTGTGGCTACCTCAGCGCGCGTGCCGTGCGCGGCCGGGTCGGTGCGTTGGTGGTACCTGCATGAGTCACGACCCCCGCAGCAGGCGCACAACGGCTCGCTCGACGGCCGAACGTGCGGCGTCGTCGGCCGGTTCCGGGCCTCCCACCCGGCGCAGCGCGGCCAGCACCGTGGCGCCCTCCTCGAACCGCTCGATGACACGCGGATCCACGTAGGAGGCCCGCGCGACCGTCGGGGTGTTGCCGAGATGGTCCGACACGTCGCTGATCACCTGGGTGACGACGCGCCGACGCGCCCGGACCGAGGTCGGGACACCGCCGTCGGCCACCGCCACGGCCAGCCGCACCGCGGCGAGCACCGTCGCGTTCCAGGTACGCAGGTCCTTGGCGGTGTACTGCTCCCCCGCCAGCTCCTTGACGATCACGTTGAGGTCCTCGGACCGCACGTCGCGCCAGTCCTCCCGCACGCGGAAGGCCAGCAGCTCATCCCCGCCCCCGCGGCGGCGCAGCAACCCGTTCACGACCTTGTGCAGCGCCTGGTCTCGCAGTTCCAGCTCCCGCGCCACCCCACCCTTCGCCGCGTAGCAGAACAGAACCGCGCCGCGGTGCAACCGCACGTGCTCGCGGCGCAGGGTCGCGAGGCCGAACGTCCCGTCCTCGTCGTCGTCCCCGGGGGCGTACTGCTCCCCGCCGGCCCGGAACACGCCGATGTCGAGCATCCGAACCGCGGCGGCGAGCACCCGGTCGCGACCCAACCCGCGCTGGTCGAGGCGACGGGTGACCTCCTCCCGCACCTCCGCCATCCGTCGGCCCAGCGTGAGCACCCGGTCGTGCTTCGCCGCATCCCGCTGGCGCCGCCACTCGTCGTGGTAGCGGTACTGGCGGCGGCCCGCGGCGTCGGTGCCGACTGCTTGGATGTGCCCCGACCGGTCCGGGCAGATCCATACCTCCTGCCATGCCGGCGGGATCACCAGGGCCTTTACCCGCGTCACTTCGGCTGGATCGGTGACGGGCTCGCCCCGTGGATCCAGATAGCTGAAGCCGCGGCCACGGCGACGCCGGGTCAGGCCGGCCGAAGCCGGATCGCTCCGGATCAGACCAGGGGGAACCGCGTCGTCCACGTCAACCGATACCCGATCCCGGGGGCTCCGACACGGACGTCACGTTCGGACCCAAGCCGCGGCAACGGACACGGCGGCGACCCCTCAGCCCTGCTTCCCGATCGCCGAACTCACCGCGGTCGGGGAGTCGAAGCGATCGGGGGCCAGGGTGCGCAATGTCTGCAGGACGGTGTCGTCGGCGCCTTCACGCTCGGCCGTCGCGACCAGCTCTTCGCGGCTCACCGGGCCTCGCTACGACGGCGTCGCGCTGCCTCGGATTCGCGCGACGATCGCTGTGGTCGAGTGGTCGGACAGGTAGCTCAGGACCCGGACCTGGCCGCCGAGCCGCTCGACCACCGGAGTCTCGGGCAGCATCTGCGGGGTGTAGTCGCCGCCCTTCGCGTAGACGTCCGGTCGCACCAGCTCCAGCAGGTCCACCGGGGTGTCCTCGTCGAACCCGGTCACCAGGTCCACCGCGTCGATCGCGCCGACCACCCCGGCCCGGTCCTCCAGCGGGTTCACCGGACGCTCGGGGCCCTTGAGCCGGGTCACGCTCGCGTCCCCGTTCAGCGCGACGACGAGCACGTCACCCAGCTCGCGGGCCTGCCGCAGGTAGGCGACGTGCCCGCGGTGCAACACGTCGAAGCAGCCGTTGGTGAAGACGATCCGGTGCCCCACCCGGCGGTGCTCCCCCAGCGCGGCCAACAGGTCGCGGCGGTCCAGGACTGTGCCGCGATCGGCGGCGGCCAGCCGGGCCGTCACCGCGGCCGTCGAGCAGACCACCGTTCCCGGCCGGTCCACCACCACGTCCGCGGCGGCCTGGGCGAATGCCAGTGCCTGCTCCGGGGGCGCGCCGGTGCAGGTGGCGGCTGTCCATGCGGCGACGAACGTGTCACCGGCGCCGCAGGCCGAGCTCTCCGGGGCCGGGCGGGCAGCACCCCGACGCACCGGTGGCCCCTGGGTGGGCAGCAACAGCGCACCGTCGGCGTCGAGGGTCAGCAGGACGTCGGCGCCGCCGGCTGTACTGACGAGCTCGCCGTGGCACCCGACCCCCCAGGAGACCCGATCGAGGACCGGCATCGGCCTACCCACCAACGCCGCCGCCTCGGCCAGGCTCGGGGTCACCGCGTCCGGGGCGAGCGGCGCCCACGGCGCCAGATCGTGGGCGTCGACGACGAGCAGTGGGATCCGGGACCGCAGCCGGGCCAACCGTCGGCGCAGCCGCGCACCGAGCACCCCGAGCCCGTAGTCGGCCACCAGCACGGCGTCGGCCGTCATGCAGGCTTGCGTGAGGGCGTCGGCCAGGGCGAGATCGGTGCAGCGGCGGAGCGCTCCCTGCAGCGCGGTGTCGTAGCGGGCCACCGGCTGACCAGCGGCGACGAGCCGGTGCTTGGCCGGGGTGCGCCGACCCAGCTCGATGACGCAACCCTGCATGCGCACCCCGTGCTCGTGCAGTGCCCCGCGCAGGGCCAGCCCGTCGGCGTCGTCACCGAACACCGCGACGAGCTCAACGTCCACCCCGAGTGCTGCGAGGTTCGCCGCGACGTTCGCGGCCCCACCGGGTGCCATGCTGGCGCTGGCGACCTCCACGACGGGTACGGGCGCGTCGCGACCGACCCGGTTGGCCACGCCGGACAACCAGCCGTCCAACAGCGCGTCGCCGACCACGACGATGCGCGGGCGGCGGGCCCGGATGTCGCCGGCCAGCCGGGCCGGGGCGGGGGGGACGGCTGCCGGGCTCAGGCCGTCATCCATGGCCGGGCGGACGGGCACGTCGAGCTGGTCTGCGGCCACGGCTCCTCCTTGGTCAGCGGTGGGCCCGGCGTCGGTGAGCCCGGCGTCGGTGGGGCCTGCGTCGGTGAGCCCGGCGTCGGTGGGGCCTGCGTCGGTGGGCCCGGCGTCGTCCATGTGCGCGGCCCGGCTGCCAGCTCGTGTGCCGCGGCGGCGAGCCGCTCGGGGGCGACGTCCAGGCACTGATGGTCGTAGGGGCAGCGGAGCAACCGGCACGGCGAGCACGGCACCGGCACGCCGAGTAATGCGGCCGCAACGGCCCGAGGGCGCATGTCCCCGATCCGCTCGGTACCCGCATACGCGACGACGACGGGGGTACCGAGGGCGTCGGCGAGATGCATGCCCCCGGAGTTGTTGGTGATCGCCACGGCGGCCCGCGCCACGACGGCGGCGAACCGGGGCAGGGTCATCGGCGGCAGTGCCGACACCCCCGGGTGCGCGGCGGCGGCGACCACCTCGGCCACCAGGACGGCCTCCGCGCCGGTGCCGCCCACCCGGACCGGGAGACCGGCGGCCGCGATCGCCGACGCGGCCCGGCCGAAGCGCGCGGTCGGGTACCGCCGCGACGGGCAGGACGCCCCGGGCACGAGCACCGCGAACCGGGTGCACGTCCCGAGCAGTGCGGCCGCGGCGGAGTCGTCGACCTCGGGCACGCGCAGCCCCGGCAGGGCACCCCGGGCCGCAACGCCGACGGCGGCGAGCAGGTGCAGCCCGCGGTCGACCTGATGGGCGGTGTCCGGTGGCGGGGTCACCCAGTGCGTGGCGACCGCTCCGCCGAACTCGCGCGAGTGCACGACCCGGGTCCCGATCCGGGCCAGCAGTCCGACGTGCGCCGCGGGCCACGGCGACTGCAAGAACGAGGTCAGCACCAGCATCGTGTCGTAGCCCCGGTCCCGGATGTGCTCGACGAGCTTCCACTCCCGATCCGCGGTGTCCTCACTTCCACCGGGCAGCTGTTGCCAGCTCGCCGAGACGGTCAGGACCTCGTCCAGCCCGGGGACCATCGGCGCGACGGCGGCTCCCGCGGGCGAGGCCAGCAGATCGATGCCTGCACCGGGTGCGAAAGCCCGCAGCGCCCGGATCGCCGGGCTCACCATGACGACATCACCCAGGTTGTCGGCCCGCACCACGAGCACCCGTCGCAGCGCTCCCGGATCCAGCGGCGCGCCCCGGTCGGCGCCAGGGTGATGCCCGGGGACCTCGGGGCGACCCGTGCTCAGGGCCACGAAGGCTCGGTGGAGGCGCACACCACGAGCTCCCGCACCTCGCAGCCGGCCGGGCGGGTCAGCGCGAACAGCACGGCCTCGGCCATCTGGCGCGGATCGAGCAGCGCCGCGTCGGGGCCCGGCCGGTACTGCTCAGGGCGCCCGTCGAAGAACGCGGTGTCCATACCGCCGGGAATCAGCGTCGTCAGGCCGACCTCGCCGGCCAGCTCGGTGGCCAACGCCCGGCTCAGCCCGATCACCCCGAACTTCGACGCGCAGTAGGCACTGGCGTCCGACAGCGCCCGCAGCCCCAGCGTCGAGGCGACGGTGACGATCCGGCCTCGGCTCTCCCGCAGCCGCGGGAGCGCACCGCGGATCACCGCGGCGGTGCCGAGCAGGTTGACCCGGACGACGCGATCCCACTCGTCACCGGGCACCTCGTCGACCCGGCCGCAGATGTCGGTGCCGGCCGCGGTGACGACGGCGTCGAGGGTGCCGGCCCGGGCGGTCAGTTCGGCGACGGCCGACTCGGCCGCGCGCGCGTCGGCCAGGTCGGCGAGCACGGCCGGAGCATCGCCGAGGTAGGGGTCCGAAGGATCGGTGGGATCGACGCGGTCCAGCAACAGGGGCCGCCCGCCGGCCGCGGCGACGGCCCGGGCCACCGCGCGACCCAGCCCGGAGGCCGCTCCGGTGACCAGGACGGTGCCGGGGCGGCGAACGTCGCTCCCGGCCGGCTGCGGCCGGGGCAACGTCGTGGATGTGGATGTCATCGACTGTCCTCTCGTATGGGTTCAGGACGCGGCGCGCGCGGCGGCGTCGACAGCGGCCGCGAGCGTCGCCTCGACAGCCCGGCAGACCATGTGCACGGCGACGAGGTGGGCCTCCTGCACCGTGGCCGCGTCGCCGGGCAGGCACACCGAGCGCGCGCACCGCAAGGACAGCGGGTTGGGGCCCGGACCGGTGAGCGCCCACGGCTCGGCCCCGCACTCGCGTGCGGCCCCGGCCGCGGCGATGAGGTTCTCGCTCCGTCCGCTGGTCGACAGGAGCAGCACGACGTCGTCGACGCGGGCATGGGCGCGGACCTGGCGGGCATAAGTCTGGGCGTAGCCGTAGTCGTTCCCGATGGCGGTCAGGCTGGACGTCTCCGCGTGCAGCGCGATCGCAGACAGCGGGACCCGGTCGCGGTCGAACCGTCCGACCAGCTCGGCGGTGAGGTGCTGGGCCTCCGCGGCGCTGCCGCCGTTGCCCGCGACCAACAACCGCGAGCCGGCACCCAGCCGCTGGGCCAGCTCGGTCCCCCAGCCGGCCAATGTGGCACCGGCTGCGCGGAGCGCGGGCAGCGCGGCCGCGAGGCGGTCCACGTGGTCGTCGAGCTCCCGGACGACCTGCGATCTCACCGCGGCCGTCACCGAGCGACCTCGAAGGCGAACGGCGCACCCAGGCGTTCCCGACGCTCGTCGATGACCTGCTCGTAGACCCCGGCGGTGGCACCCGCGATCCGCTCCCACCCGAAGCACGCCATCGCCCGGTCCCGGCCCGCGATCCCGAACGCCTGCACCATCGTCGGTTGGGAGAGCAGGCCCCGCAACGCCACGGCCAGCCGGGCGGGACGGCGCGGCAGCACGTGCACCCCGGTGACCTGGTCGACCACCGTGTCCGTCATGCCCCCGACGGGGGCTGCCACGACCGCGGTGGCGCAGGCCATCGCCTCCAGCGCGACCATGCCGAACGGTTCGTACCACGGCACGCACACCGCAACGTCCGCCGATCGCAGGAGTGCGGGAACCCGGTCCCGTGGCACCGCCCCCAGGAACCGGACCCGGTTGCGCACCCCTGCCGAGTCCGCGACCGCGCGCAACCGTTGCGCGTCCGCGTCGTCGTCGAGGGCGTGCGCATCAGGTCCTCCCGCCACGAGCAGCTCGGCTCGCGGCACCCGCCGCATCGCGAAAATCAACTCATCGACGCCCTTGCGCCGAACCAGCCGACCGATCGACACCAGCCGCGGCACGTCGACGCGGCGCTCCAGCGCAGGTCCACCCGGCGAGAACGTCGCGAGGTCCACACCGCACGGGACGACAGCGATCTTCCTGGAGGCCAGCCCGAGGCGCGAGAGTTCGAACGCCTCGTCCTTGCAGGTAGCGATCACCCGGTCCACCTGGCCGGCCACCGCTCGCTCGACCGCCACCCGACCCGGCGGGCTGGTGTCGTCCCGGCCCTGGTGGCGCCGCTTGACCGCGCCCAGCGCGTGGAAGGTCTGCACGACCGGGATCCCGAGCCGCCCAGCGGCGGTCACCGACGCCAGACCCGACATCCAGAAGTGGGCGTGCACGATGTCGGGCCGCTCGGTCGCCCAGGCGTTCTGCAGCGCGGTCGCTATCCGGGGTACGTGCGGCACGAGCTGGTCCTTCGGAATCCGGCACGGCGGCCCGGCGTCGATGTGTCGCACCGTCACTGCGGGTGCGTACCGCACGGCTTCCGGGAGCTCCGGCGCGTCGCGGCGCGTCCAGATGTCCACCTCGTGGCCGGCCGCGGCGAGCGCCCGGCTCAGCTCGGCCACGTGCACGTTCTGCCCCCCGGAGTCCGGGCCACCCAGGACCGCCAGGGGACTGGCATGTTCGGACACCATCGCGATGCGCACGGCGTCACCTCCTCCCGTTCGACTTCCCATTCGATCCGGACCGGACAGCCCGTCGTCGCGTGTGGTGCTCGGTGACCGTCCGGTCCAGCACCGCTTCCCAATCGGCCAGGAACCGCGCCGTCCCGTACCGGTGCAGTGCGTGCGATCGAGCCGCGACCCCCCGCAGGCGAGCGAGGTCGGGATCGGCGACCAGTTCACGGACCGCGGCCGCGAGCCGGGCGGGGTCGGTGCTGCAGTACCCGACATCGGGCGGCACCGCCTCCACCACCTCGGTGGCGGCCAGCGCAACCACCGGCATCCCCAGGTGCATGGCCTCGATGAGCGAGAGACCGAGCGACGTCCAGCGGATCGGGTGCAGGTACACCCGGCGACGGGCCATCTCGTCGTGCATCCGGTCCTGGGGCAGGTCACCGCATCCGAGGATCCGCTCGGGCTCGCCGAGCGCGTCACCCAGCCCGTCGGTGCCCATCCCGAACACATGCAGCGGCGCCGCGGCGGCCAGGCCGGGAAGCAGATCGGTGCCGGTGACGCGGCCGCGGCGCAACGGCTCGTTCACCACGACCGCGGCGGCGGGGAGCTCACCGGTGAACCGGTGACCGGGGTCGACCACACCGTGCTCGACGACGGTCGCGCGGGTGGTGCCGGCGTCCCAGACCATGGCGTTGAAGTGGGTGACGTGGACCAGGAGCAGGTCGTCTCGGTCGGCCATCGGGTGTCGGGTGGTCACGGCCGGGCCGCGCGGCGTGTTGTGCTCCAGGTACACCATCGGGATGTCCCGGCCGGGGACGCGGTGCAGCCAGTCGGCGACGAGCTCGAGTTCCTCGGGTCGCTGCGCCACGACCAGGTCGACGGGTTCCTCCCCGAGCCGGTCCACCGGGATCTCCACGGCGCCGGCGGGCCAGTCCCATGCCGCGGGCCGCCCGCCGCCCCACGGCCCGCGTTCGGGCAACGTCGGGAGCAGGTAGCGGTGCGGGCCCTGCACGAAAGCCGTGGTCCAGGAGCCGTGCACGTGCCATGCCAGGATGTTCACGCCGGAACCCCCAACTCGCCGGGCCGGGTCAACCGCTCCACGGCGGCCACCACCTCGGCCGGGCCGACCCCGGCCAGGCAGGGGTGACCCGGCACCGGGCAGTCGCGGGCCCGGGTGTCGCGGCACGCGGCCCGCTGGTCACCGAGCAGCACGTGCGGCACCCGGTAGGGCCGCCACCGCACCGCGGGCACGACCGGGGCGAACAGCGACACCACCGGCGTGCCGACGGCGGCCGCGAGGTGCGCGGCGGCGGTGTTGCCCACGATCACGGCGCCGGCGCCGTGCAGCACACCGGCCAGCTCGGCGAGACTCGTCCGGCCACCGAGGTCGAGGCCGCGGCACCCGGCGACCTGCGCGGTCAGCGCCCGCTCGCCCTGCCCGCCGGTGACGACCACGCGCCACCCTCGTGCGCTGAGCAGTTCCACCGCGGCGCCGTGGTGCTCGGCGGGCCAGCGCCGGGCGTCGGCCGCGGCGCCGGGGTGCAGCACGACGTATGGCCGTCCGTTCCGCAGCGGCGCGGGTGGCACCCCGGTCCGGACGGCCAGCCGGGCGTGGTCACCCGCCGCGGGGGTGAACCCCGCGGCGGCCACCACCGCCAGCGCCCGCTCCGGTTCCGGGATGTCGTCGGGGAGGGTCTCACCGGGCCGGACCCGGACGTCGAGCAACGAACCCGGGTAGTCGACCGACGCCCCGGTGATCCGCCCGATCCCGGCCAGGCGCAGCACGAGCGCGGTGGGCAGCGGCGACTGATGGAACGAGGTGAGCACAACGGCCTCGGTGAACCGGCGCGCCGCGAGCTCGCGCACCAGAGCGTCCACCTCGCCGCCCACCACCGGCGGCGGGTCGGCGAGCACCCATGGGGCCGCCCAGGTCATGACGTCGGTCACACCCGGCAGCAGCCGCCCCGCGTCCGCGCCTGCGGGCCCGCACAGCAGGGTGACCTCGGTGTCCCGTGCCGCGGCGACGGCACGTACCGCGGGCCCGGCCAGCAGCACGTCCCCGGCCCCGTCCAGGCGCACGACCAGCACCCGGCAGGTCATGCCGCAGTGTCCGAAGCTCCCAGCAGGTACCGAGCTCCCAGCAGGTACCGGACAGCGGTGAGCAGGTCGGGAGCGACGACCCGCGCCGCGCGCACCTCCTCGGCCCGGGTGACGGAGGTGGGCACGAGCACTCCCCTCGCACCGACCGCCTCGGCCGCGGCGACGTCGGCCCCGATGTCGCCGATCACGGCGATCCGTTCCGGCGCCACCCCCAGCTCGGCCGCCGCGCAGAGCACCATCCCGGGCCGGGGCTTGCGGCAGGAGCAACCATCGGCTGGCCCGTGCGGGCACATTCGCCACACCGCGAAGGGTCCGAGCAGCGCCTCGACCCGGGCGTTGACCGAATCGGCCTGGGCCGGGCTGATCAGGCCGCAGGCGATGCCCGACTGGTTGGTGATCACCCCGACGGGGATCCGCGCGACGCGCAGGGCTGCGAGGGCCCGTGCCGCAGCGGGCACGGGTTGCACCCGGGCGGGATCAGCGTTGTAGGGCACGTCCACGACTAGCGTGCCGTCCCGGTCGAACAGTACAGCTGCCGGCGGGGCGTGGCCGGGGTCTGGGGTCACGAGAGAGGGTCGCCATCTGACCCCAGGCTAAACCCTCAACCTCAAACTGCTACTCACTGTCACAACTACTACTCCTCGTAGCTGAAGCCCTCCGCAGGACTCAATGCGCGTTGATCAAGGGCAATCCGTCGCTAGTTGATCTTAATTGACGACGGTTGGCCCTTGATCAGCGCGTTGCAGGGCCGGGGATGGGGAGCTGGGTTGGGGTGGTGCAGAGTAAGGGGCGCTGGCCGATTTGGTTGGCTGCGACCGGGTAAAGGGGGGAGTGTCCAACCGGGAGGAGGTGCGGTTCATGCGGATCGGCGCCGCGCCGATGTCGGCACACCGCAGCGCCCTGTGCGACGACGACCTCTCGGGTGTCGTCGCGGAACTGCTGACCCACGACCGGCGCGTGCGCGGGCTGCAGCTGCGCGCCCACGTCGACGGCGGGGTGGTGCATCTGACCGGGGAGGTGGAGCGCCCCGCGGAGCTTGCCCTGGCCCGCGCCCTCATCGGGCGACTCGGCGGCGTGTACGCGGTGTGGGACCGGGTTCGGGTCGCGGGTCGCGATCCGCTCGTGCTCGACCTGGGGTGCGGCGACACCCGGCAGTACCCGGACAACATCGGCGTGGACCGGCGGCACACAGCGTCCGTCGCGGTGCAGGCGGAGCTCGCGGTGCCGGCCGGGCTCGCGGCGGGTCTGCCCTTCCGGGACGGCTGCGCCGACCGGATCTTCGTCGTGCACGTGCTCGAGCACCTGCCCGATTTCCTACCGCTGATCGACGAGTGCCACCGGCTGCTGCGCCCCGACGGGATCCTGCACGTGCTGTCCCCGTGGTGGAAACACGTCAACGCCGTGGCCGACCCCACCCACGTCCGCCTGCTGGACACCCAGACGATCAAGGGAATCTGCGCGTACGCCGGCCGTCCCCGGCGCTGGTATCCGCTGCACGTGGGTTGCGACGGGGCCACCGTGTTCGCCGACCTCACGCCGACCGAGCAGCATGTCCCGGACGCGGTGCTGGCGCGGTTCTTCGACTGATGTGCCCGCTCGCGTTTGTCGGCCGCGCCAACGGTCATCTTCCATCGTGGACCGAACCGAACCAGGGACCCCGACCGAGCTCGACGTGCTCGTCCCCACCTGCGACCGCCCCGTCGAGCTCGCCACGACCCTGGCCGGGCTCGCCGGGCAGGGCCATCGCTTCGACGTTCTCGTGAGCGACCAGTCCGGCGGTGCGGCCTCCTACGACACCGCCCCCGCGCGCGCCATGCTGCGGGCACTCGCCGCGGCGGGGGGCCGGGTCCGCGCCCACCGGCATCTGCCGCGGCGCGGCCTGGCCGAGCACCGCGCCGCCATGCTGTCGTGTTCGACCGCGCGGTACGTGCTGTTCTGCGACGACGACGTATGGCTGGAGCCGGGCGCGGTGGCGCGCCTGCACGAGGCGATCACCGAGCTGGGGTGCGGGCTGGTGGGCGCCGCGGCGCAGGGGCTGTCCTACCTCGGCGACCTCCGCCCCGCCGAGCTCGCGCCCTTCGAGCGGTGGAGCGGGGCGCCCCGGCCCGAGCGGGTGGAACCGGGTACCGCCGCCTGGGACCGCTGGACGTTGCACAACGCCGCCAACCCCACCCACCTGGCCCGACGCCATGTCCGGCCCGGCGAGCGCTGGGTGGCCTACAAGATCGCCTGGGTCGGCGGGTGCGCGCTCTACGACCGCCGAGCCCTCGACGCCGTCGGCGCCTTCGACTTCTGGCAGGCGCTGCCCCCGATGCACTGCGGCGAGGACGTCCTCGTGCAGCAACGGGTCATGGCGCGCTTCGGTGGAGCCGGGATCCTGCCGTCGGGCGCGGTCCACCTGGAGTCACCCACCACCGTGCCCGACCGGACGGTGCAGGCCCGCGACGTGCTGGGAGCGTTCGCGTGAGGCCGGTCGTCGTGCTCGGTGACGTGCTGCTCGACGAGGACGTCGACGGGCGGGTCGAGCGGCTGTGTCCCGACGCTCCCGCACCGGTTCTCGACGTCGACGGCGGGTTGGCGCGACCAGGCGGCGCGGGCCTGGCCGCCGCGCTGCTCGCCGCGGACGGGGTGCCGGTCCGGCTCATCGCCGCCCTCGGCCACGACGGTCCTGCCCGAACGCTCCGGACGATGTTCCACGGCTGCGTCGACCTCGTGACCGGGCCCGCCGGCGGCGGCACCGCGGTCAAGACGCGGCTGCGGGCATCGGGCCGGGTGTTGCTGCGCGCCGACCGGGGCGAGGGGCGCGCGACCGACGGGTTCGGGGCGGCGGTCGGACCGGTTCTCGGCGAGGCACTCGACGAGGCCGAGGCGGTCCTCGTGTCGGACTACGGACGCGGCGTGGCCGCCGATCCCATCGTCCGGGCGGCCGTCGCCCGGGCCGCGCGGCGCGGCGTGCCGGTGGTGTGGGACCCGCACCCGCGGGGCGTGCCGCCGGTCCCCGGGGTGGCCGTGGTCACCCCCAACCTGTCCGAGGCGTGCGGTGTGCTCGGCGTCCCCGCCCCGGACGCCGCGGACGACGACGCCGTGCTCGATCTCGCCGACGCGCTGCTCGGCCACTGGTGCGTCGGAGCGGTGGTGATCACCCTCGGGGCCCGGGGCGCGGCGGTTCGACAGGCGCGCGACGGCGGCGTGGCGGTGCCGGCCCACCCAACGGTGGACGGTGACCCGTGCGGGGCGGGCGACCGGTTCGCCGGTTGCGTGGCCGGGAGGCTCGCCTGCGGAGTGCCGCTGCACCGGGCGGTCGAGGACGGCGTGCTCGCGGCGACGGGTTTCGTCGCCGGGGGCGGGGCGGGCGCCGTCCGGCGGGCTCCGGACGGGTGGCGCCAGCCCGCCCGGGGGGACGCTGCCCGCCGGGCGGGTGGGCTGGCGCCACGGCCGAGCTGAGCGTCCCGTTCGGGCAGGCGCGGCCAGAGCTCGCAGCCGGGCAGAGCGCATCCACCTCGGCAGGCGCCGTCAGCGGCTCGCCACCGGGCTGAGCAACGTCCGCCCGGCGCGCAGCACGTCATCCACACTCACCCCGAGCAGCGCCGGGTCGGGACGATCGGTGAACGGGTCGCCGTGGCGGGCGTCGGGCACGGTGAGGGCGAGGTGCGGCCCGCCGACCGGCGGCCCCCACTGCGCCGGGGACACCGGTCCGAACAGCGCCACCGACGGTGTCCGGTAGGCCGCAGCGACATGCGCGATGCCGGTGTCGCCGCTGATCACGAGACCGGCGCCGGCCACGAGCCCGCACAGCTGCCGCAGCGACGTCCTCCCGGCGAGGACCCGCGTCAGGGGAAGCCCGGCGCCACGGGCCACCGCGACGGCAAGGGATCGCTCATCCGCCGACCCGGTGAGCAGCACCCTGTGCCCGGCATCGCCCAGCGCGCCGGCGACCACGGCGAACCGCTCGGCGGGCCAGCGCTTGGCCCCGTACCGGGCACCGGGATGTACCAGTACCGGCGCCGGACCGGGATGCGGAACGGAGGCAGGTGCATGCAGGGCGACGTCCTCGGGATCGGTCGGGATCCCGTAGGCCTGGAGCAGCGCGCACCACCGCTCCCGCTCGTGGGCGTGGTCACGGGCCACCGTGGCCCACTCGGGGCCGGACCAGCCGTCGGCCCGGAACCCGATCCGGGTTCGCGGACCCAGGGCGTCGAGAGCGCGGTGGCTCTGCGGCCCGGTGCCGTGCAGGTTCACGGCCACCTCAGGCCCGGGACCGGCCCATGCCACCGCCTCGGGGCCCGCCGCCGGCGCCACCGCGTCGACCACGCCGGTGAGCTCGGCCAACGGCGCGAGTACCGGTGAGGTGGCGAGCACGAGCTGATACCCGGGGTACGCCCGGCGCAGCGCCCGCAGCGCGGGCACGGCCACCAACAGGTCGCCGAGGTGCAGCGCACGCAGTACCAGCACCGTCGGCCGGCCGGATTCCGTCGCCGCCACAGGCAGCGGTTACCCGGGCGGGCAGTGGGTAACCGCGCCGGTGTTCCCCGAAGAGTCGCTTGCGGGCTCGAGCATGAACACCGAAGAGTCGCTTGCGGGCTCGAGCATGAACACCGAAGAGTGGACCCTCACCCCTCCCGGGGAACCGCTCGACGGCGTGCGCCGGATCGCGGTGCTGCGCTGCAACGCCCTGGGCGACTATCTGATGACGACCCCGGCTCTGACGGCGCTGCGCCGCACCTATCCCGATGCCGAGATCGTCCTCGTCGGAGCCCGCTGGCAGGCCGCGTTCCTGCACGGACGGCCAGGTCCGGTGGACCGGGTGGCGGTGCTACCCGAGGTGCCGGGCCTGGCGGGCCAGCCGGCCGGGGCACCGCCGGCCGTCGAGCTCGACGGCTTCCTCACCGCGCTGCGGGCGCAACGGTTCGATCTCGCGTTGCAGCTGCACGGCGGGGGTGCGCGAGCCAATCCCCTGGTGAGGGCTTTCGGGTCCCGCTGTACCGCCGGGCTCCGCGCGGCCGGAGCACCCGCTCTGGACCGGTGGGTGCCCTACCGTTACTACCAGCCCGAGACGTCGCGTTATCTCGAGGTCACCGCCCTGGTCGGGGCCGACGGACCACCGGACTACCCGCGCCTGGCGGTCACCGACACCGAGCGTGAGCATGCCGCGGAGCTGTTGCCCGGCGACGGCCCGTGGGTGGCGGTACATCCGGGTGCGACCGACCCACGCCGGAGGTGGCCACCCGAACGCTTCGCCGCCGTCGTTGACCGGCTTGCCTCGGCGGGCGCCCGGCCGGTCGTCCTCGGTGCACCGGACGAGCGCGACGTCGCCGACGCGGTGCTCGGCGCGGCCCGGTCGCACCCGCTCGACCTCACCGGGGCGACGAGCCTCGCCGAGCTCACCGGCGTACTGGACCGGTGCACCGTCGTCATCGCCGACGACAGCGGGCCACTGCACCTGGCCCACGCCGTCGCAACGGCTACCGTGGGCCTGTACTGGTGCGGCAACGCGATCAACGCGGCGCCACCGCGGCGCGCGACCAGCCGCCCGCTGCTGAGCTGGACCGTCAGCTGCCCTGAGTGCGGCGCGGACTGCACCCCGGTCGGCCATCCGCACCGCACCGGTGAGGGGTGTGCGCACCGCCCGTCGTTCCTCGGTCAGATCCCGGTCGCCGAGGTCGTCGAGGAGGCCCTCGACCTGCTTGCAACCGGGTCAGGCCCACATCGTGGGAGCGGCTTGCTCGACGGCTCGTCGGTAGGAGAGGGGTAGCGGCCTGGAGACAGCGTCAGTAGCATGGAACTGCCCCCAGACCCCGGGCGCTCCTTGCCAGTAATTCCGGGCTGGTCGGTGTGCCCGCGAGGTGGAGGGATATTGTCATGATGACCGATACTGAGCGTGAGCGGAAGGGTCATTTCGATCAGCTGACAGTAGTGGTCTCCGTCGACCGGGGCACCGGGGCCGCCACGGTCCTCACCGTCGAAGGCGAAGTCGACATGCAGACCACACCGGTCCTGCGGCGGCGCATCGGAGAGGCCTTCAATGGTGACCCGACACATCTCATCGTGGACCTCTCAGGAGTCGAGTTCATCGGGTCGCACGGCCTCGCAGCCCTGCTTGATGCCCAGGAACGTGCGGGCGTGGAAGGCCGCGGCCTCGCCGTGGTGGCAGGGACACGCGCTGCGCGACGACCGATCGAGATCAGCGGGCTCGCTCAGGTGTTGAACCTCTGCGACGACCTGGATCAGGCACAAGCAGCGGTGCCTTCCGCGAGGCGCCCCGGCTAGTACAGCGCCGCAGAAGTCCTTCGGGGGTTCGGTGGGGCGAAGGCACGCGTGGAAGCGGCGCGGAGACCCGGGGGGCGAACGCTTGATCGATGTTGGAGAACCGTCAGCCGTGTTGAGTGCGGTTCCGGGTTCCCAATCGATGGTCACGGCACCATTGAAGTGGCGGTGGCCTGCCAAATCAGCGTCTTGGTACGGGGAGCCGCACGGGTACGGCTTCGTGTTCGGTGAGTCCACTGACCGACCGACCCCCGGTCGATCGGGTGGGAAGAGTCACCCCCTCATGCCCCCCAGGTAAGCCTATCTTCTTGGTAAGATGCCGAAAGCTGCTGCGGACTGGAGGTCAGCGTGGCTACTGCGGACTCCAAGCGGCTCACCGTCGGCGTACTCGAAGCCATCGGTCGGCGACTCTGGGGATTCTCGCCTCGCCTGATGCAGTTCCTCGTCGAGCAGCTGGGGCCGGCTCGGGCGTTGGGTTGGATGATCTGGAACATGCCCCGCTACGAGCGGACGCTGCGTGTGCTCGGTCCGCTGCGCACCCACCTCGCGTGCCTGACCATCTCGCTGGTCAACGGCTGCCGGTACTGCACCTTCGGTCATGCCTATGCGTTGGAACTGATCTACCTGCGGAATCGTGACCGCCTCTTCCCGCTCGACGCGGTGACCCTCGCCGGATGGAGTGGGCGCACAGCCAGGGAGCTTCACGACGGGCTGAGCAGTGTGCTGCGGCAGGCAGACCTGCACGTGGAGCTGCTCTGGGTCGATCGGACGCTGGCACTGGCCACCGGAGCTCATCTGCCGATCGACGCAGCGGAGGCTCGGATCGCGCATCTGGTACGGATGTTCGGCGTGCTCAACGCCGTCGGCATCACCAGCCAGGCCGCCCCGGACGAGGCCCACGATCCGGCCAACAAGGACACCGAACTGACGGCCCGATACGCGGCACTGCGCGGAGCCGGCAGCTAACGCAACGCCGCAGAAGTCCTTTGGGGGTCCGGAGCACGCGGTCAGGTTTGTGATCGCCGAACGGGAACACAGAGCCGCATCCCGTGCGGCTTCCCGCACCAAGACGCTGATCATGGCAGGTCACCCCGCCTCCGATGATCCCGTGATCACCCGATGATCCCGTGATCACCGGTTGGGAACCCCGAACCAAACTCAGCACGGCCGACGGTTCCCAAACATCGATCACGTGCACAGCGCCTCCGCCCGCCGGATCCCCGCACCACCTCCACGCGGGCCCTCGCCCAACCTCGAAGGACTTCTGCGGCGCTGCACTAACCGAGGTGTGGAGGGGCGACCAGGCTCGCGTGAGCGGCCACTATGCGCCAGCCGCGGTCGTCGTCGTGGATCCAGGTGCGGGTGTAACGCAACCGCGCAGCGAACGGCGCTCCAGCGAGCATGCCCTCCAGCACACCGAGGAACCAGGTGACACCGGTGCGCCCCTCGACGAGCACTGTCAGTTCCTCTTCAGTTGACTTCGTCAGAACCTGCTGCCGTGAGCGGTGCGCTTGGAGATCGTCCTGCTTCGTGAAGCACTCGCCGTCCGGTCCATAGGTGAAAATGAGCCGATCGTCAAGCAACTGATCCAACGCCGCGACGTCCCCGGCGAGCTGCGCCGCCTGTAGGCGGCGCTCGGCCTCGCGCAGCTCATCCGTGCGGGCGTACTCAGCCATGAGGCCTCGTCTCCTGACGTGACGGCGTCAGTCCGGCCAAACCGTCCTTCGTTCATCGGCTACGCCGGTGTCGCAGCCTCGGGCTAACCTATGCGCCGCAGCCGGGCCGAGAGGTGCGGCTGCATGGGAAGGCCGCGCAACGCCCGCTCCTCGACGTAGGCCAGTTCGCCATCGTCCAGGATGCCGTACAGCCGGGCGGCCTCGGTCGTGTCCCTGGCCGAGTCGGTACGCACCACGGCGTCGGTACTGAACTCCCACGAGGACTCGCTGCTGGCGCCGCCGTAGTAGATCTCGCAGATACCGAACGCGTGCGCGAGCACCACCTCGATGCTCTCGTCCGGCTCCACCCGCCACCACCCGACCTCGCGAGCCGCAGGGGCCAGTACCTGGCCCGACGCGTTGAGCAACCATGCCCGCGCCTCGTAGTCCAGGAACGGCCGGCCGTCGTGGGCAAAGGTGATCTGCTGGCCGTACCGAAACTGTCCGAGGAGCGAGGGATACTGGGCCTCGCCCTCGCCGCGCCACACGCCAACCAGCGGTGCCAGCGACAGGCACTGCGGATGCAGCTCAACGTCGTACAGCAGAGCGCTGTCCAGATCAATGGGCAGATCGTCGAACTGCGGGAGGTCTTGGCCTGCGGTCTGCTCAGCGCTCCCGGCGGCATCGCCCGGACCGGGCTGGGGAATGCCGCTCATCGTCCCTCGGGAGACAGCCGGTGTGCCACGAACGAAATGATCAGCGCGCTGGCCGCGACGAGGAGGATGGGGAGGGGCCACTGCATGTCGCCGAGTGTACCGCTGAGGTCCCATGACATCAGCGATGCCTGCCCGACAATGCCGAGCCCGTCCCGGGCGGTCACGGTCCGGTTCTGGCTGCCGACGACGACCGCCCGGCCGAGGTCGTCGACGGGTTCGTTCGGTGCGGTGCCCTCGATCGTGACGGTCACCTCCGGCTGTCCGCGAACGTCGGGCAGGACCGCTGGCACTCGATCGCTCGTGGATCGCACTCGTCCGCGCTACGGAAGGACTCATCGTCATGTCCCGGTCTTCGTCACCTCGACCTACGAGATCGACCTGATCCTGGTACCGCGGCACCGGTCGGTCGCGAGCACCAGCATCCTCAGGGCCGCCGGACATGACGTCGACGCTCCCGGGCACCATGACTGAACCGTGGCGAGGGCCACGACCGTTCAAGATCGCCCTGACGTCCGCGGGGAGGCTGAATCCCGCGGTGATCAAGACATTCATCGGGCCGTCGCGTGGTCGGCGGCCTCAACCGGACGGGCGGCCGGCGGTGAGGACCCGCGGGCCGTCCTCGGTCACGGCGACCGTGTGTTCGGCGTGCGCCGCGCGGCTGCCGTCGGCGGTGCGCAACGTCCAGCCGTCGCGGTCGAGTCGGTAGCCGTCGCCACCGCCAGCCACGAGCATCGGTTCCAGCGCGAGCACCAGGCCAGGGCGCAGCATGAGGCCGCGGCCCGCCCTGCCCTCGTTGGGTACGTGTGGCGCCTCGTGCATCGCACGGCCGACGCCGTGCCCGCCGTGGTCGGCCAGCAGCCCGTATCCGGCCGCGCGCCCGACCGTCCCGATCGCGTTGGCGACGTCGCCGAGCCTGGCGCCGGGGACGGCGGCGGCGACCCCGGCGGCCAGCGCGCGCTCGCACGTGGCGATCAGCGCCAGGTCCTCCGGGCCGGCGGGCCCGACGACCATGCTGAACGCGGCGTCGGCGCACCAGCCGTCGAGGTGCACCGCGAGGTCGACGCTGAGCAGGTCACCGGCCCGTAGCGGCTGCCGGCTCGGGATCGCGTGCACAACGGCGTCATTGACACTCGCGCAGAGCACTGCGGGGTACGGGGACGGCGCGAAGGACGGATGGTAGCCGAGGAAGCTCGGCCGGGCACCGGTACCGGCGATCAGGTCGGCGGCGATCCCGTCCAGGTCATGCGAAGTGACGCCGGGCGCGGCCTTCCCGGCGACGGCGGTGAGAACGTCGCCCACGATCGTCCCCGCCGCCTCGACGGCGTCCAGCTCGCCGCGGGTCTTCAGCTCAATCATGCAGATAACTATACCGGTATTACTATTCGGTGCCATGGTGCGTGTACCCCTGACCCCGGCCGACCGCGAGCGGGGCGAGCGGCTCGGATACGTGCTGCGCGCGGCGCGGGCCGAGCGCAGCCTCGGCGACGTCGCCGGTGCCGCCGGGATCTCGGCGGAGACCCTGCGCAAGATCGAGACCGGGCGGATCCCGACCCCGGCGTTCTTCACGGTGTCCGCGCTGGCCGGGGCGCTGGGGTTGTCGCTGGACACCCTCGTCACGCTCTCCGCGCCACCGGTCGACGACGGGCGCGCCACCGCGGTCTGAGCGCCACAGCTGTGCGTAGCCCTGCTCTGCCGCATCTGCACGACATCGACCTTTGTCGATCCCGATCACCGCGACGACTCGGCCGCCACCCTCGGCGCCGCCAGGTGCGCGTCAGTGTCGATCCCGGACACGATGGTGATGCCGCGGTCAACCAGCCTCGACCTTGGCGTGCAGACGGTCGCACAATTCGTGAGCGAACCTCTGCCCGGTGCTCGCTACGTCAGAGGATTCAACACGATCCCCACCGACACCGTCCTACCGGAGCTCGCCGGACGGAGCGGGCCGGACCGGGTGGTGCTCTTGCTCAGCGGCGACGACGGCGACGCCAAGGCCACCGCCGCCGGTCTCGTCCGTGATACCGGGTTCGAACCCGTCGACCTCGGGACTCGAGCCGCCGAGCGGACCACAAGATCCCGGCGGCGACTACTACGCCAAAGAGATCCATCTCGCCGACGTCCCATCGTTGCCGCAGCTTTGATCCAGGAGGGGAATTCCTCAGCCGGTGAGCCGGACGACGTTCGCCGGACCGTCGTCGGTCCTTACGAGATCGATCACGATGAGCCCTCCGTCGCAAGAACGGCAGCGGTCGCGGTCTTGCCGGTGATCGGGTCGGCGTGGCGGTGCACGACCTTCCAGACGCCGTCGACGCGCCGGTAGACATGAGTGACCCGCAGCAGCATCGGCGCCGCGGTCTCAGCACCGGCCAGCCGGGTGTGGCCCCGCTCGAGCGTGACGGTGTAGCCCAGGTCGCCACTGGAACCGGAGGCGAGCACCTCCTGCGTCGTGGCTCCGGCCGCGAACCGCGCCGCGGCCCACTCCAGCCGCGGGCCGACCTCTTCCCAGCCACGCTCGTAGCCACCCCAGCCACCGAAGATCGTGACGTCATCGCGGCGCGCCCAGCGCTCGCGATACTGTGCCGGGTCGCCATCGACGAACTCGCTCACCGCGCGCCCGACCTCGGCCACGGCCGCTGCGAAGTCCTCGGTTCGGTCGTCCACGGTTCCTCCTCCGGTGTCGGCGATCATGGTTTGCGTCCCCAGGGGACCATGTTGGCTAATCTTGGTTCACGCGGCGGGTGACGGTGGTGCGCTCGGCCCCGCCTGGGCAGGCGGTGACGTCAACCCGCCCACGCTCGCGTCCGGGTCCCGGCGTCGCAGCGAACGACACTCTCGCACCCTGGTGATCACGAAGATCTCTGACGCCAGTCTCGATCACCGGAAGAGAGCCGTACCCGCTGCTGCAATCTTTCTCCATCCCTGCCGTCGCCGAGAAGCTGGGCGGAGCGGAGCTACCTGATGCTGGTGACCTGCAATCGAATCGATTCAACACACGACGGCGGGACGAGAGTGACGACGACGGAACTGCGACGGGCCCGTACCGCGGTGGTGGTGGCCTTCGGTACCAACGGACTGGTCCATTCGTCGTTCATCAGCCGGATTCCGGCCCTTGGCGACACACTCGGCCTGTCGACCGCGCAGCTCGGCCTGCTGCTGTTGTGCCTGTCCGGCGGAGCGATCTCCAGCCTCCCGCTGTCCGGGCCACTGGTACAGCGCATCAGTCCGGCGCGGGCGGTACTCGCGGGTGCGCTGGCCGTCACCACCGGTCTGGCGACCCTGGTTGCCGCGCTGCTCGGTGGCCCGGTGCTGGTCGCCGGACTCGGTATCTACGTCACCGGATTAGGCATGGGTGTCTGGGAAGTCGCGATGAACGTCTCGGGCGCCGACGTCGAGCAGCGTCTGGGCAGCACCACGCTCATGCCCCGGCTGCACGCCGCAATCAGCATCGGCACGGTCGGCGGGGCGGCGGTAGGCGCGGTGTCCTCGGCGACCGGGGTGCCGCTGGCCGCGCAGGTGCTGGGCGTCATCGTGATCATGCCGGTGCTGATGACGCTGACCGTCCTGCACTTCACCACCCCGATCCCGGTGGCCGGAGGGCCGACGCGCGATGGCGGGGTCCTCGAGGCCTGGCGCGAACCGCGCACGCTGATCATCGGGCTGCTCGTGCTGGGCTTTGCGTTCCCCGAGGGGTCGGCCAACGAGTGGATCGCCTACGCCCTGGTAAACGGCTATGGCACGAGCGAGACCGTCGGCGCCGTCGCGTTTGCGCTGTTCGTCACCGCCATGACCATCGGACGGCTGCTCGGCGGCACGGTGCTGGCCCGGTTCGGGCGGGTGGCCGTGCTGCGGGCGGGTGGCCGTGAACGCGCTGTTTGTGGTGCTCGCCGCGCTGCTCATCGGCCTGCTCGCCTCGGGTGCGGCGCGACCGGTGGCGCGGGAGAAGATCACTGATCACTGATCGACGACCAGCACCAGTTCTCGTCGGTGGGCGGGGTGACCGGGTGCCGCCGTCGGCGATCGTGGTCTCGCCGGTGCGCGGGTCGAACCAGCACAAGCGCCGGGCCGTTCGTCGGGAGGTCGCCGCTGGCGATCGGTCGTCGCACGGACATCCCCGCTCCCAGCGATCGCGGTCCTCATCCCGCTCACGCTGGGCGAGTCGAGCTGATCAAGCACCCATCCCCGGGCCAGCACGCTCGGCTCGACGCCACGCGCCTGCGCAAGCTCAGCGAAGCTGAGCGATCCGTTCGGCGGGCAGTCTCAACCCATAAACTGCTGCCGGATAGGGCATCCTGATGCGATGACAGGCAACACGGTGCCGGCCTTCTTCGTTGGGGGCGGGCCGCTGGCTGGCCACGGCTCGGTTCAGACGTTGCCCGACGGGCAACCGCAGCCGCAGCTCCGGGTGCTGCTCACCCAGGGGCCGCTCATTCGGCTGGCCGGGGCGACCGAACCATTGCCGCGTGCACGGAGATACGGAATCTACCTGCTCAGCGACGGTCCCGGCGACGGCTCGTTGATCTACGAGTTCGTCGGCGAGGAGGCGGAGTAAGGGGCGGGTGTCCACGTCCCGAGGGTGCCGCTCGCACCCTGACCCGCGCGTTGCAGATCGACTCGGAACGTGCCCAACCGCGCCACGTGAGATCGCCGACGAACAAGGTGGCCAGCTCGAGCACGACCACGACGTAGGCGAGATCCAGGGCAGCTCCAGCCGGCTCGCCGACGCCTCCTCACCGGTGCGCGACGAGGGCGGCATCCGAGGCACGGCGCGCACGGCGTTCACGAGGCGATCGAGCGGGTCACGGACGCGTCGCATGGCAGCCCCTCCTCGCCGGCACTGACACAGCCGAACGGGTCGGCGCTCTTACCGGTGAGGGGTGGCGGGTGCGGCGTATCTCGGGGCCTCGAGGGACGCTGGTAGACGCGCCTACCAGCTGACCAGCCAGCAGGCAGACCAACTATTGGAGCAGCCACCCACGGCACTGTCAGCCGACGAGCTTGCGCAGCGTCCGACCCGCCCGATCCACCGCCCCCGGCTCGTGCCCGTTCGTTACCAGATTGACGATCAGCCCGTCAACGCCGGGATCGAGCACCCGCGCCTGCAGGTCGGCGGCGACCTGGTCCGGGTCCCCGACGAACTGCCGCGCCGTCACCGCCGCCCGCTCCTCGTCCGACAGCGCGTCCAGGTCGACCCCGCGGACGCGGAGGAACTCGCGCTGCTGCGCCCGCGCCCGGTCGCCGTTCTCGTCCATCATGACGAACGCCAGGAAACTCGTCTCCAGAGTGGACCGGTCACGGCCCGCCTCTGCACACCGCTCGTCCAACGCGGCGAGCTTGCGCGGCAGCTCCGCCGGGTCGCAAATGATGTTCAGGTGCTGCGCGAAGCGCGCCGCGAGGGCGAAGGTCTTCTTCTTCTCACCGCTGCCTCCCAGCATCACCGGAAGGTCGTCGCGCATCCGCGGTTCGTTCATCGCGGACTGGGTGTGGTACCACTTCCCGTCGAACGTCGGGCGGCCGCCGCGCAGCATCGGGACGATGATCTGCAAAGCCTCGTCCAGCCGCTCGAACCGGTCGGTGAAGGTGCCGAAGTCCCAGCCGAACTGCTGATGCTCCAACTCGAACCAGCCGGCGCCGATACCCAGCACGGCCCGGCCGCCGCTGACCACGTCGAGAGTGGTGACGGTCTTGGCCAGCATCGCCGGGTTACGGTAGGTGTTGCCGGTGACCAGCGCGGACAGCTGGATCCGGGAGGTGGCGGTGGCCAGCGCGCTCAGCGCCGAGTACGCCTCCAACATCGGCTCGTCGGGTGTCCCGAGACCCGGCAGCTGATAGAAATGATCCATCACGAACGCCGCGTCGAAGCCCGCCCTCCGCCTCGCGAGCCTGAGCGATGACGGTCGGGAACAGGTCCGCGACCGAGCCAGGATAGCTGAAGTTGGGCATCTGATAGCCGAGTCGAATGCTCACACCCTCGACGCTACGGCTTCGAGCGCGCTCGAACGCAACCCCTCAACGGCGTCGGTCAGCTACGCCTCCGCAGCCGCCCCACCCGCCGCGCGAGCGCGGGGGGTGGGGAGCACAACTGCGGTCAGGCCGCGGGAACCCCGGTCGACTCGCCCCGTCGGCATGGTGCACCAGCGTCCAAATCCCGCCGCGGACGGGCGACGCGGCGCCCGCCCGAACGCCGACGACCTCTCTCGGCTAGAGCTGCTGAGGACCTGAACACCCTACTCATGGTCCGTGGCCGTCCATGGCGTGAGTGGTTGTCAGCAGCAGGAGCTGAGCGACTCACCCTCGGCGTTGGTGGGTGCGCCACAGGCGCAGGGGCCCGAGTCGGGCTGGTTGACCGGGTGGAGGCTGGTGGCGTCGGGGGCATCGGCCTTGACGGTGTAGACCTCCCACGGCTCGTCGCCAGGTCCGTGCACCCACACCTTGTCCTGCACCGCGTAGCAGCAGGTGGTGTCGTTCTCCACCTTGGTGAACAGGCCCAGATCGGACAGCCGGCCGGTGGCTTGGGTGACCTCGTCGGTGGTCTCGACCTCCACTCCCAGGTGGTCCATGACGGTTGCCTGGTTGGCTTGGCCCTCGATGAGGACCAGCTTGAGCGGGGGCTCGGTGACGGCGAAGTTGGCATAGCCGGGACGACGCTTGGCCGGCTCGACCCCGAACAGGGACGAGTAGAACTCGATCGACGCATGCAGGTCGGACACCCGCAACGCCAGCTGGACTCGGGACATGATTCGCACTCCTTGATTCGATGACTGTCGATACAGCTTGCGCTCTGTATTGGCCGCTGTCAAGGTAGATGTATGTCGAATCATGAGCGGATGCTCGCCGGACTGACCGAGTCGGTCGGGTGTTGCTCGCCGCTGGCGCGGGAGCCGCTGTCGCCGGCGCAGTCAGTGGAGCTGTCACGGGTGTTCAAGGCGATGGGCGACCCGGTGCGGTTACGGTTGCTGTCATTGATCGCCTCCCACGAGGGCGGCGAGGCGTGCGTGTGCGACCTGACCGGCGTGTTCGACCTGACCGGGCCGACGATCTCGCATCACCTGAAGGTGCTGCGAGAGGCGGGGTTGATCACCGGCGAGCGGCGCGGGACCTGGGTGTACTACCGAGTGCTGCCGGATGCGCTGCGCCGGGCGTCGGCGGTGCTGGTGCCCGACGAGGCGCGGGCGTGACGGCGTCGCTGGCCCGCCGGCTGCTGGCCGAGGGCGTGGGGACCGCGCTGTTGGTCGCGGTGGTGGTGGGCTCCGGGATCGCCGCCCAGAAGCTGTCCCCGGGCGATGTCGGGTTGCAGCTGCTGGAGAACTCGCTGACCACGGTGTTCGGGCTCGGGATCCTGATCCTGCTGTTCGGGCCGGTGTCGGGTGCGCATTTCAACCCGGTGGTCTCGGCCGTTGACTGGGTGCTGGGGCGGCGCGTCGGGACCGGACTGACCGGCCGTGATGTCCTCGGCTACTCCGTCGCCCAGACCGTCGGGGCGATCCTGGGTGCGGTGCTGGCGAACGCGATGTTCGACCTCCCCCCGTTGCAGATCTCGGAGAAGGTGAGGGCGACCCCGGGACTGTGGATCGGCGAGATAGTCGCGACCGCCGGGCTGATCGCGCTCATCTTCGCCCTCGCCCGCACCGGACGCGCCGCACTGTCCGCTGCGGCGGTCGGCGCCTACATCGGCGCGGCGTACTGGTTCACCTCCTCGACCTCGTTCGCCAACCCGGCGGTGAGCATCGGGCGGATCTTCAGCGACACCTTCGCCGGTATCGCCCCCGCCTCGGTGCCCGGCTTCGTGATCGCCCAGATCGTGGGCGCCGCGCTCGGTGCCGGACTGGTCCTCGCGCTCTACCCCGACGTCTCCCGCACCGCCGCGGCCGTGGTGGTCCCGCACGACACCAAGGCTTGACCCCACCCATATAACTCAGTCATCATTGACTCAATGAGTACTGATCGAGATTTCGGGTTGCGTCGGCGGGCGGCGCTGCACAGCGCGCTGGGCGATACCGGGCGGCTGGCGATCGTCGACGCCCTGGTGCTCGGTGACGCCTCCCCCTCGCAGCTGCAGACCGAACTGGGCATGGCCTCGAACCTGCTCGCCCACCACGTCCGCGTGCTGGCGGGGGTCGGTGTGCTGCGACGGATCCGCTCCGAGGGTGACCGGCGCCGCTCCTACCTGACGCTCGTGCCCGACGCGCTCGGCGGCCTCAACCCGGCCGCCTCCCTCGCCGCGCCGCGGGTCATGTTCGTCTGCACCGAGAACGCCGCCCGCTCCCAGCTCGCCGCCGCGCTGTGGGCCCAGAGCAGCGAGGTGCCCACCGCCTCGGCCGGCACCCACCCCGCCGCGCATGTCCATCCCGGTGCGCTGGCCGCCGCGGACCGTCACGACCTGGCTCTGCACCCCCAGACCCCGCGCCTGCTCGACGACGTCATCCGACCCGGCGATGTGATCATCACCGTCTGCGACCGAGCCCACGAGGAACTACCCGCCGCGGTGCGTCATCCGCATTGGTCGGTCGCCGACCCCGCCAGGACCGGCGAGGACGAGGCCTTCGACCGGGCGTTCCGCGAGCTGACCGACCGCATCACCCGCCTCGCCCCCGCCGTCCATCCCCAGCCAACCCGACCGTAGCAAGGCCGATGCCAACGGAGGCAGCCATGACCAGCACGTGGCACCACGACACCCTGTCCATCGACCAGCAGGTCGCGCTCAAGTCCGCAGCCGGACACCTGAGCCGGGAGTTCGACGGGACCTTCGGCGAAGAGACGATCGAACGGTTCCTGCACTCCTCCTACGACGAGTTCGCCGGCCGCGCAGTCGTGCTGAACTTCCTGCCCCTGCTGGCCGAGAAATTCGCCCGCCAGCGGCTCCGCGCCCTGGCCAAGGTCGAGGGCAAGGCCTCCGACGGGCACCCCGTGGTGCTGTTCCTGTGCACCCACAACGCCGGCCGCTCCCAGATGGCACTGGGGTTCTTCACCCACTTCGCCGGTGAGCAGGCCATCGCCTGGTCCGGTGGCTCCGAACCGGCGTCCACGATCAACCCCGCCGCGGTCGCGGCCATGGCCGAGCGGGGAATCGACATCGCGGACGAATACCCCAAGCCATGGACCGACGAGGTCGTCCGCGCGGCCGACGCCGTCATCACGATGGGCTGCGGCGACGCCTGCCCGGTATTCCCCGGCCGCCGCTACGAAGAGTGGATCCTCGACGACCCCGCAGGCCTTGACCTCGCTGACATCCGCCCCATCCGCGACGAGATCGAACGACGCGTCCGCGCGCTCGTCACCGAACTCACCACACCCGCCACCACCTGAACCCCACCAGCAAACCCCGAACACCTCCGCCCATCCACTACGACAACGACCACCCGGTACGCGTACCCGCGAGATCGCGCCGATCTCCACGCCCTAACACCTGACCCGTCCTATACGAGAGGCCGCCTCCGTCCCGGACCTGTGGCACCGTTCCGCCCCCCGCTCCCACCTACCGGACCAAGCCGGACGGTGGCAAATGGTCCTCAGGCCACGCCGGTCCGTGGCGCATACATGATCACTGCGACGCCGGCCAGGCACACAAGGGCTCCGATGACGTCGTAGCGGTCGGGCCGGTATCCGTCGACGACCACGCCCCAGGCCAGCGAGCCGGCGACGAACACGCCCCCGTAGGCCGCGATGATGCGGCCGAACTGCGCGTCGGGCTGGAACGTGGCGACGAACCCGTAGAGGCCGAGCGCAATGACGCCGGCCCCGATCCACACCCAGCCGCGGTGCTCGCGGATGCCCTGCCAGACCAGCCAGGCCCCTCCGATCTCGAACAACGCCGCGACGATGAACAGTGCGACCGAACGGGCGATCAGCACGGGCAGCCCTCCCCTGCCGCCGGGGCCCGATCGAACAGTGCAGCCACCAGCACCTCGGCCCCCACGGGCGCGTATGCCACCAGCTCGACGTACTCGCCGCTGAAGTCGAGGCGGAAGGAGAAGAACGGACAGCACCGTTGTTCGGCCACCACGAGTCGGGCCACCTGCTCGGCTCGGTCCGCGGGCAACCGTGCGGTCCGCCCCCCGTCGGGCAGAGTCTTGATCTCGGCGCCGTCGAGCAGCCGGCCCCACTCGGCGATCCGGTCCCGGTATGCGCCCCCGTCGAGCGAGCAGGCGATCACGCCCTCTTGCTCGGCGTTGGGGCGTGTCTGTGGGATCTTGACGTTCGGGTGTGGTAGATCTTGCTCATGCATGATCGTCATGATCTGACCGATGCCGAGTGGGCACGGTTGGAGCCGTTGTTGCCGGATCGGACGCCGTGTCGGGGTGGGCGGTGGCTTGATCACCGGCCGGTGATCGACGGGGTGTTGTGGCGGACCCGGACAGGTTCGCCGTGGCGGGATCTGGCGTTGTCCTATGGGAACTGGAAGACGGTGTACTCGCGCCATCGCCGTTGGTCAGGGGATGGGACCTGGGAGGACATCCTCGACGGGCTCCGCGCCGGGTGCGATGTGGAGGAGGGCCCGGACTGGACGGTCGGGGCCGAGGCGACCGTTGTCCGCGCCCATCAGCACGCCGCCGGGGCCCGCCACGCACCACCCAAGGACATCCCCGCGCAGCGGTTGGCGCCGTTGTTGCCCGACCCAGCACCGAAACCAGCACCGGCACCGGCACCGGCACCGGCACCGGAATCCTCGGCCGTCGGGTGCTCCGCGGACGACACAGGGGGCTGGGTCGAATTACAAGAATTCGGAGCCGGAGCCGGAGCAGGCCGCGGAGCCGGAGCCGGAGCCGGAGCCGGTCAAGCGTGTTGACCGGGAGGGTCTGGGGCGTTCCCGCGGCGGTCTGAGCACCAAGATTCACCTGCTGGCCGACTCCCGGTGCCGGCCGTTGGCCCGGGTCACCACCGCGGGGCAGCG
>JBOHEP010000467.1:0-4819 GCA_050701075.1 Pseudonocardia sp. | reverse complement strand
GCGGCCGGATGCCGGTGGCCTACTACCTCACCGCGATGCTGTTCATCCTGTTCGACATCGAGATGGTCTTCCTCTACCCGTTCGCGGTCAGCGCCGACGCGCTGGGCCTGTTCGGGCTGGTGGAGATCGTACTGTTCATCGTGACCGTCGGCTTCGCCTACATCTATGTGTGGCGGCGCGGCGGTCTGGACTGGAACTAGGTGAGCACTGACCATGGGGCTTGAGGAACACCTGCCCAGCGGTGTGCTGCTGACCAGCGTCGAGAAGCTGGTCAACTGGACCCGCAAGTCCTCGCTGTGGCCTGCCACGTTCGGCTTGGCCTGCTGCGCGATCGAGATGATGACCACCGGCGCGCCGCGCTACGACCTCGCACGGTTCGGCATGGAGGTCTTCCGGGCCTCGCCCCGGCAGGCCGACCTGATGATCGTCGCCGGCCGGGTGAGCAACAAGATGGCCCCGGTGCTGCGCCAGATCTACGACCAGATGCCCGAGCCGCGCTGGGTGCTCGCGATGGGGGTCTGCGCGTCGTCGGGCGGGATGTTCAACAACTACGCGATCGTGCAGGGCGTCGACCACGTGGTGCCGGTGGACATGTACCTGCCCGGCTGCCCGCCGCGTCCGGAGATGCTGATGGACGCCATCCTCAAGATCCACGCCAAGATCATGGACGAGCCCCTGGGCGCGAAGCGTGCCGCACAGCTCGCGGCGAGTGGGCACAGGACCGAGATGATCCCGTCGTCGGTCAAATTTGCTCCGAAGAAGCCGGCGGGGCAGAAGTAGATGAGCGAGACGACCGGTACGTCCAAGGATGGCCTCGAGCCGACCGGCGGCGAGCAGTCCTCGGCCGAGCAGAGCGGTGCCGACGTCGCCGAGCACCGTGCCCGCGGCGGCGAGGCACCGGAGAGCGGTGAGATCGAGCAGGCGCAGCTCGAAGGAGAGGTGCCCCCGGAAGGTGGTACTCGTCGCGCGGCCCCGGCCACCCGCGAACGCAGTGGCATGTTCGGCGTCACCGGCTCGGGCGACACTTCCGGCTTCGGCGGCCTGCGGCTTCCCGGCCACGCACCGGCACCGGCGCAGCGTCCGTTCGGCGGCTGGTTCGACGAGTTCGCCGACGACCTGGGCGAGGCGCTGACCGAACGTGGCGTGCGCGGCGCGATCCAGCAGATCACGATCGACCGCGGCGAGATCACCTTCTACGTGGCGCGCGAGCGGATCCTGGACCTGTGCCGCACCCTGCGTGACGACGAGGGCCTGCGTTTCGAGCTGTGCTCGTCGGTCTCGAGTGTGGACTACGGCGAGGACGTGGCGCAGCGGCTGCACGTGGTCTACCACCTGCTGTCGATGACCTACCGCCGCCGGATCCGGCTCGAGGTCGCCCTCGACGTCGAGGACCCGCACGTGCCCAGCGTCGTCGAGGTCTACCCCACGGCCGACTGGCACGAGCGCGAGACGTGGGACATGTTCGGCGTGATCTTCGACGGTCACCCCGGGCTCACCAGGATCCTCATGCCGGACGACTGGGACGGTCACCCCCAGCGCAAGGACTACCCGCTCGGTGGGATCCCCGTGGAGTACAAGGGCGCGGAGATTGCGCCCCCCGACCAGAGGCGGTCCTACACATGACCGAGATCAGGGATGATCCGGCGCCGGCCCAGGAGCGGATCACCACCGAGGGCCCGATCTACACGGTCACCGGCGGCGACTGGGACACCGTCGTCGACGGCGAGCACGACGATCGCATCGTCATCAACATGGGCCCGCAGCACCCGTCCACGCACGGGGTGCTGCGCCTGGTGCTCGAGATCGAGGGCGAGACCGTCACCCAGGCCCGTTCGGTGATCGGTTACCTGCACACCGGCATCGAGAAGAACTGCGAGTACCGCACCTGGACCCAGGGCGTCACGTTCGTGACCCGGATGGACTACCTGGCGCCGCTGTTCAACGAGACCGCGTACTGCCTGGCCGTGGAGAAGCTGCTGGGCATCGAGGCGCCCCGGCGCGCCACCGTCGCCCGGGTGCTGCTCATGGAGCTCAACCGGATCGGCTCGCACCTGGTGTGCCTGGCCACCGGTGGCATGGAGCTCGGCGCGCTCACCGGCATGACGGCCGGGTTCCGCGAGCGCGAGGAGGTGCTGCACCTGCTGGAGTTCCTCACGGGCCTGCGGATGAACCACGCCTACATCCGCCCCGGCGGGCTTGCCCAGGACTTCCCGGACGGTTGGGCGGAGAAGGTCACCGAGTTCGTCGCGCTCATGCGCACGCGGCTGCCCGACTACGACAAGCTGCTCACCGCCCAGCCCATCTGGCGCCAGCGCCTGGAGGGCGTGGGCTACCTGCCACTCGACGGCTGTCTCGCTCTCGGTGTCACCGGCCCGATCCTGCGATCAGCGGGCCTGCCGTGGGACCAGCGCAAGGTCGAGCCGTACTGCGGCTACGAGGAGTACGACTTCGAGGTTCCGATCGCCACCGAGGCCGACTGCTACGCCCGCTTCCGGCTGCGGGTCGCGGAGATCCACGAGTCGCTCAAGCTCGTCGAGCAGGCGGCGGCGAAGATGGAGCCCGGCCCGGTGATGGTGGCCGACCGCAAGGTGGCCTGGCCGGCCCAGCTGTCGGTCGGGGCGGACGGCATGGGCAACACCCTCGAGCACGTCCGCAAGATCATGGGTCAGTCGATGGAGTCGCTGATCCACCATTTCAAGCTGGTCACCGAGGGCTTCTACGTGCCGGCGGGCCAGGTGTACGTGCCCATCGAGTCACCACGCGGCGAGCTCGGCTACCACCTCGTCTCCGACGGCGGCACCCGTCCGGTGCGCGTGCACGTCCGCGACCCCAGCTTCGTCAACCTGCAGACGATGCCGGCGATGAGTGAGGGCGGGATGATCGCGGACGTGATCGCGGCCGTCGCGAGCATCGACCCGGTCATGGGAGGTGTGGACAGGTGAATCAGTTCGACGAGGCGACCCGCCGGCGCACGAAGGAGATCATCTCCCGGTACCCGCAGTCCCGCTCGGCGCTGCTGCCGTTGCTGCACCTCGTGCAGTCGGTGCAGGGATACGTCAGCCAGGACGGCATCCGGTACTGTGCCGAGGCGCTGGAGCTGACCGCTGCCGAGGTGAGTGCGGTCGTGACGTTCTACACGATGTACAAGCGCACCCCGGGCGGCGAGCACATCGTGAGCGTCTGCACCAACACGCTGTGCGCGGCACTGGGCGGCGACGCCATCTACGCGCACCTGAAGCAGCAGCTCGGGGTCGGCCATGAGGAGACCGCGGGCGAGCCCGGCACTCCCGGGTCGGTCACCCTGGAGCATGCCGAGTGCCTGGCGGCGTGCGACTTCGCGCCGGTGCTCCAGGTCAATTACGAGTACTACGACAACCAGACGATCGCCTCGGCGCAGGCCCTGGTCGAGGCCCTGCGCGCCGGCGAGCGGCCAGCACCCACCCGGGGGGCGCCGTTGACCGACTTCAAGACCGCGGAGCTCGAACTGGCCGGGATCTTCCCGGATCTGGAGCGGAGCGTCGAAGGATTGTCGGTGGCATCTGAGACGCTTCGCGGAGCCCAGTTGGCCACCGAGCGCGGCTGGGTGGCCCCGCCCATGCCCGATGCCCCGCCCGCCCTACCGGCGCTACCGGAGAAGAAGTGATGACTGCACCCACTGCCGATCCACTCACACCGGTGCTCACCAGGCGCTGGCAGTCGCCCCGATCCTGGTCGATCGGCACCTATGAGCAGCTGGAGGGCTACCAGGGGATGCGCACCGCGCTCGCCGCGCATCCCGACCAGCTCATCGCGCTCGTCAAGGAATCCGGCCTGCGCGGCCGCGGTGGGGCGGGATTCCCGACGGGCCTCAAGTGGAGCTTCATCCCGCAGGGGCCTACCGGCGCGGGCGCCAAGCCCAAGTACCTGGTGATCAACGCCGACGAGGGTGAGCCGGGCACCTGCAAGGACATCCCGGCGATGATGGCCGACCCGCACTCGCTCATCGAGGGTTGCGTCATCACCAGCTACGCGATCCGGGCCAACTTCTGCGCGATCTACATCCGCGGCGAGGCGCTGCACTGCATCCGCCGCGTCCGCAATGCTGTCGACGAGGCCTATCACGCCGGTTACCTGGGCCGCGACATTCTCGGCTCGGGGTTCGACCTCGACATCGTGGTACACGCTGGTGCCGGTGCGTACATCTGCGGCGAGGAGACCGCCCTGCTCGACTCCCTGGAGGGCCGCCGCGGCCAGCCGCGGCTCAAGCCGCCGTTCCCGGCCACGTCCGGGCTCTACGCCTCGCCCACGGTGGTGAACAACGTGGAGACCATCGCCACCGTCCCGGCGATCGTGCAGGGCGGCAGTGAGTGGTTCCGCTCGATGGGTTCGGAGAAGAGCCCCGGTCCGAAGATCTACTCGGTGTCCGGGCACGTGGAGCGCCCCGGCCAGTACGAGGCGCCGCTGGGCATCACGCTGCGCACCTTGCTCGAGCTGGCCGGGGGTATGAAGGACGGGATCCCGCTCAAGTTCTGGACCCCCGGCGGGTCGTCCACCCCGTTGTTCACGGTCGATCATCTCGACACCCCGCTGGACTTCGAGGGGGCGGCTGCCGCCGGGTCGATGCTGGGCACCACCGCGGTGATGGTCTTCAACGAGACCGTGTCGGTGCCCTGGGCGGTCATGAAATGGACCGAGTTCTACAAGCACGAGTCGTGCGGCAAGTGCACGCCGTGCCGGGAGGGCACCTACTGGCTGCTGCAGATCCTGGAGCGCATGGTGCACGGGGAGGGTACGGAAGCCGACGTGGACACGATGGTCGACATCTGTGACAACATCCTGG
>JBOHEP010000466.1:0-10158 GCA_050701075.1 Pseudonocardia sp. | reverse complement strand
CGACCTCGAACCTAGTGTCGAAGCACGTTCATGGTGCGATCTTCACGACTGGCTCATGACGGGTCGACCTTGCTTCCGGTGATGACGGATCCGGGTGCGTCCCGGCTCCCGCTCGCGGTTGTGCTGGGGGTACTGGCCGTACTGGTGGTGCTCAATCCGTACTGATGGTGCTCGGCCTGATCGTGCTCGACGCCTCCAGGTGCCGCCACACCGGGTCGGTGTCCAGCGGCCCCGGGACGCGTAGCGCCCGTGGGATCGCCGAGCGCCGCTCGGCACGGCTGAGGCACTCCCGGTCGGGGTGCAGCCAGGCACCTCGGCCGGGGAGCCGCCGCCGTGGGTCCGGGGTGAGCACCCCGTTCACCGCGACGACCCGCAACAGACCGTTGGCCGGTGCCCGTACACGACACCCGACGCAGGTCCGGATCGGATCCACCCCAGCTACAGCGCCTGGCGAGGTGATCGGACGTGCGGGCATCGAGCCCGGGCAATGGGCCGAGTACGAGTGTAGCGCGTCCCCGCTCAGCCGAGCGCCTCCGTACCAGAGGCGCGGACCACCCCGCCGCTGCCCCGCCCAGCGGCAGCTTCTCCACCCGCGGGGTCGGCAGGTGGATCATCGCCGATCCCGCGCGGATCGGCGTCGCTGCGGATGTCGATCCGCCAGCCCGTCAACCGCGCCGCCAGCCGGGCGTTCTGCCCCTCCTTGCCGATGGCGAGGGAGAGCTGGAAGTCGGGCACCACGACCCGAGCGGTCTTGGTACGCGCGTCGAGCACCGTGACCGACACGACCTTGGACGGCGACAGCGCATAGCCGACGAACGTGGCGGGATCCTCCGACCAGTCGATGATGTCGATCTTCTCGCCGAACAGCTCGCTCATGACTCCGCGCACCCGGGCGCCCATCGGCCCGATGCACGCCCCCTTGGGGTTGACGCCGGACACGGTGGACCGCACCGCGATCTTGGACCGGTGCCCCGCTGCCCGGGCCACGGCGACGATCTCCACCGAACCGTCGACGATCTCCGGAACCTCGAGCGCGAACAGTCTGCGCACCAGATTGGGGTGGGTGCGGGACAGCGTGATCTGCGTGCCCCGCGCTCCCCGGGTGACGCCCACGACGTAACAACGGATCCGTTCGCCGTGCTGGTACCGCTCGCCGGGCACCTGTTCGGCATGTGGCAGCACTCCCTCGGTGGGACCGAGGGAGACGATGACGACACCGCGCGCGTTGGCCCGCGCGTCACGCTGCACCACTCCGGCGACGATCTCGCCCTCCTTGGCCGAGAACTCGCCGTAGGTGCGCTCGTGCTCGGCGTCGCGCAGCCGCTGCACGATCACCTGACGGGCGGTGGTTGCGGCGATCCGGCCGAAACCGTCGGGGGTGTCGTCCCACTCGGACTCGACGCTCCCATCCTCGCGGAGCTCCTGTGCCAGCACCCGGACCAGGCCGGACTTGCGGTCGATGTCGATCCGGGCGTGTGCCTGGTGGCCCTCGGTGTGTTTGTACGCGGTCAGCAGTGCCGACTCGATGGCCTCGATGACCGTCTCGAACGGGATGTCCTTGTCACTCTCGATGGCGCGCAGCGCGGCGATGTCGACGTTCATGACGACTCCTCGGCGTCCATGGGCGCTCCACTGGCGTTCCGCGCCGTGCCCATGGGTGCCCCACCTGCGTCCCGCGCCGTGCCGATGGGTGCTCCACCTGCGTCCCGCGCCGTGCCGATGGGTGCTCCAGCGGTGTTCCCCGCCGGGGCCCGCACTGACAGTAGACGGACCTCATCCTCGGGCGGCGGACGGAATTCGACCTGCACCGCGGCGTGCGCGACGTCGCGGTAGGGCAGATCCCGGCATGCGCCGTCGACCAGGAGCACCACCGACTCCGCACCCGCGCAGCCGGCGCGGCCCTGCAGCGTCGTCCCGTCGTGGCATCGCACCGACACCAGGCGCAGGTGGGCACGGTGCCAGTGCCGCGGGCCGGTGAGCGGACGGTCCACACCGGGCGAGGTGACCTCCAGGGTGTAGGACCCACCGATGAGGTGTTCGTGCTGGTCGAGCTCGGCGGAGGCGGATCGACTCAACCGCGCGATATCGTCGAGCCCGACCCCGCTGTCCGAGTCCACGACCACCTTGACGGCGTGGCGTCGGCCGGTCGCTCGCACGTCTAGCTCGTCGAGCTCGAAGCCGGCGGCGGCGATGATCGGTTCCAGCACGCCGCGCAGCTGCCCGGGGAGCTGCTCGGGGCGGAGGGAGGACATGGGTACGGCTCCTGCTCGTAGACGGCGGGCACGCGGACACGGCGCGACTGCCTGGGTGGTCCGCCAGGGTATCGCGCCCCTCGGGGGACGCGGCCCCCCGAGCACCCCCGAGGGCAACCAACCGTGGTACCCCCCTGGCAAGATGGCGGCGCCCCGAGCGAGCGCGACTCGCCACGTCCGGCGAGCGCACCGAGGAGGAGTCGTGCCCGACCTGCACCCCGTGGCGCGAGCAGAGTGCGGAGAGGCACCGCGGGACGGCGAGACCCGGCGCGACGGCGCGACCCGGCTGGACGGCGAGACATCGGGCCTCGGCGAGACCCGGCGAGAAGGCGAGACACGGCGGGACGGCGAGACCCGGCGCGACGGCGAGACCCGGCGCGACGGCGAGACACCGCGCCTCGGTGAGACCCGGCGAGAAGGCGAGACGCCGCGCCGCGGCGAGATGCTGCGACGAGGCGGCGCCCTGCGACCCCTGGCGTCGACTCCGACCCGCAGGCAGTTGCTGTCGGCCCTGATGCTCGTTCCGGTCGCGCTGACCGGGGCCTGCGCGCTGCCCGGGTCCAGCTCGCGGTCGGGCCCCGACCCCCTCGTCGCACTCGCTGATCAGGCGCGGGCAGATGCCGCGCTGGCCGCAGCCGCAGTTGCCGCCGACCCGGCCCTGGCCGATCGGGTCAAGCCGCTGCGCGCGGCGCGGGCCGAGCACGCCGTGGCCCTGGACGCCGAGGTCGCCCGGCTGGACCCGGACGCGGTTGCCCGCGTCCGCCCACCCGTGGCGGCGGACGCCGAGGATCCCCCGCCGCGGGCGACGTTGGCCCGGCTGCGCGAGGCGGTCCTGGCCTCCGGCCGTGCCGCTGCCGACGTCGCACTGGGGCTGCCGGCGGACCGGATCGGGCTGGTCGCCTCGGTGACCGCATGCTGCGCCGCCCACGGGGCGCTGCTGACGTGAGCGCGGTATCCGGTCCACTGGCGATCGACGAGGTCGCCATCGACGCGCTGCAGGATGTGCTCACCGCCGAGCACGCAGCGCTGTGGTGCTACTCGCTCGCCGTCGCCTTCCTGTCCCCCGCACGGGCCGAGCAGGCTCGTACCGACGCGGAGGAACACCGGGAGCTGCGGAGCAAGGTGGCACAGACGCTGACCGAGTTCGGGCAGCGCCCGGTGTCGGCACAGCCGGCCTACGCCACCCCGCAACCGGTCGAGGACGGGGTGTCGGCGGCGGCGCTGGTCGTCGTCGCCGAGACCGATGCGATGGCGGCGTGGCGCTCGGTGCTCGAGCGGAGCACCCTCCCGGAGCTGCGTCAGGTCGCCCTGGGCACACTGACCGACACCACCGTTCGATGCGCCCGCTGGCGAGCGGTCCTCGGCCTGACCCCCACGATCCCGGTCTTCCCCGGCCGCCCCACCCCACCCCGCTAACCCCCCGCGAGTTGCGCATTCCGACACAGCGAGTTGCGCATTCCGGCACAGCGAGTTGCGCATTCCGACACAATGAGGCGGCCGATCCGGCAGCACGGCGCACATGCTGTCTACTGCAGCGCCGCAGGAAGTTCTTCCGGGATCGGTCGGATCGAGGACACCCGTGGCGGTGGCACAGGGATCCGGTGGGCAGAAGGTGCCGAGCGCTTGATCGATTCTTGGGAACCGTCAGCCGTGCGGGGTGCGGTTCCGGGTTCCCAACCGATGATCACACACGACCACCGGAGCCCCGCTAGGCTCGACGCATGCACAGCGAGCTTCTGCGGATCCGCACCGGATCCGCAGAGGCCGTCGTCGACCTCACCACCGAGATCGACGCCTTCCTGCAATCAGCGGGAGCCGGCGATGGGCTCCTGCACGTGTGGGTACCGCATGCGACCGCCGGTCTTGCGGTGATCGAGACGGGGGCGGGCAGCGACACCGACCTCCTCGCGGCGCTGCGCGACCTGCTGCCCGCCGACGGCCGGTGGTCGCACCGGCACGGCAGCGCCGGCCACGGCCGCGACCACGTGCTGCCGGCGCTGATCGCCCCGTCCATGTCGGTGCCCGTGCTCGGCGGCCGTCCGGCGCTGGGCACGTGGCAGTCCGTGTGCCTGGTCGACACGAACACGGACAACCCGGTGCGCTCGATCCGGCTGTCCTTCCTCGCCGGCTGAGATCGCGCCGCGGGCCGGCGTTAGGGTGCAAGCTGTGACCACGCCCAGCGGGGCGCCGCCGAACTCCGAGCCAGCCGTGCCCGATCCGACCACGACGGGCCACCCCACCACGGGGTACACCCCGCCGCCCTCGGACCACCCGAGGGTTCCGCCATCCTGGTCATCGGCGCCGGACCGGCCGTGGTTCCTCCCGCCGTCATCGCCGCAGCACCAGGCAACGCAGCACCAGGCAACGCAGCACCAGGCAGGACAGCCGGTCACCGGCCACCGGTGGTTCCCGCAGCCGCTCCCCCCGCCGCAGCCGCGGGGTCCCGGCCACTGGATGGCGCTCTTCGCCGTTGTCGCGATCGTGCTGAGTGGCCTCGGCGTCGGAACGTTCCTGCTGGTCCGCGACGGCCCGACGACGGCATCGACACCCGCGAACTTCCAGACCGTCCGCACGCCGTTCCTCATCTACGCCGTCCCGCCGGACTGGAACACCGCCGCACCGCCACCGACCATCCTGGGAGCCGCGTTCGTCGTCGCCGCCGATGCCCCCGGTTACGAGTGCGGCGGTCAGCGCTATCTGCGTGGTATCGCCACCAGCGCGCTCGTCGAGACCACACGACCCGCGGCGGACGTGGCAGCCACGTTCGCCCGCGTGCTCAGTGGCGGCTACTACACCTCGAACTCGGGCGTGCCACCCGACGTGATCGTCAGCCCCGCCCGGACGGTCGACGTGGCAGGGGCGCCCGGCACGCTCGTCGAGTCCACGATCCGCACGCCGGCAGACGATGGTTGCCTGGCCACGGGGGGCACCATGCTGGTGCTCGCGGTACCGGCCGCCGGACCGTCCGGGAGCGCGACGGCCCTGCTCGTCGTCAACGGTGACACGGTCGGTGGGCCCGCGGTTTCGCCGGTGCCGCCCCGGGAAACCCTCGACGCGATCGTCAACAGCGCGCGGCTGGCCACCATCTGATCCAGCAGGCCACCCCTGGTGGGCGCCCCGGTCGGGTCGGGCGGGTGCTCAGGTGTGCTCGGTCAGCGCTGCGAGGTGCCCCACGGCCAGGTCGAGCGGTATCTCGGTGCGCTCACCGGTGCGCCGGTCCTTGACCTCGATCACCCCGGACGCCAACCCGCGGCCCACCACGACGATCGTCGCAACGCCGATCAGCTCGGCGTCGGCGAACTTCACCCCGGGTGAGGCCAAGCGATCGTCGAGCAGCACCCGGAGACCGGCGGCGTCGAGGTCGGCGGCCAGCCGCTCGCCGCCCGCGACGATCTCCCCGGTCTTCGCGGCGATGACCACGTGCACGTCGGCGGGTGCGATACCCCGCGGCCAGATCAGCCCCGACGCGTCGTGGCTCTGCTCGGCGATCGCCGCGACCAGCCGCGACACCCCGATCCCGTAGCAGCCCATCGTGATCCGGACCGGCTTGCCGTCCGGGCCGAGGGCGTCGAGGGCGAAGGCGTCGGCGAACTTTCGGCCGAGCTGGAAGATGTGCCCGATCTCGATACCGCGGGCGGCCTCCAGCGGGCCGCTGCCGTCGGGCGCCGGATCTCCGGGACGGATCTCGGCGGCCTCGATCGTGGCGTCGGGGGTGAAGTCACGGCCGGCGACGAGGTCGACGACGTGGTGGTCGGCTTTGTCCGCGCCGGTGACCCATGCCGTGCCCGTGACGATCCGCGGGTCGACGAGGTAGCGCACGCCGTTGGCCGCCAGGGCACCCGGCCCGATGTAGCCCTTGACGAGGAACGGGTGGGCGGTGAAGTCGGCCGCCTCGAGCAGCACGACCTCGGCGGGGTGCAGCGCTGCCTCGATGCGCTTCAGGTCCGCCTCGCGGTCGCCCGGGATCCCGATGCCCAGCAACGTCCACTCCGACGTCGCGGGCAGCCGGGTCTTGAGCAGGACGTTCTTGAGCGTGTCGGCCGCCGTGAACGTGCGGCCCAGGCCCGCGCCGTTGAGGAACGCCACCAGCGACTCGATCGTCGGGGTGTCCGGGGTGTGGTGCACGTGGGCCTCGGGCCTGCCCTCGACCGGCCGCGCGGGAGGCGTCGGCGTGGTGACGGCCTCGACGTTGGCCGCGTAGCCGCCGGCGCTGCGCACGTAGGTGTCCTCGCCGGTGGACGCCACCGCCAGGAACTCCTCCGACGCCGAGCCACCCATCGCGCCCGACATCGCCGAGACGATCACGTACTCGAGGCCGAGCCGGTCGAACATCCGGACGTAGGCATCGCGGTGCTTCGCGTAGGACGCCGCCAGCCCCTCGTCGGACAGGTCGAAGGAGTAGGAGTCCTTCATCAGGAACTCGCGCCCACGCAGGATGCCCGCGCGGGGGCGTTCCTCGTCGCGGTACTTGTTCTGGATCTGGTAGAGGATGACCGGGTAGTCCTTGTACGAGGCGTACTCGCCCTTCACGACCAGCGTGAACAGCTCCTCGTGGGTGGGCCCGAGCAGGTAGTCGTTGCCCTTGCGGTCCTTGAGCCGGAACAGGAGAGGGCCGTACTCGGCCCAGCGCCCGGTGGCCTCGTAGGGCTCGCGCGGCAGCAGCGCGGGGAACTGGATCTCCTGGGCGCCGATGGCGTCCATCTCCTCGCGGACCACCTGCTCGACGGCGCGCAGCACCCTCAGCCCCAGCGGCAGCCAGGAGTACACCCCGGGTGCGACGCGGCGGACGTAGCCGGCGCGGACGAGCAGCTTGTGGCTCGGTACCTCCGCGTCGGCGGGGTCATCCCGCAGGGTCCGGAGGAACAGCGACGACATTCGGGTCAACACCCGATGAAGGGTAGCGACGGCATCCGGGCCTGGTCACGCCGGTTACCGCTCGCCGTGCGCCCGACACACGGCGCAACGGGTGCGGGGACGGCTCGGTGTGCGCGAGCGGCCCGGGCCTCAATCAGGGCGCGGCGGCGAGGGAGTGCGGCGGGTGCGCGGGCCGGCCCGCAGTACCTGTGACGGGAGCTCGCGGCCGACGACGGCCTCCGCGACGCGCGCCGCGTGGATCATGGCCTGTAGATCGATCCCGGTGCCCACGCCCATGTCCTCGACCATGTGCACCAGCTCCTCGGTGGCGATGTTGCCGCTCGCCCCCGGGGCGTACGGGCACCCGCCGAGCCCGCCCACGCTCGCGTCGAAGTCGTCGACGCCGAGTTGCAGCGCGGCCAGCACGTTGGCCAGACCCGTACCGCGGGTGTCGTGGAAATGCAGGTTCAGCGACGTGCCGGGCAGCGCCGAGCGCACCTCGCCGACCAGCCGGACGACCCTGGTCGGAGTGGCCATACCGGTGGTGTCACCGAAGGACAGGCTGTCGGCGCCGTCGCGGACCACCCGCTCCGCGACCTCCACGATCCGCGACACCGCCACCTCTCCCTCGTAAGGGCAGCCGAACGCGGTGGCCACGACGACCTGGCAAGTGGCGCCGCGGGCGTGCACGGCGTCGACCAGCTCGGCGATCGCGTCGAGCGACTCCGCGGTCGAGCGGTTGACGTTCGTGCGGTTGTGGGTGTCCGACGCGCTCAGCACGGCCTCGACCTCGGTGAATCCGGCGTCGAGCGCGCGCTGCGCCCCGCGCAGGTTGGGCACCAGCGCCGAGTACCGGACGTCGGGGTGGCGGGTGGCGCGGCGCCACACCTCGTCGGCGTCGGCCATCTGCGGGATCGCCTTCGGGTGCACGAACGACACCGCCTCGATCCGCCGGACGCCCGTGCCCGACAGCGCGTCGAGCAACTCGACCTTGCCGTCGGTCGGCACCGGGGACTCGTTCTGCAGACCGTCGCGCGGTCCGACCTCACGCACACTGATCCGCTCGGGCAGATCGGTCACGTCGCCCTCCTACCCAGCGCCCTCCGCAGTACAGCGAGAATTCTGGCTGCTGGCGGCCGGATTCATGCTAGGGCGCGGAGGGTGGCGGGCCGTCGTGGGACTCTCACCCCGCTTGCGGTAAATCCGTTGCGTGCGGGAGCCGCGCCCGCCACGGTGTGTCGTAACGAGCCGGTGGTCCGGTGTGATCGAACGAGGGAGGTGCCGCATGGCCAGCGTCGCCCGGGATGTGGCATGCCCCCGTCCGATCCCCACCCCGCCGAGCTGACACCTGCCCGCGGGGCCTACTCAGGAGACCTCGCGTTGCGCAAGCACGACCACGACCACGACCACGACCACGACCACGACCCATCCAGCCGCAGGCGGCGACGCCGCTTCGACGACGACGACCCCACGCCGATCCGGCGATCACGCACCGATCCCGCGACCCTCGACGAGCGCTCCGGCGCGGAGATCGACGGTCCCCCGCAGGGCGATCGCTGGTCCACCTGGGACGGGGCCGAACACGGTCCCCAACCCCGACCCGACTGGGTGCTCACCGAGCACTCGGCCGTCGACACCGAGCTCGGCGTACTCAAGACCGGCAAGGAGGCCGACGTCCATCTCGTCGAGCGCTCCGTGCCGGACACCGACCGGCGCACCCTGATGGCGGCGAAGCGGTACCGCACCGCCGAGCACCGGCTCTTCCACCGCGACGCCGGCTACCTGGAGGGTCGCCGGGTGCGCCGCTCCCGGGAGACGCGGGCGATGGCCAACCGCACGGCGTTCGGTCGCGACATCCTGTCGGTGAGCTGGGCGAGCGCGGAGTTCGCCGCGCTCTCCCGGCTCTGGGCCGACGGTGTGGCGGTCCCCTACCCGGTGCAGGCCAGCGGCACCGAGGTGCTGCTGGAGTTCGTCGGCACCTCCGACGGGGCCGCCGCTGCGAGGCTGGCCCAGCTGCGCCCGGACGTCGAGGAGCTGTGCGATCTCTGGCATCAGCTCGTCGATGCCCTGCTCGGGTTGGCCCGCCACGGGCTCACCCACGGTGACCTGTCGGCGTACAACCTGCTCGTGCACGACGGCCGGCTGGTGATGATCGACCTGCCCCAGGTCGTGGACGTGGTGGGCAATCCGCATGGACCGGACTACCTGGCCCGCGACGTCACCCGCATCGGCGAATGGTTCACCGCGCGGGGCCTGCCATCCGAGGTCGGACGGCCCGACACCTTGCTCGACGAGCTGCGGATCGAGCTGGGTATGCAACGGCGGGGGTGAACAGGGTCATCGAGAACATCACACCCCTGGCTGCGACCCCGTACCGAGCGCTCAGGTAGTCTGATCACGAGCGCCCGGCCGGAGACGGCCCGTAGAAGGGGCGCACCCGCTCCACTCATCAGGGCGCAGACAGCACCGAGCGCCTGGGCTCGTCCCCGTGAATCGCCAGCGGCGCTATGCCGCAGCTTCTCCGCTGAGACGTGCCACGTCCCGGAGGTCTTGTTGACATCCTCGCTCTCTCGGCGTGCCCCGCGCACGTCGAACCCGTCCACCTCTCGTCGCGGGCGCGGTGGGGGAAACTCCCCAGCGCGCGGCGGGGGAAGCAACAACAGCACCGCCCGGCCCGTCGTGGCCATGGCCACGGCTCCTGAGGTGCTCTGGGCCGTCCCCGGGTCGGGGATGCCGTCCTTCGCCGAGCTCGGCCTGTCCGAGCCCGTGCTACGGGCGCTGCAGGCCGGCGGCTTCACCGAGCCGTTCCCGATCCAGGCGGCCACCCTGCCCGACGCCCTCGCCGGGCGCGACCTGCTCGGCCGCGGCCAGACCGGCTCCGGCAAGACCCTGGCGTTCGGCCTGGCGCTGCTCAGCCGGATCGCCGGCGACCGGGCCCGGGCGAAGCAGCCCCGCGCCCTGGTGCTCGTCCCCACCCGTGAGCTCGCCCAGCAGGTCGTCGACGCGCTGGCGCCCTTCGCCCGCGCGCTCGGTCTCACCACCACCTCCGTGG
>JBOHEP010000465.1:0-11985 GCA_050701075.1 Pseudonocardia sp. | reverse complement strand
GCGGAGCCGGGCCGGGCGGAGCCGGGCCGGGCGGAGCCGGGCCGGGCGGAGGCGGGCCGGGCGAGCAGGGCAGGGCCACCGGCGAGGACCACTTCGTGCCGCCCGAACCGCCGCCGCTTCCCCGGCTCGGGCCGCCTGCGCTGGTCGGGCTGACGCTGCTCGGCTTGGGCCTGGTGCTCGTGACCAGTCCGAACTGGGTCGGCGTCCCGGCCTCCTACGGCCTACCCCTCGGTCTGCTCACCCTCGCCGCCGGTCTGGGCTGGCTGGTGCTGCGACTGTGGCCGGATCCGCCGCCGTGCGGGGACGGGGACGGCGAGGACGACGGCGCGGTCCTGTAAGCCGACCGAAGTCCGGGCGCACGCGTCCATCGGCGTCGCACACAAGCTTGGACATGTGTACGACACCGGTAGGTCCGGGTGGGCAGAGGATCGGAGTCTCAGCGGTCCGAGGCGCAGCCTCACTGGCAGCGCAACCGAATGTTCTTCGGGTTCGGTCGGGCCGAAGACACGCGTGGAGGTGGTGCGGGATCCGGTGGGCGGACGGTTCCGAGCGCTTGATCGATGTTGAGGAACCGTCAGCCGCGATGAGTGCGGTTCCGGGTTCCCAACCGATGATCACCGCACCGCCCGGAGCCGTGGCGACATGCCACGAGCCGCAGTGTCCTGCAGGAGCCGTGGCGACATGCCACGAGCCGCAGTGACCTGCAGGAGCCGTGGCGACATGCCACGAGCCGCACCGACCGGAGCCGTGGCGACATGCCACGAGCCGCGGCGAGCTGCCAAGATCAGCGTCTCGGTACGGGGGGCCGCACAGGACGCGGCTCTACGTTCCCTTTCAACGATCATGAAGCTGGCGACCTGATCCGGGCCCCGATGAACTGATGCGGTGCCTTACCAGCGGCTCACGGGACTAGCGGCTCACGGGGATGTGCTGGACCGCTCGCGTCGACGCGCCTGGGTGCCCATGTTCGACGGCACCGGCATCGCCTTGCCCCTCTTGCCCCGGACCGCCACCGTCGCGGCTTTCGGGCGCCGGCCCGCGAGCACCATCGCCACCGGGCACCGGCCCACCGCCTCCGTCGTCGAGCGCCGCGCGCAGCACGGCTGCCAACCCGGCGGCCTGCGCGGCCAACCGGACGGCGAGCTCGGAGCGCTCACCGCGCAGCACCGAGATCACCGCACACACCGGGCAGGCGGCGCAGGGCGATTCAGCGGATGGCGTCGCGGCGACCGGCTCCGCACGGATCCGCTCCAGCACCGGATCCAGGCGTTCGAGGGCGGTGAGGGCGAGCGAGCGCAACTCGTGGAGAAACCCGGGGTGGCTGCAGCCCGCCGTCATCGGATCCAGACCGCCGGATCGGGCCGGAACACCACGCACAGGTCGTCGTCCTCGAGGCGGGCGGCGGTGACGACACAGCGGCGCAGCGCCGAGGGCAGCGCAACCATCCGGCGGGTCCCACCGGCGGTGATCGCCAGCTCGTCGCCCACCCGGGCCAGGTCGAGCGGACCTGCAGCGGCGCCCGGAAGTCGCAGGAGCAGCTCGAACTCCGAGTCGAGCGCGGTGCCGGTACCGGCGGTACGCCGGACCCGCAGCAGCGGCGCGGTGGGTCCGCTCGGCAACGGCACCGCGGGGTCGTCGTCACCATAAAGGGAACGGGCCACTGCGAGCAGCGCCACCACCCCGGTGGGCTCGGCCGCGGTGTGCGCGACCGTTCGGAGGTTCAGCCCACCCATCCCGTTCGGCCCACCCAGCTCGGTGAGCCCACCCAGCTCGGTGAGCACAGCCAACTGCTCGGTGTGCCGCTCGCGCAACCAGCGGGCCGCGGGCCCACGCAGCGACGACGGCGGACCGGGGAACACCCGGTTGGCGACCAGCCCGTCGACCTGCAGCCCGTGCAGGGCCAGCGCGGTGAGGGTCCGCCGGGTCTCGGCCGCCACCACCCGCTCCGGGGTGAGGACCAGCCTGATGCTCGTGCTCGTATGGTCGGCCAGCATCGCACGCAGGCCGGTGAGCTGCCCGGCCAGCCCGTCGATGGCTTCGACGGCGGCGTCCCAGGCCTGCATGGGTGCCGACGCCCGGCCCGCCCCGGCCAACCCGGCGATCACTCCCCGCACCGCGCGACGGTGCGCCGGGAAGAGCCGCTCGAGATAGCCGGAGAGTGCCTCGGGGAGCCCGAGCAACCGCAGCGTCTCCGCGGTGGGGCCGCAGTCGACCACAACCACCTCCCACGGCCCGGTCTCGGCGGCGCGGCGGACCTCGCCGAGAGCGAGCAGCTCCTCCACCCCCGGCAGCACGGTCAGCTCGTCGGCCACCAGCTCGTCGACGCCCGCGCCGGCCAGCAGCGTGCGGAGATGGCACTGCAACCGGCTCCAGGAGTGATCGAGCAGGGCTCGGGTGTCGATGTGGGCGGCGAACAGTCCCGACTCCAGCTCGATCGGGTGGCCACCGAGATCTGCTTCGAGGGCGTCGCCGAGGGAGTGGGCGGGATCGGTGGACACGACCAGCGCCTTGCGACCGGACGACGCAAGCAGGGCAGCGGTCGCGGCGGCGAGGGTGGTCTTGCCGACCCCACCCTTTCCGGTGAACAGCACGACACGCACGGCCTCGAGCCTAACGGCATCCACCGGGGGATCCCGCCCCCCGTGCATCTCCGAGCCACGCAGTCAGCGCGCGCCGCTCTCCACCCGTCGCTTCAGCCCCTTGAGCGCGGTGTCAATGATCACTTTCTCCGCCTTCCGGCGGAGCATCCCGATCATCGGGATGTTGAGATCGACGGCCAGGGAGTACGTCACCGTGGTCGCCTCACCGTTTCCGACCAGCGTGTAGGACCCCTCCTGCGCCTTCTGGATCTGGCCTTTCACGAGGTGCCAGTTCACCGAGAGCCCGTCGGGAGCCCATCTGTAGTCCAGGGTGTAGGAGTCCTTGATCGGCCCGGCGTCCATCGTGAACCGCACCCGCTCGGCCCGGCCCCCGTCGGCCACCTCGAGCACCTCAACCGTCTTGACCTGCTCGGCCCAGTCCGGGTAGGCGTCGAAATCGGCGATCACCCCCATGACGTGCTCCGGTGGGGCGGTGATGGCGATGGAGGAGGTCGTAGCGTCGGCCATGGTGTCACGCTACCGGCCGGTGGAGATCACCACCGGAGCACGTACGGAACGCCGGTGCTCCGAAAATGACCCACGTTGACGCATTCGGTGCGACCGATCCGAGCGCGGCGCGCCAGCGGTTGATGGACGTGCCCGAACAGAGCCGCGCGCGGCCGGTCGCGCCGGATCACCTCGAGCAGCGCCGGCGCCGATGCCTCGGGCGAGTGCGACAGCACGTCGTAGGCCAGCTCCGGGACCGCGGGCGGGACGTGGCTGCACAGCACGTCCACCTGCGCCAACGCCAGCGCGGCCACCGCGAACTCCTCGGCGGGGCGCAGGTAGGGCTGCCACGGCCCGCGACGGGGCACGAATCCGTGCGGCAGGGGGGCACCGCCGACGAAGCCCAAGCGTAGCCCGCCGATTGTGACGACCCGGCCCTCGACCAGGCACACTCCCGGCCGGGCGAACTCGGGCCACAATCCGGGCAGGTCAACGTTGCCGGCGATGGCGTAGGTGGGCGTGGACATGGCGTCGAACAGCTCGGCGTACTGCTCCCGGACCGCGTTCTCGATCACCGCACCCGGATCGTCGATCCGGGCCCAGGCCGCTCGCGCGAACGCCATCAGCTCCCCGGGCGCCCCGTTCGTGCGCAGCTCACCGAACCGGGTACTCGCCGCCGGCCCGAGCACCCGGCCGAGGATCCCCCGGGCGGGGTTTCGGTAGTCCACGAAGTCCACCAGGTCACCGAGTACGACCAGCGCGTCAGCACCGTCGCCTGCCCTGGCCAGCGCGTCGACGTTGCCGTGCACGTCGGACACCACGTGCACGCGCATACCGATGACGCTACTGAAGACGCGATCCGATGGTCGGCTCCCGGGCCCGCTGCGCTCCTCGCTCGCAAACGCTCCCCGGCCGTCCACCTTCAGGGCCGGTGCGGCGGCTCACCGGGCGCCCGACCCGCCTCCAACCGATCCTTGAGCGCGAACGCGATCGCCTTCGCGGCCCGCTGCCGGATCCGAGTCTGCGCCGCGGCCCGTCGGGGAGTCGCCGGCACGGGCTGTCCGTCGCGCCCGACGGGATCCGCGCGCAGGAAGTAGTGCAGCACCGTGCCGTCGAGGACCGGCTCCAGCCAGACCTCCATGCTGCCGACGAGCGCGCCCGCCACCGTCCAGCGCACCCCTTTCGCGCCGCGGTCGGAGATGACCTCCAGGTGCAGATCCGGCCAGAGAATGCGCCAGCGCTCCGGCGTGGCGAACTCCGCGGCCACCAGCTCGGGCGGGGCGGCCAGGAACGTCTGGTCCATCACGTCCACCGACGACACGGCCCCAGCCTGCCGCACGGGCGCCCACGACGAAAGCAGCGGGCCGCGGGACCTGCACTGCCCCACCGCCCTGCGCGGCGAGGTAGGTTTCGAGGTCGAATACCTGCCAGCACCGCCAGGAGGTCGAGTCCGTGCGTGAGTACAGCATGCCGCCAACCGTGACGGTCGGCGCGGAGGAGAACCTCGTCGATGCCGTGTACGACAACGCCGCGGACCACCCGGACGCCGTGCTCTACCGGCGGCGCGGCGCGGACGGAAGCTGGTCGGACATCACCGCCGCCGCGTTCGCCGAACACGTCACCGCGGTCGCCCGGGGACTGATCGCGGCAGGGGTCTCGCCCGGCGACCGGATCGGCGTGCTGTCCCGCACCCGCTACGAGTGGACGCTGCTCGACTACGCGATCCTGGCCGCCGGCGCGGTCACCGTGCCGATCTATGAGACCTCATCGGCCGGGCAGATCGCATGGATCCTGTCGGACTCGGAGGCCGTCGGGATCGTCGTCGAGTCCGAACGGCACCGAGGCCTGGTCGACGAGATTGCCGGTTCGGTCGGTTCTCTGAAGCGGATCTGGCAGCTGGAGGCGCCGGGTGCAGCCGGTGCGATCGACGAGCTGGTCGTGCTCGGCTCGGGCGTCGCGGAGGCGGATGTACACGCCCGCCGGCGGGCGGTGTACGGCACCGACCTGGCCACATTGATCTACACCTCGGGTACCACCGGTCGGCCCAAGGGCTGCGAGCTGACCCACGCCAACCTGGTCGCCGAGATCAAGACCGTCGCACAGATGCTGCCCGAGCTGCTCACGTCGGGCGGGTCGGTGCTGCTGTTCCTGCCGTTGGCACACGTCTTCGGCAAGGTCATCCAGTGCGGTGCCCTGTACACCCGCACGATCGTCGGGCACACCGCCGACGTGAAGAACCTCCTCGGCGATCTCGCGTCGTTCCGGCCCACGTTCCTGCTCGCGGTGCCGCGGGTGTTCGAGAAGGTCTACAACGGGGCCCGGCAGCGTGCGTTGGGCGAGGGCAAGGGTGCCATCTTCGACGTCGCGGCGGACACCGCGATCGCCTGGAGCCGGGCGCAGGACACCGGTGGTGCCGGGCTGCTGTTGAAACTCAAGCACGCGCTGTTCGACAAGCTGGTCTATGGCAAGCTGCGCGCCGCCGTCGGCGGTGACGTCGTCGCCGCGATGTCGGGCAGCGCCCCGCTCGGCGGGCGGCTTGGCCACTTCTTCCGCGGCATCGGCCTGCCGGTCTACGAGGGTTACGGTCTCACCGAGACCGCGGCCGCTATCACGGCCAACACCCCCGCTGGGCAGCGAGTGGGCACCGTCGGGCGGCCGGTACCCGGCTGCGCGGTGCGGATCGCCGACGACGGCGAGATCCTGCTCTCCGGGCCGGTCCTGTTCCGCGGCTACTGGCGCAACCCCACCGCAACAGCCGAGGCCATGGCGGATGGCTGGTTCCGCAGCGGCGACCTCGGCGAGCTCGACGACGACGGCTACCTCACCATCACCGGCCGCAAGAAGGAGATCATCGTCACCGCAGGCGGAAAGAACGTCACGCCGGCGGTGCTCGAGGACCGGCTCCGCGCACACCCGCTGGTGAGCCAGTGCATGGTGGTCGGCGACGGGCAGCCGTTCATCGCCGCCCTGGTGACGATCGACGCCGAGGCGGCCCCGGCCTGGCGGGAGCGGGCCGGCAAGTCCGCCGGTGAGGGCGTCGCGGACCTGGTGGAGGACCCGGACCTACGCACCGAGATCGCGTCGGCGGTGGAGGAGGCCAACAAGTCGGTGTCGCGGGCTGAGCAGATCCGCGAGTTCCGGATTCTGCCGGTTGACTTCACCGAGGCCGGTGGCGAGATGACGCCGACACTGAAGGTCAAGCGGACTGTCGTGGCCGAGAAGTACGCCGACGACATCGCCGCGATCTACAGCGTCGATTCCCGCCCGTCCCGCACTCAACGCGCCTGACCGATGATCACGGAATTGGGACATGACGTGCGCACCCGCACCGAGTATCCCTGAATCAGTGATCATGACCCTGTTGGCTAATCTTGGTTCACGCGGCGGGTGACGTTGGTGCGCTCGAGTTCGCCCAGGCGGGTGGAAGACCCACAATTTGGCGTCGACCGCCTGTGGCACAGATTGGCCGACAGGGTCTGACCATGAAGCAGAACCGCTCGTTTCCGGCAGGCCATGAGCGCGCCCAGCTCGGTGCAGCGAGAACCGCGGCTGTCGGCGGCCAGGTTCGCGTCGCAGCACAGAGGGTGCGGGCGGGCAGTCACGCGATGCAGCCGCCGACCGGCGCACCGGCGAGCAGGCCGCGCAGCCTCAGTACCAGCGCCGGCCAGCTCCACTCGCGCAGCATCCACTCCCGTCCCGCCGCGCCCATCGCCCGTGCCCGCGCCGGATCGGCGAGCAGTCCGGCGATGACGTCGGTCACCGCGTCGAGATCACGTCCATCGACCACGTGGCCGGTCTCTCCCTCCCGGACGGTCTCCGGGGCGCCTCCCGAGTCGCCGGCCACGACCGGCAGACCGCTCGCCGCCGCCTCCAGCAGCACGATCCCCAGGCCCTCGACGTCGAGGCCGCCACCGCGAGTGCGGCAGGGCAGAGCGAACACGTCGCCGACGGCCTGGTGGGCCGGCAACTCCGCGGCGGGCACCGCACCGGTGAAGACGACGTGTTCGGCGACACCGTGCTCCGCGGCGAGCCGCCGCAACCGATCGGCGTACGGTCCGGCACCGACGAGGAGCAGTCGGGTGCCCGGCACCCGCGACCGAAGCTGCCCCATCGTCCGGATCAGTACGTCCTGTCCCTTGCGGGGCACCAATCGGGACACGCAGGTCACGAGGGGGGCGTCACCGAGCCGATACCGCCGGCGCAGCTCGGCCCGAGCCGCCGGGTCGGGACGGAAGGCGTCCGCGTCGATCCCGGACGGCAGGTGCTCCAGCGCCGAGTCCGGGCCGAACGCCGCCGCGACCCGACCCCGCGTATATCGGGAGATGACGGTGAGCGCGTCGGCGTCGCGACCGATCCGACGCAGGGCCTGGCGGGCACCCGGGAGCATCGACCACCCCACCTCGTGTCCGTGCGTGCTCGCCACCACCCGCGTGATTCCGGCCCGCCGGCGCAGGCCGGGGCCGAGCAGCGCCAGCGGCGCCGCCGCCCCGAACCACACCGTGGTGGCGCCGTGGGCCCGCACCAACTCCGCGGCCCGACGAGCGACGTCGGGAGACGGAAGCATCAGCGAGGTGGAGTGGCGGTACACCGGGAAGCGGAGCGCGGCGTCGAACTCGCGTGCTCCCGGCCAGGCAGGGGCGTAGACGGCGAGCTCCCCGACCGGAAGGCGCTCGGCCAGAGCGCGCAGGTAGTTCTGAATACCACCCGCCCGCGGCGGGAAGTCGTTGGTCACCAGCAGGGTGCGGGGCACCGGCCGGACAATAGTCAACCCGCATCGCGGACGCCCCGGGCCGCGTCCACATCAGGCACCGCCCGGCCCGGGGCCGTTGCGACCAGCCGCAGCCTCGGCACCAGACCTTGATCGGCGAGCACGTCGAGCGCTCGCCGCTCCGGCGCCTCGAGTCGCACGATCGGAGCCCCCGAGACGGGCGCTGCCGGTGCAAGGCCGGACCGGCACGATGCGGAGTCGAGCAGCACACCGATCACGCAGTCGCCACACGCGTTGCCCCGGACCTCGCAGTTGTCACAGTCGATGATCATTTTTTGCTCCTCGCCGGTCGTGTTGTATCGATCACCGCGAACGCTACGACGGGGCACCGACAGTTTCGGTGGACGTTCAGGAGCGGACGAGCCGAACCAGGAGGACCGCCGACGGCAGCGCGTGGGCTCCGCGGTGGCGGACCGACGTCATCACCGCCCGGTCCGAGGTGGCCACGAGGACCGGACGCCCCTCGGGCTCAGCCGCCACCAGCGCCCGAATCACGTCGTCGGCGAGCACCCCCCGGTCGCTGAACAGCACGCGCACGCCCCGGGACCCCCGCGTCGGCGCGGTCACCACGCCCGCCCCGTCGAACACCACGGTGATCTCGACGCCGGTGCGCGCCGCCAACGCCGCGAGCTGGCCGACCAGCCGGGTTCGCTGATCGGCCAGCGGAAGATCGGGATACCCTGTCTTGCTGACGTTGTAGCCGTCCACGATCAGGTGCACCGAGGGGATCGCGAGAAGTGCATCCAAGGCCGCGAGCCCGTCCGAGGACAACCCAGACAAACCAGACATACCGGGATCGCCGGGCCGGAGGCCGGCGACGAGGTCGGCCGGGCGCGGCCCTCCGCCACTTATAGCCAGCTCGCGACGAAGCCCCGCGACGGCACCACCGAGGGTGTCGAGGAGCAGTCCGAGGCGAACCTCGTCGGCCTGCCGAGCCTCTCGCACGGCCTGCCGCGCCGCCGCCACCTCCGCGACGGCACGGTCGGCGCGGAGACGCTCTGCATCGGCCCGGTCGCGTTCCCGATCGCGTTCGGCATGCGCCACGGCCAGTTCCTGCTCGGCCGACCGGCGCAGCTCCGCCGCGATCTGGTCGGCGGCCGCCCGGGCGTCTGCGGCCGCCCGCAACCGCGCGCCCTGCTCGGACACCCGGCGCCGGAGCTGCTGGTACTCCACATCGCGCTGGTCGTCGGCCGAGCGGGCCCGCGACCGTGCTTGCGCAAGCTCACCGCGCAGGCGCTCCAGCTCGGCACTGAGCTTGTCGACGCGCGCCAGGGCCACGTCGCGCTCGGCCCGAAGCTCCACCGCCTCCCCACGGCGGGCGGCAGCCCGCACCGCCTCGCCTGCCGTGGCGTGCTCGATGAGCACAGCAGCGGCGGCGGCGGCGAGCGGGTCGTCCGCGCCCGGATGCAGCTCACCAGGACGGTTCTCGTCCCACCACGCGACGACCGCCGCCCGGAAGGCCGTCGAGCCCCGCAGCTCGGCCACCAGCGCCGGACCCCCCAGCTTGGCCCGTTTGGCCGGGGTGAAGCGAGCCAGTCGGCGCAGCGGGACGGGCACCTCGGCCTCCGGCATCCCGCCGACGGCCGCCGCGGCGACGTCGGCCATCCGGGCGGCCAGCGGTTCGGGCAGGCGGCTCCAGTCCACGGATATGGCAGCGCCCTCGGCGGCCTGCTCGGACTGGGACATCGGACCAGGTTAATCGGCCTGTTCCGGCCTCGTCGGGTAGCGTCGCGTCCATGTCGGGCAGCGCTCGATGCGCAAGGTCCCGACGAAGATGCGCGTCGGACCGGCGGTGGGCCCGCCTAAGTGCACACCCAGAAACTACGTACGCACGTTCGGGTGTGTCGTGTCTTGCCCGACGCGACCGTGACGTTGTCGGTCAGTCACAGTGGACGACGCATCGTTGCAGGTGGACGCTTCGGGAGGCCGCCAAATCGATCTCATTGATCTTCATGCTCCAGCGAGTCTGGGCATGATCGCCAGTCGGGTGCGAAAACGGCCAGATCCAGTTGGGTTCCGCACCCAACTGGCGATCATGGCTCTGGCCGGGTCCTGGCCGGCCGGGCCAGCGGTGAGGCCACTGTTGATCGTCTGTGTAATTTCCTGATCCGTGAACGATCCGTGAATCCTTCCACATGGCGGTGGCGGCTAGCTGCCTGGAGAAGCTGGGATCGATCTCTCTTGTGAGGACATATGAACGGCCGGTGCGCGTTTGCCTCTGACTAGGATACGGCGCAGTCAGAGCCGGTTGTGATCAAGAAGGGTGGACACCTGCGCCCAGCGCGCGAGCAGACCCTCCGCCGCGCCCGAGTCGACAGCCGCTGCCACCCGCCGCAGCGCCGCTGGAAACCTCTCGGCCAGCCCGGTTCCCACCGGCCCGCCCGGCACCCCTTCCGGCCCGCCCGACACCCCGTCGGCCGGCCCACCCGACACCCCCTCGAAGGCCACCAGCGCCCCCGCCGCGTTGAGCAGCACCGCATCGCGCACCGGACCACGTTCACCGGCCAGCAGCCGCCGGCACACCGCGGCGTTCGTCCCGGGGTCCCCGCCGCGCAGGTCATCCCGGGTGGCAGTCGCGATCCCCAGCCGCGCCGGATCGAGCGTACCCACCCGTACCTCACCGGCACCGACCATCCACACGGTGCTCGTCGTCGTGGTCGTGAGCTCGTCCAGCCCGTCATCGCCGCGCACGACGAGGGCACTGCCACCGCGCCCCGCCAGTACCTCGGCGATCACCGGCGCCAAGCGCGCGTCTGCGCAACCGACCAGCGCCGCGGTGGGCTGCGCCGGGTTGGTCAGCGGACCGAGCACGTTCATCGCGGTGGGCACGCCGAGCTCGCGGCGCGGCCCGGCCGCGTGCCGCATCGCCGGGTGGAAGACGGGGGCGAAGCAGAACCCGATACCCAGCTCGGCCACGCATGTGGCCACCGCGTCGGGCGGCAGGTCGATGGCCACCCCGACCGCCTCGAGGAGATCGGCCGAACCGCACGCCGAGGACGCCGCCCGGTTGCCGTGCTTGACCACGGGCACCCCGGCCGCAGCGACCACCATCGCCGCCATCGTCGAGATATTGACGGTATGAGCTTGGTCACCCCCGGTTCCGACCACGTCCACTGCGCGGCCGGGAACGACGACCCGGTGGGCGTGGCGCAGCATCGCCTCGGCCAGCCCGGCGATCTCCGCGGCGGTCTCCCCCTTCGCCCGCAGCGCGACGAGGAACCCCGCCACCTGGGCCGGGGTGGCCTCCGCGGAGAGCACCCGGCCCATCACCCAGGCCGTGTCGGCCGAACCGAGGTGGTGCCCGCCGAGTAGCCGGCCGAGCAGGCTCGGCCAGCTGAGCTCGGCGCCGGCCTCAGCCACGGGACGCGGGCAGGCCGGTCGCCGACCGCCGCAGGACCTCGGCCACGGTCTCGGCGGCGGTGACCGGGTCGAGCGGGTGCACGAGCACGGCATCAGCCTGTGACCAGGTGGCGAGCCACCGATCGTCGCGCCTGCGGACCGTGACGATGATCGGCGGGCAGTCGTCGATCTCGTTCTTCAGTTGGCGTGACAGGCCCATTCCACCGGTCGGTTGGGCCTCGCCGTCGAGGATCGCCAGGTCGACCTCGCCGGCGTCGCACGCGGCCAGCACCTCCGCTATCCGGCCGAGCTCCAGGAAACGCACCCGGCCCACGTCGGACGCGGGACGACGGCCGATGGCGGTGGTGATGGCCTCCCGGATCTCGGGCCGGTGACTGAACACCAGCACCGTATGGACGGGCTGCTGTGCGCGGGCGGGAACGGGGCTGCTCACGCAGTGATCGTAGCCACGACGACACCGTGACCGAGTGACCGGGAAGAACAGGTATCCCGACAGGCTGTAGAAGTTGGCCGGGGGTCATAATACCTTCGTGACGACAGCGGCTCCCAACATCAGCGCGCGGATCCACTCGCTGAACCGCCCCAACATGGTCAGCATCGGCACGATCGTCTGGCTGTCCAGCGAGCTGATGTTCTTCGCCGGGCTGTTCGCGATCTACTTCACCGCGCGGGCCCAGAACGACGGCGAGTGGCCGACACCGCCCACGGAACTGAACGTCCCCTACGCGCTCGTCGTGACGATCATCCTGGTGGCGTCCTCGTTCACCTGCC
>JBOHEP010000464.1:0-4381 GCA_050701075.1 Pseudonocardia sp. | reverse complement strand
GTGACGCGCCTGCGCGAGGCGTCGCGGGCCGGCCTGGACCGGGCGCTGGACCGGCGCGGCGCCGAGCTCGATCACCTGCGGGCCCGGCTGAGCACCCTCGGCCCGGCGGCCACGCTGGCTCGCGGCTACGCGATCGTGCAGCAGATACCGGAGGATCGCAGTCCCGGTTCGCCGCTGCCGGTGCTGCGCTCGGTGCGAGAGATCGGAACCGGGGCGCGGCTGCGGATCCGCGTCGTGGACGGGGCAGTGACGGCCGTGGTCGACGGGGAAGGAACCCAGCAATGACGCAGCGACCGCCGGTGGACGGTCTCGGCTACGAGCAGGCCCGCGACGAGCTGGCCGAAGTGGTACGTGCGCTGGAGGTGGGGGGGCTCAGCCTCGACGAGTCCGTGGCGCTCTGGGAGCGTGGCGAGCAGCTCGCCCGCCGGTGCGAGGAACAGCTGACCGGTGCGCGCACCCGCATCCACGCGGTCCTGGACCGCCCCGACCCCTGATCGTGCGCTGACGAACAACGACATGAGTAACCCGGTGCTCACCTCGGTGCTGCGCCCACCGGCAGCAGCTCACCGGCCAGGGTGGCGACGGCGAGGGTGCGGAAGTCGGCCTCGGTGCCGCTGCCGGTGATGAGCAGCCGGACGGTGGCGGCGCCGGGGGTGGGCACCTCGGTCACCCAGACGGGCTCCTCACCTTCCGCTCCGTAAACGACCCATTGTTGCCCGCCCGCTTCGGTCGTTCCGCGCGCCTGGGGCACCCCACCGGTGTCGGACACCAGCAAGGCCTGCTCGGACGCGTCGCTCTGAAGCAGCCGCAGGTAGCGCCGGTCGACGGTGAGATGACCGATCCGCACCGCCCGGCGGTCCTCGACGACGACCTGGTCGACGGAGTTCGACAGCCAGTTCGGCGGTACTGCCGGGATCCGCAGCCCGAACGTGATCCGCGGGGCGAGCGCGCGCAGCTCCGCCGGCGCGTCGACGGTAGGCACCGCACCGCCGTCCACAGAAGGACCGCCGGGGCTGAACGAGCACCGCGACAGCCCGCCGAGGAGCAGGATCACCGGGACGAGGACCACCAACGCGCCCACCAGTTGCCGCACACCCAGCGCGGACCGCGGTGGCTTGGCGAACGTCGGGTCGGGCGGCGTCGGTGGCCGGTCGGGCGGCGTCGGGTCCGCGGCGGAACTCACATCCACCATGGTCTCAGCCGCCACGCCCCCGGTGGCCCGTGGTGCCGATGCGCGCTCCACTGCCGCTGCGCGCGGTGATCTGCGAGGATCACCTTCGATCCCCTGCCCACCCGCTCGCGGTGCGCGCGGGTGGCCGCGGCGCCGCAGCCGCACACGATCAGCTGGGAGGCCGGCGATGACCACGTCCGGAAACAGGAGTTCTTCTCGCGAACGCCGCCGCGAGGCGCCCGACCGGAACCTGGCGATGGAGCTGGTCCGGGTCACCGAGGCGGCCGCCATGGCCGCTGGCCGCTGGGTCGGTCGCGGGGACAAGAACGGCGGCGACGGTGCGGCGGTGGACGCCATGCGTCAGCTCATCGGTAGCGTCTCGATGCGCGGGGTGGTGGTGATCGGCGAGGGCGAGAAGGACGAGGCGCCCATGCTCTACAACGGCGAGCAGGTGGGCAACGGTGCGGGGCCCGACTGCGACGTCGCCGTCGACCCGATCGACGGCACCACCCTGATGGCCAAGGGCATGCCGAACTCCGTGGCGGTGCTCGCGTGCGCAGAGCGGGGCGCGATGTTCGACCCCTCGGCGGTCTTCTACATGGAGAAGCTCGCGGTCGGACCGGAGGCGGCGGGCGTCATCGACATCACCGCGCCCGTCTCGGAGAACATCCGCCTGGTCGCGCAAGCCAAGGATCTCGACATCGCCGACGTGACGGTGTGCGTGCTGGACCGGCCACGGCACGACACCCTGATCAAGGACATCCGGCGCACCGGGGCGCGCATCCACTTCATCTCCGACGGCGACGTGGCCGGGGCGATCTCCGCGGCCCGCCCGGACACCGGTGTCGACCTGCTGATCGGCATCGGTGGCACGCCGGAGGGCATCATCACCGCGGCCGCGTTGAAGTGCATGGGCGGCGCGATCCAGGCACGGCTGTGGCCAAGCGACGACGCGGAGCGGGTGAAGGCGCTCGACGCCGGCCACGACCTCGACCGGGTGCTGACGACCACCGACCTGGTGCGCGGGGACAACGTGTTCTTCTGCGCCACCGGCATCACCGACGGCGACCTGCTGCGCGGCGTACGCTACCGGGCCGGCGGCTGCACCACGCAGTCGATCGTGATGCGCTCCAAGTCCGGCACGGTCCGGATGATCGATGGGTACCACCGGCTGACCAAGTTGCGGGAGTACTCCTCTGTGGACTTCGACCTGTCCGACGAGCAGATCGCGGCGGTGGAGCAGCACTCTGCGCCGCCGCTGCCCTGAGGGTGGCGGCTTCGGTCCTCATCATGGAGCCGGGCGCACATGGAGGCAGACGCGCGACGGTTTGCCTTTGATCACCTGTCCGGCGGGCCACCTCAGGGCATTGGCGACCGTGACCCGGCGGTGCGCCGGGCCTCGAGCCGGCAGGCCTTCTGATCCCGGCGGGTCCAGTGCGGTCCCCGCGGCCGCTGGACCCACCGGTACCCACCCTTCCCGGACCAAGGCCGGGCAGGCTGGTGCAGCGCCGCAGAAGCCCTTCGGGGTGTGGAGCACGTGGGCAGCCTCGGCCAAGCTCAAGATCACCATCCTGGTGCATTCTCCTCCTGGATCTGGCCGGAAATGCACCAAACCGGTGATCATGGTGACCTGGAGCCGAGCGCGGCCGTCGACCGCTTCGGCGCGTCCGTCCTCTGATGTTTGAACCGAATCGTGATCGAATCGTGAGCGGTCGCCACCCCTTCGGAGCTGGCTCGTCGAGTCCGATTGCCGGATCCTTATCAATTCGGCACCGGGATCCCCGGTCAAGAGGGCGAGGGTGTGCACGTGCGCGCGTTGCGGGTACTCGGGTTGGCGCTGGTCGTCATGCTCACCGGGCTGTTCAGCGGTGCCGCCGCCGGTGCCGCGCCCACCACCGCGGCGATCGTCGCCGTGGCCGCCGAGGCGCTGCCCGCACCGTTGCGGTCGGCACCGGGGCTGGCACCGTTCGCTGCCGCGCCGGTTCCGAACCTCGCGCCGGCCGCGCCGGCGCCGGCCGTCTCAGCACCTACTCCCGCCACGGCCCCGGCACCGGTGGCAGCACCGGCACCGGTGGCAGCTCCGGCACCGGTTGCGGCACCGCCGTTGGCACCGGCACTCGCCGCGGGCACCCCCTGTGCGGCGACCGCCCGGGCGTGCATCGACCTGTCCAGCAACAAGACCTGGCTGATCTCCAACGGTGCCGTGCAGTACGGGCCGGTGCCGATCACCCACGGCCGCAAGGGCTACCGCACGCCTACGGGTACGTTCCGCGTGTCGTTCAAGAACCGCCACCATCGAAGCAGTCTCTACGACGATGCGCCGATGCCGTACGCGGTCTTCTTCAACGGCGGCGTCGCCTTCCATCAGGGCAGCCTGCGTGAGTTGTCACACGGTTGCATCCACCTCTCGCGAGGCGCCGCCAAGACGTACTTCTCGTCGTTGAGCCGTGGTGACGTCGTGCAGGTCGTGCGCTGACCGCAACCCGGAGCGATCATCCGCCCGGCCGGTGGTGCGGCCCGACCCCGGCGCGGGAAGACTGCGCGCCATGGAGACCGAGTACCGCATCGAGCACGACACGATGGGCGAGGTTCGGGTGCCCGTCGACGCGCTGTGGGGCGCCCAGACCCAACGGGCCGTGCAGAACTTCCCGATCTCCGGCCGCGGCCTCGAGCGCGCCCAGATCCGCGCGCTCGGCCTGGTCAAGGGGGCGGCCGCGCGGGTGAACAAACGGATCGGCGTGCTGCCGGCCGAGTTGTCTGACGCGATCGCGATCGCCGCCGACGAGATCGCGGCAGGCCGGCACGACGCGCACTTCCCGGTCGACGTGTTCCAGACCGGCTCGGGCACCAGTTCGAACATGAACGCGAACGAGGTGATCGCGACGCTGGCCGGCCACGCCGCTGGTTCGCAGGTGCACCCCAACGATCATGTCAACGCCTCGCAGTCGTCCAACGACGTCTTCCCCACGACCATCCACCTGGCGGCGACCGAGGCCCTCGCCACCGATGTCATCCCGGCACTGGAGCACCTGGGGTCGACGTTGCGACGGCGCGCGGCGGACTGGTCCGAGGTCGTGAAGGCCGGGCGCACCCACCTGATGGACGCCGTCCCGATCACCCTCGGGCAGGAGGCGGGGGCCTGGGCCACCCAGGCCGAGTACGGCGCGGCCCGGCTGCGCGACGTGCTCCCCCGGCTCGGGCAGCTCCCGA
>JBOHEP010000463.1:0-14876 GCA_050701075.1 Pseudonocardia sp. | reverse complement strand
CTTCGTCCGGCGCTTGGGCTTGTAGGGCAGGTAGATGTCCTCCAGCCGCGCCTTGGAGTCGGCGGCCAGGATCTGGACCTCCAGGGCCTCGTCGAGCTTGCCCTGCTTGCGGATCTCGTCGAGTACGACGGCCCGGCGCTCCTCCAGCTCGCGCAGGTAACGCAACCGCTCCTCGAGCGTGCGCAGCTGCGCGTCGTCGAGGGCACCGGTCGCCTCTTTGCGGTAGCGGGCGATGAACGGCACGGTCGCGCCGCCGTCGAGCAGGTCGACGGTGGCGGCCACCTGGTTGGGTCGGACGCCGAGCTCGTCGGCGATGCGCTGCTGGACGGAGTGCGTCGTGCTGGTCACCGACCCATCGTTGCGCGGCCCGCGATGCCAGCGCGCCGCGGGGCCTGCGGGAGTACGAGGGCGCTGCGGCGATGACACCGCGGATCGGGTTGACCGCGCTCGACCCCGGAGCTGATCCGGCAGGTACCGGTGGTCGCCGGACTCCGAATTACCTCCGGCCGACGATCAGCTCAGTGGTGGCGCTTGCACCACCGAACTTCCGGTGTAGACCACTTGGCCCGATGGATCACCGGCCGAGGGGCTCCGGGGGGCGGACCGTCGCCACCGCCTCGATCTCCACCAGCGCGCCTGGCACCGCGAGCCCGGCCACCATCGCCACGGTGATCGCGGGTGGGGCCGCGTGGCGCGGCCAGACCTCGCCGAACGCCGCAAAGCCCTCGTGCAGCGCAACGCCGTCCACGCACAGTATGGTCCATTTCACGACGTCGGTGAGGTCGGCGCCGGCCGCGACGAGGCAGGCACGCAGGTTCAGGAGAGCCTGCCGGGTCTGCTCGGCGACGCCGGGGCCGACCACCGAGCCGTCCGGCCCGACGCCGTTCTGACCACCGACGAAGATCGTGTCGTTACCCGCGGGCACGCGCACGACCTGGGTGAAGGCCGGGTTCGAGTGCAACCCCTCGGGGTTGATGTACATGGGCGTCGACATGGCTTCGACCGTAACCGACCTGCCCCCCGCCTCGCCGCCGGTTGCGCACCGGCCGGGCGGCGCTGATCATCCCCCGAGGTGGTCCAGCGCTGTGCGGACACTGGTGTCGAGGTTTTCGGCTGAGTCGAGCACGAGACGCGGTGTGGTCCACGGGACGAACTCGGTCCGGCGGCGCTCGACATCGGCCCATCTCGGCTCGGGTAGGCCGGCGAACCTGCGGCGGCGACGCTCGAGCCGGGTGCGGTGCAGGTCGGGATCCGAGCAGACGATCCCGACGACCCGCATCTCGACACCCCTGCGCACGGCGAGCTCACGCCATTGCGCCCGAGCCGGCTCGACGGCGTTCACCGCATCGACCAGCACGGACGTTCCAGCGGCAAGGACGTCGTCGGCCACGATCTCGGCAACGAGATACGCAGCCGGCCCGGTGGGCTGGTCAGCCGCGATCCCGGCCCGCCGCAAGGCCGCGTCGATCCGGTCGACGGAGACCAGCGCGGCCGGCAACCGGGCCGCGAGCACCCGACCGATCGTGGACTTCCCGCTGCCCGATCAGCACGCGAGGTAGCGGTGATCGTTGTGACAGCCACCTGAGCGTCGTCGCACCGGCGCCCAGGTAGCTGTCGGAACGATCATGAGCGCACGAGCAGCGCAACGCACTCGAAGTGGTGGGTCATCGGGAACGCATCGAACGCCCGCAGCCGGTCCAGCCGGTAGCCGCGGGCGGTGAACAACCCAACGTCACGCGCGAGGGCCGCCGGGTCGCACGCCACATGCACCAACCGGTCGGGAGCGCGCTCGCACAGCGCGTCGACGAGCGCACGGCCCAGGCCCCGACGGGGCGGATCGGCGACCGCCACGTCCACCCGGCCGGCGAGCCCGCCCAGCACGTTCTCGACCCGACCCACCGTCCACCGCACCTGCGGGAGGTCGGCCAGCGCCGCCCGGCCGTCGTCCACCGCACGGCGGGACGACTCGACCACGGTCACCGCGCCCTGCGCCCCCACCTGTTCGGCAAGCACCGCTGCGAAGAGCCCGACCCCGCCGTAGAGGTCCCATGCGGTGCCGCCACGGGGGGCGTCCGCCCACTCCCGCACGACGGAGGCCAGTGTGTCGGGCAGGGCCGGGTGCACCTGCCAGAACACCCCCGGCGACAGCCGCCACTCCCGCCCGACCGCGCGCTGGACGACGGAGCGCTGGACGACGGAGCGGGATTGATCGGTGACGGCATGCGGTGGGTGGACGACGGCAACGTGCAACCCGCCGTCGGCGTCCAGGGCGACGTCCACCTCGTCATCGACGGGGAAGGTGCCCGCCAGCACCGGTTCCAGGGTGCCGGTGGGGATGAGCGGGCACTCCGCGATCGGCAGCACGTCGTGGCTGCGGTGCGCGCGCAACCCGGCACGGCCGTCGCCGTCCACGGCAAACCGCACACGGTGACGCCACCCCAGCGGCCCGCCGGGCAGCTCCTCGATCTCGACGGCACGCTCGATCCCGGCGAGACGCCGCAGCTGTTCGGCGAGCACGGCGGCCTTGAGCTCGCGCTGCCGGGCGGGCGCGACGTGTTGCAGGTCGCACCCACCGCACCCACCGGCCCGGGCCCAGACGCACGGCGCCGGCACCCGCTCGGGGGACGCCGTGAGCACGCTGATGGCGTCGGCCCGGCAGAACGCGCCACCGCGGTCCTCGGTCACCACCGCCCGCACCCGCTCCCCCGGCAGCGCGTGACGCACGAAGACCACCCGGCCTGCGCCGCCGTCGTCGGTGGGCACGCGCGCCACGCAGTGCCCGCCGTGCGCCACGGGACCGACGTCGAGCTCGAGCACACGGTCGGTCCAGTCCATCCTGGTACCGGGTGTGGCGCTCAACGGTGACCTCGCACGCCCGGTCACGGCGCCACCTCGCTGACGCTCACCAGCGTCGGGCCCGCAGGTGCGGCACCCGACAGCGACCTCCTGAGCGTGATCACGTCCGCCTCCCGCCGACCCGTTCGTCCGGCGGCGTGGAAGGTGACTCGGCCGCGGGACGGTCGTCGTCGCGTGCACCTAACGCAGGGTAGCCGCGCCGCAACGACCCGGGTGGGGTCTCCGGGCGCCGTACCATCACCCGTTGCGACGAGGCGAGCTGCCACGGCACGCTGGTCACCATCACCCCCGGCTGGAACAGCAGCCGGGTCTTGAGCCGCAGCGCGCTCTGGTTGTGCAGGATCGTCTCCCACCAGTGCCCGACGACGTACTCGGGGATGAAGACGGTGACGACGTCACGGGGATTCTTGCTCCGGATCCGTTTCACGTAGTCCAGAACGGGCTTGGTGATCTCCCGGTAGGGTGACTCGACGACCTTGAGCGGCACCGGCAGCTTGCGCTGCTCCCAGTCCCGGACGAGGCGCCTGGTGTCGGTCTCGTCGACGTTGACCGTGACCGCCTCCAGCACGTCGGGCCGGGTGGCGCGAGCGTAGGCGACGGCGCGCAGCGTGGGCTTGTGCAGCACCGACACGAGCACGATCGCGTGGTTGCGGGAGGGGAGGACGGCGTCGGCCTCGCCGGCCACAAGCTCGGCGGAGATGCGGTCGTAGTGCCGCCGGATGAACAGCATCATGACGAAGAACGCCGCCATCGCCGCGATCGCGATCCACGCCCCCCGGGTGAACTTGGTGATCAGCACGACGACCAGGACCACCGCGGTCATCGCGGCGCCGAACCCGTTGATGATCTGGGCCCGCCGCATCCGGCGGCGCTGCGCCACATCGGTCTCGGTCGTCAGCAACCGGTGCCAGTGCCGCAGCATCCCGCTCTGGCTGAGCGTGAACGAGGTGAACACACCGACCGTGTAGAGGGCGATGAGGCGCGTGACCTCGGCCTGGAACCCGATCACCAGCACGATCGCGACGCCGGCCAGGAAGACGATGCCGTTGGAGAACGCGAGCCGGTCGCCGCGGGTGTGCAACTGGCGAGGCAGGTAGCGGTCCTGGGACAGGATCGACCCGAGCACCGGAAAGCCGTTGTACGCGGTGTTCGCGGCGAGCACCAGGATCAGCGCGGTCACGATGACGACGAAGAAGAAGCCGACCCGGAAGCCGCCGAACACCGCGTCGGCCAGCTGCGCCACGAGGGTCTGCTGCACATAGTCCGGCGGAGCGGTGGGGAACTGCTGCGCGGGGAACTCCGCGATCTTCGCGCCGGTGAGCTGGGCGAGCGCGATGAGCCCGGAGAACATCATCACCGAGATGCCGCCGAGCAGGGCGAGGGTGGTGGCGGCGTTGCGGGACTTGGGTTTGCGGAACGCCGGCACGCCATTGCTGATCGCCTCGACGCCGGTGAGCGCAGCACAGCCCTGGGTGAAGCTGCGCAGGATCAGCAGCACCAGCGCGAGCCCGGTGAACGCGTCACCCTCGGCGACGAGCTCGAGGTCTGCGCTCCCGGTGCGCACCTCGTCGCCGAACAGCAGGATCCGGGTCAGCCCCCAGATGACCATGGTGGCGATGCCGAACATGAACGCGTAGGTGGGGACGGCGAACGCCACGCCGGACTCGCGGACGCCGCGCAGGTTCGCGGCGGTGAGCAGCACGATCGCCGCGACGGCGAACCCCACCTTGTGCTCGGCAACGTACGGCACCAGCGCGCCGACGTTCGCCGCGGCGGCCGAGATCGACACGGCCACCGTCAGCGTGTAGTCCACGAGCAGCGCGGCCGCGACGGTGAGCCCGGCGCGGGGGCCGAGGTTGACCGTGGCGACCTCGTAGTCCCCGCCCCCCGACGGGTAGGCCACGACGTTCTGCCGGTAGCTGGTGACCACGGTCAGCAGCACCACGACCACCGCGAGCCCGACCCACGGGGAGTAGGCGTAGGAGGCCACCCCGGCCGCGGAGAGCGTCAGGAAGATCTCCTCGGGTGCGTAGGCGACCGAGGACATGGCGTCGGAGGCGAACACCGGAAGCGCGATCCGCTTCGGGAGCAGGGTGTGCGCGAGGCGGTCACTGCGCTGTGGACGCCCGACCAGGATCCGCTTGGTCGCCGTCGCAAGCTTGGACACCTTGGAAGCCTATTCCCGGCCGACCCCTGACGGGGTCGGGCGCGGTCATGGCGACCGAACGTGATGTGGCACACAGAAGCCGTCAAGACTCCTCGCCATCCCGGGCCCGCCGGCTCGCCCTTTGCGCGGGCGCCACCCGTCCGTGGCCGCCGCCGCCCCGGAGGAGGCACCGCCAGACGATTATCGCCGCCCGGGAAGGTGTCGCTGCGGATGCCGTTCCGGCCGACGCCGTCACGGCCTCGGCGTCCGGCGCCGACCCGCACATCAGCCCGGCCTACGCCGAGCTCCAGGTGCCGCGGGTGGCCCGGGTCACCCGCCTGCCCGAGACCGACGTGCGACGCCTGGTCGAGGAACACACCGACGGCCGGTTCCTCGGGTTCCTCGGCGAGCCCGGGGTGAACGTCACCGAGCTCAACCTCGCCGTCCGCGCGGCCAGGTGAATGAACTGATCATGTACCGGGGGAACGGGTGACTGGAACGCGAGTGCTCGTCGTCGACGACGACCCGCAGACACTCCGGGCACTGCGGACCAACCTGACCGCGCACGGCTACCACGTCTGCGTGGCCGCCGGGCCCAGGGCGTCGAGGACGACGGTTCCCATCCCAACGGGCATGTCCCAGCCGTAGCGGTCGGCGAGGATCTGGTGGGCATCGGACAGCAAGCCGAACAGCCGAGTGTCGCAGCCCAGCACCTGCCACAGGTCCACGACCAGGTACTGGATGCCGTCCTCGAGCAGCGCCTGTAGCTGGATCTGCTACCGAGGACACCGCTCCGCCCACCGACGTCGTCCCGGGCGACCTGCTCGCGGCGCCTGCGGGCGGCGCACACAACCAGGGGCCGCACGACGATCGCGACGTGAGGTCTCTGGTTATGACGGCGCCGCCACGGGGAATCCCAGATCCGTCGCCACCTTGGCAAGTTCGCGGTCGTAGGTGACGAACTCGGTCAGCTCCGTCCGGAACGGGTCCGCGCTGGCCAGATGGATCGCATCGAGCGAACCGAGTCGGGGAACGCGGTAGGCCATGGCCCGGGACAGGACGGTGCTGGTGAGGTCCATCACGTAGACGCCCATCAGGGCTTGCCCGACGGTATAGGGCACCCGCTGGTGGTCGAGGCCGACACGGAGCAGGGTGCGGGTGATCTCCAGCTGGGCAAGTTCGCTGGTGACCAGCTCGATTCCCTCCGGGATGGCTTCGCGCCAGGCGCGCAGCGCGCTTGTCTCCGGCTCCGACTCGATGAACTTCAGCAGGGCGCAAGCGTCGAGATAGATCAACGGTTGCGTTCCCTGTCCCGCTCGGCGACGAGGACGTCGGCCAGGCTCTCCATGTCGGGCGCGAGGTCGGGGATCAGGTCCGGCATATCGCGCTCTACCGGCGGGCGAGCTTCGCCGGCGGCGACCATCTGTTGGAGGGTGCCGGGGTACTCGATTTCCGGGATCATGCGCAGCACCGGTCTTCCCCGATCAGTGACGATGAGCGAGGCTCCAGCACGGACCCTCGCGACTGCCTTGGACGGGTTCTGGTTGAGCTCTCGCAGGCCGATGGTCTCCATTGGAACAATGTAACTACCAACCGTAGGTACATCAAGAGCTCTCACGTCCGCCCGTTCCGTGCTTCCTGCAGGGCGGCGCGCATCTCCTATGCCGTCGCGAACCTCTCGTTTCGATAGGGAGTGCAGGCCTTCAGGAGGAGCGTGGCGAAAGCGCATCCTCCTCATCGGCAAGCTGCCGGTGCCGCACCGACTCGTCGCAGTAGACGACCTTCGCAGGTCGGTCCCCGAGGCGATAGCTGAGGTCGACCTTGCCGAACTCGGCGACGCCGATTCGCGCCTGCTGCTCCTTCACCCGGCGGCGCAACTCCAGCGCGAGCTCCGCGGCCCACGCGAGAGCGTCGTCGGTAACGTCCACCTCGGGGTCCGGCCACAGCGGTTTGACGAGCCCGTTCACCGTGATCGCCAACGTGGTGGACAACGCGTTGCGCCACGGCGCCGACGCCCCGGTGGCGCTGCGAGGCAGCGTGCACGCCGGCCGGGTCGAGCTGCGCATCGTGGACAGCGGCCCGGGCGTCCCTCGGGACCGGGCGACCCGACCGTTCACCCCGTTCGATCGGCTCGGGACCCTGATCACCGAACCGGGGATGGGGTACCGCTTTCGAATCCTGAACATCTCCGGCCGCCACGAGGTAGCGTTTCGTCCGACCCGGTAGCCAGGGGGACAGCGAGGAGACCGGCCGTGCATGTGGTGATCATGGGTTGTGGACGGGTGGGTTCCTCGCTCGCCGGAAGCCTGGAGCGGCTCGGCCACGACGTAGCGATCATCGACCGCAACCCGCAGGCGTTCCGCCGGCTCGGCCCGGACTTCCGCGGCAAGCAGGTGATCGGCGAGGGCTACCACCGCGACGTCCTCATCGCGGCCGGGGTGGAGCGGGCCGAGGCGTTCGCCGCGGTGTCCTCTGGCGACAACTCCAACATCATCTCCGCCCGCGTGGCGCGGGAGAGCTTCGGTCTCGAACACGTCGTCGCCCGCATCTACGACGCCAAACGCGCCGCGGTGTACGAACGGCTCGGCATCCCGACCGTCGCGACCGTGCCGTGGAGCACCGACCGCCTGATGCGGATGCTGCTGCCCGACGGGGCGGCCACGGCGTGGCGCGAGCCGGCGGGCACGGTCGCGATCCTGCCGCTGTCCGTCCACGAGGACTGGGTGGGTCGGTCGGTGCGGGAGCTGGAGGTCGCCGCGCGCTGCCGGGTGGCGTTCATCGTCCGGTTCGGCACCGGGGTGCTGCCCCGTTCCGACACCGCCGTCCAGGCCGAGGACACCGTCTACGTGGCTGCGGTATCCGGCACGGTCAGCGACGTCACGGCGGCCGCCGCAGCCCCGCCCCAGGAGGTATGACCATGCGCGTGGCCATCGCGGGAGCCGGGGCCGTCGGGCGCTCGATCGCGCTCGAGCTCGTCGAGAACAAGCATCAGGTGATGCTCATCGAGCGTGATCTGGCCAACATCGAACCCGAGTCCGTCGAGGCGGCCGACTGGGTGCACGCCGACGCGTGCGAGCTGAGCTCGCTGGAGGACGCCGATCTGGAGAGCTGCGACGTCGTCATCGCGGCCACCGGCGACGACAAGGTCAACCTGGTGGTGTCGCTGCTCGCGAAGACCGAGTTCGCGGTACGCAGGGTGGTCGCCCGGGTCAACGACCCGCGAAACGAGTGGCTGTTCAGCGACAACTGGGGGGTCGACGTCGCGGTGTCCACCCCCCGGTTGCTGGCCGCGCTGGTGGAGGAGGCGGTGGCGGTCGGCGATCTGGTCCGGCTGCTCACCCTGCGTCAGGGCCAGGCCAACCTCGTCGAGGTGACGCTGCCCGAGGACACCCCGCTGGCCGGGCGGCCGGTGCAGTCGCTGAACCTGCCCGTCGACTCGGCGTTGGTGGTGATCCTGCGCGGCGGCCGGGTGATCATCCCTCAGCCCGATGACGCCCTGGAGCCGGGCGACGAGCTGCTGTTCGTCGCCACGTCCGCGGTCGAGGAGGACATCCGAGCGGCGTTGGGGTACTGAGACCCCGCTCAGGCCGTGATCGGCGTGCGCTGCGCGCGGCGGACCGCCCATATGGTGCCCAGCAGCGCCAACCCGACGAGGGGGAAGCCCATCGCCAAGCGGGCGATGCCCAACCAGTCCTCCTGCTGGGCGTTGTAGAGCCACCCCTGCACCACGAGGCGGGACGCGAACACGACCGTCCACAGCAGCGTGGCGAAGGTGTAGGCGCGCAGCAGCCGGGGTTCGCGACGCCAACCCTGGCCGTCGCCGTTGATGCCGTGCCAGATCACCCCGGCGAGCGGCCAGCGCACCAGCACCGAGACCAGGAACGTGAGCCCCAGCACCGCGCTGTAGATCAACCCCGGCAGGTAGAACCCGCGCACCTCACCGGTGCGATAGGCGATGAACGCGCAGAGCCCGACCCCGAGCAGGCCCGACACCGCCGGCTGCAACGCCTCCCTGCGGGCGAGCCGCCACGCCATGACGGCCACCCCGGCGGCGAGTGCGGCGAACAGCGCCGGACGCAGCTCGAACAGGATGTTGACCACGACGAACACGCCGACCGGGATGGTGGAGGCGACGATCCCGGGGAGCCCGCCCATCCGCTCCATCATCGTGGGGGCGGCGCGCTCCGCGGGGGCGTCGGGTTCGGAGGTCTGGCTCACTGGGGCTGGCAGATCTCGTAGTACGGGTTGTAGAGCACCTTGCGGCCGTGGCGCACGGCCATGCGTCCGCGCACCCGCATCGTGCGGCCCGGCTCGATGCCAGCGATCCGGCGGCGACCCAACCAGATCAGCGTGACCCCCTCGGTGCCGTCGAACAACTCCGCCTCCAGAGAGGCCTCGGCATCCTGCGGGCAGAACTCCACGCTGCGTAGCCTACCGAATACGGTCACCTCCTGACCGCAGGCACAGTCGCAGGCCCGCTGGGCGCCGGATCGCGCGGCGTCGGACGACAGGTCGTCCGCGTCGAGCACCTCCGCCTCGCTGGTCAGCCTGCGCAGGATTCGACGGAAGACCCCACCGTCCGTGCCCATGCTTCACTCCGGCTCGATCGGGTGCGGGGCTTCCTCGACACCGAGGCCGCTACCGGCTCCCCAGCGTAGCTCGATCCAAACGTGACGCGCGCCGCGTTTAAGGAGACAGCCGACCCTGTTGGCCAATCTGTGCCTTGGCCACCCGACGCCAAATTGTGGATCTTCGATGACGGCATGATCCCGTCTGTGACTGGCTGTCCCCCATCGCGACGCAAAGCCGACAGCTCATATACCCCTCAGGCTCCCACCGGTCGCCGGGTGAACCAAACCCAACAGGGTCACAACCAGGTCCGAACCGGCCTCGAATGCCGACGCGCTGCGAACTCTCGCGATCCCGGCCGGGGTGGGCGACCGCGTCGATGACCCGGTACCCCCTGGCGATGGACCTCGCTGCCCAGGATCGTCAGCGAGAGCGGCGGTGGCGGCCCTGCGGCGCTGCGGTGAACAGGGCCATCGGGTCACTCAGGAGGAACGCCAGAGCGGGATCGTGACCCCGCGGTGCGGTCTGCGCGCTCGGCACCTCGGGCGCACGGCGGGCATGCCGGCCCGGTCGCGGCGCCGCGGGAGCCTCGGGGAGCGGGCGGACCACGGGCAGCAGCTCGGTGACCGGTTCCGGCTCGGGTACCCGGCGCCGATCGGAGGCCAACGCCCGTAGCTCGATCGGGGCCGTGTCGTGCGGGTCGAGGTCCGGCGCTCGTCCGACAGCTGCTAGCAGCGGCGGCAACACCTCGGTGGGCGGCCCGTCGTCGAGCACCCCGGGGCGGGCCCGGCCGTTGCGGGCGGCAGGTGTCCGGTCCGCCGGCAGTTCGTTCCCGCCGAAGCGTAGGTCCGCTGTGGGGGCGTTCGCAGCCCGCGGGTTGACAGCGGATGGGTTCGGGGGCCGCTCGTTCGCAGCGGGTGCGTTCGTGGCACGCCCGTTCACAGCAGCGGGCGCCGGCGCCGCCCGCCCGTCGTAGACCGCGGGTGCAGCGGCAGCGGCCGGAGCGGCAGCCTCGACCTCCGGCTCGTCGGTCGCGGTGGCGAGATGCTCGGGCACCTCCAGCGGCAGCACCGTTCGGACGGGGTACGGCGAGGCCCCTCGCACCACCACGGTGCCAGTGAGCATGCGCCGTAGCTCGGCGTCCAGGGCTACGGCATCGCGCTCCGGGCCGGTGGCGACGCCGTAGAGCATCCAGCGGGGACCGTCGATGCCGACGAACACCGAGGTCGCGGCTCCGGTGCGAGCATGCAGCTCCCGGCCCCACTGCCCCTGGAAGGATCGCACCCTGGCGCCGCCGTCACGCAACGACGTGTTGATCTCAGTGGCCAGTTCCGGCCACAACCTGGACGTGGTCGGCGCAGCCAGCGCGCTGACCGACAGGCGACCTTCGGGCAGTGACACATGCACCGCCTGTAGCCGACCTTTCCTCCTCGGCTCGACGGCGACGGTGGCGCTGGCGGGTACCGGGAGGAGAAGGGCACCGAAGTCGACCCGGTCCACGCCGTCGGAACTCTCCGGATCGAGGTCGTCCTCATCGTAGGGCCCCGATGTGGGTTCCTCGACACTGCGCGGCCGCCGACGGAGCGCGAGCGGCCCGGTTGCGCGCCGGTCGTCACCGGGATCCGCGCCCTCACCGCTGTGGCGCGGCGCAGTCACCGGCCCGCCGCATCGTCACCGGGACCCACGGCCCCACCGCTGCGACGCGCCGCACTCACCGGCCCACCGTATCGTCGAGGTGATCATACCCGCCGGTCGAGCCGTAACCCGCTGATCCACGCCCCGACCCCGGCAGCTCCCCAACCTCGACGAACCGTACCTGCTCCACCCGCTGTACGACGAGCTGCGCGATCCGGTCACCACGCCGGAGGCGCAGCTCGTCGCGCAGGTCGTGATTGATCAGGCAGACCCGGATCTCGCCACGGTAGCCGGCGTCGATCGTACCGGGGGCGTTCACCACCGACAGCCCCGCGCGGGCCGCCAGTCCGGAACGGGGATGCACGAAGCCGGCGTGCCCGACCGGCAGCGCGACAGCGATCCCCGTACCGACGACGGCGCGCTCGCCGGGCGCGAGCACGACATCGGAGGTGCAGAGCAGGTCGACGCCGGCGTCGTCGGGGTGCGCGTAGGTGGGGATGGGGAGACCGGGATCGAGCCGGGTGAGGAGCACATCAACGGCCGGCTCGGCATGCGGCTCCAGCTTGGTGGCATCGAGAGGGCCGGACACGACGGCCGACGTTACCCTCGGGTCCGTGGCCGAGCACCCGTCCCCGCACCCGTCTGCGACGTCCGGCGCCTCCGGGTTCGACGAGCGGTTGTCGGTCCCGTGGTGGTGGTACCTTCCGGCCGTCGGCGTGGCGGTGTTGCTCGGCGCCGAGGTGCACATGGGTTATCCAGGACTGCGCAGTTGGATCGGCTACGCCATCACCGTGCCACTGCTGGTGGCGACACTGGCGTGGCTCGGTCGCCTGCGGGTGCGCGTCGCAGACGGCGAGCTGCACGTCGGCGATGCGGCCGTTCCGCTTCGCCGGATCGGCCGGATCGAGGTGGTGGCCCCGAAGGACAAGCAGTCGGCACTGGGACCCGAGCTGGATCCGGCCGCGTTCCTGGTGCACCGCGCCTGGGTCGGCCCGCTCGTCCGCGTCGAGCTGACCGGCCCGGCCCAGACCCCGTACTGGATCTTCAGCGTGCGCGATCCGGAGCGCCTGGTTGCGGCGCTGCGCGCCTGACCGCCAGTCGCCACCCCACCAGATCCGCTCAACTGCATGCCGCCGCCACTCGGCGGAGTGCCGCCACTCGGCGGTGCGAGCGGCACTCTCGCGCACCAGGTGCGTGCGAAAGTGCCGTTCGCACCACGGAGGGCGCTGGCGTGTGCTCGGTGGACAGGTGTTTGAGGGGTGCTCCCCGACACGTCTCCCGTATCGCGTGCGCTGTGCTTTAGGGCTTTAGGCAGCTGCTTTAGGCGGCGCAGTCCCGGCAGATGAGCTGCGAGCCGTTGCGCTCGGCGAGCCGACTCCGGTGATGCACCAGGAAGCAGCTCGCGCAGGTGAACTCGTCGGCTTGCTTGGGCAGGACCTTGACGGTCAGTTCCTCACCGGACAGGTCGGCGCCGGGGAGCTCGAAGCTCTCGGCGGTCTCCGACTCGTCGATGTCGACCACCGCGGACTGCGCCTCGTTTCGCCGAGCCTTCAGCTCGTCGAGCGAGTCCTCCGCCATCTCGTCGGTCTCGTTGCGCCGCGGAGCGTCGTAGTCGGTCGCCATCGTTCCCACCCTCTTGTGCACTGCACTCATATCGTTCTCGTGCCGCTGGACAACGTCACAAACCCAAGGTTTGTGCCCGGCATTCGAGTGACGCCGGTCTCGTGCATCCCTCAGTACGAGCCCGACGGAGATCGGACCCGAGCATTGCGCGGTTCTGTGGGATGCCCCCCGGCAGGCGCAGACCATAGCCCAGGCACGCCCGGGCCGCCGAGCACCCTCGCCCAGCGCCGCGAAGTTGTCGGTGTGGACCGTTAAGGTGCCGGTCGTGGCAGCTTCTCCCGTCCGAAACCAGCACCCCCCCGGTTCGCACCAGCCCGGCCCCGGTTCGCACCAGCCCGGCCCCGGATCGTCCGCCGGGCACCCGGGCGCCGATCCGGGTCCCGTCGGGGAATGGCTGGCCGCCCAGCTGGGCGACTCCCGGTGGCGCGAAGCCACGCTGCGCCCGATCGGGGCGGGGCGCTCCAATCTCACCTATCGGGTCGACAGCCCCGCCGGTGCCGTCGTCCTGCGCAGGCCGCCGGTGGGCGAGGTGGCCGCCACTGCCCACGACATGGGCCGGGAGCGGCGGGTCATCTCCGCGCTCGCCGGCACGGCGGTACCGGTGCCGCAGGTGCTCGCGGCGTCGGAAGGCGGGCCGCCGGTCGACGCCCCGTGCTTCGTCATGGAGCTGGTCGAGGGCGTGGTACCGCTCGGGGACCTACCGGCCGGTTGGGCGGTCACGGAGTCCGAACGAGCCCGGGTCGGGTACGGGTTGGTGGATGTGCTGGTGGCGCTGCACGCGGTCGATCCGGCGGCCGTGGGCCTGAGTGACTTCGGCCGTCCCGAGGGCTTCATGGCCCGCCAGGTACGACGCTGGGGCAAGCAGTGGGAAGCGGCGCGCGGGGAGGGAGCCGCCCCTTCCGACACCGAGCGGGAGCTCACGCGGCTGGCCGAGCTGCTCGGCGCGGCCGTGCCCACCGCCCAGCGATACACGATCGTGCACGGCGACTACCGGATCGACAACTGCCTGTTCGATGCCGCCGACCCAGGGCGGATCAAGGCGGTGCTGGACTGGGAGATGTCCACCCTCGGCGATCCGATGACCGACCTGGGCCTGCTGCTCGTCTACTGGTATCAGGCCGACGAGGAGCCGATCTGGCGCGCGGCGCAGCACCTGTCGAGCCCCACGACGCTGGCGGGCTTCCCGCGGCGCGCCGAGGTCGCGGCGGCCTACGCCACGGCGTCCGGGCTCGACCTCACCCCGTTGCCCTGGTACGTGGCGTTCGGCACGTTCAAGCTGGCCGTCGTGCTGGCCGGGATCCTGGCCCGGGTGCGGGCAGGGTCGATGCCGGCGTCCACGGCACACGGCCTGGAGGACGGCGTCGACCCGCTCGTGGCGCTGGGCCACCACGTGCTCGAGCGTGGGCTCCGCTGATGGATCTCAGCTCCCGCCCCCGGCCCTACGAGCGCCGCCGACACCGCCCGATCCTCGCCGTCGTCTCGGTGCTGGCCGTGCTCGCCACCCTCACCTGGACGGTGGTCCTGATCAGTACAACCGAGTCGTCGGGCGCGGCGTCGTGCCCCGCCCCGTCGACGGGTCCGGTGCCGGGTGAGGCGCTCGCCGCGGGCAGCCTGGACCAGGTGACCCCGGCCTTGGTCGGCGCCGTCCGGGTGCGGGTGCTCAACGCCGGCGGGCAGCGCGGGCAGGCCAACCTCGTATCCGCACAGCTCACCGACCTCGGCTTCACCGAAGCCACGTCACCGGCCAACGACCCCGACTATCCCGACGGCGACATGGACTGTGCCGGGCAGCTGCGGTTCGGCCCGGCGGGCGAGGCGGCCGCGAGCACGCTCTCGCTGGTGCTGCCGTGCACGGAGCTGGTGCGCGACGGCCGCGGCGACGACGTCGTGGACGTCGCCGTCGGTACCGGTTTCGACGACGTCAACCCCACCCGCGCCGCGCGCGCCGCGCTCGACGAACTGGCCGCCCCCACCGCCGGCGGCGACGGCTCGACCAATGCGGCCGACGCCGACCCGAACGCCGCGCCCGCACCGCCGCCACTCGACC
>JBOHEP010000462.1:0-2803 GCA_050701075.1 Pseudonocardia sp. | reverse complement strand
CTCACCTGACGGACAGGAGACGATCATGAATGCTGGTGGGATCCGAGCCGGTCACCCCTCGCGGACGGTGGTGGCAGGGCCGTTGGCGCCGTATGCCGATGGCTTTCGTGATGACCTCGGCGGCCGCAGTTACGCGGCGCGCTCGATTGGCGGGCAGATGTGTCTGGTGGCGCACCTGAGCACGTGGCTTGCCGGGCAGGAACTGCCGGTCGCCGGTCTGACCGCCGAAGTCGCCGCAGACTTCCTGCGGGTGCGGCGCGCCGCGGGGCACCGCAGCGGGGTGACGAATCGGGCGGTGGCCCCGCTGCTGGGCTATCTGCGCGGTCTGGGCGTGGTGGAGCCGGGACGGTGGGTTCCCGAGACGGCGGTGGAGGTGCTGCTGGAGGAGTTCCGCCGCTACCTGGTCGAGGAGCGGGGGCTCGCGGCCGCGTCGGTGCGTGCGTACTTGCGCTACGGCGGGCTGTTCTTGACCGAGTTGGGGGCTCCGCTGGATGCGGCGGTGGCCGAGTTGCCGGCCGGGCAGGTCACCGCCTTCCTGGTGCGCCAGGCCGACCGGCACAGCGCCTGGTACGCCAAGGCGGTGGTGACCGCGCTGCGGGCGCTGCTGCGGTTTCTGCACACCGCCGGGCACATCGCGCATCCGCTGGTGTGGGCGGTGCCGTCGGTGCCGGGCTGGAAGGCGACCACGCTGCCGCGGGCGGTCAGCGCTGAGCAGGTGGCCGCGGTGCTGGCCGGTTGCGACCGGGCCGGCGCACGGGGGCGGCGGGACTACGCGATCGTGCTGCTGCTGGCCCGGTTGGGGTTGCGTGCCGGTGAGGTCGGCACGATCGAGCTGGACGATCTTGATTGGCGGGCCGGTGAGCTCACCGTCCGGGGCAAGGGCGGTCGGCGTGAGGTGCTGCCGCTGCCGGTCGAGGTCGGGGAAGCCGTAGCGGACTACCTCCGCTACGGCAGGCCACGGCACTGTCGCACCCGCCGGCTGTTCGTCAGCGTGCGCGCTCCGTTCACCGGCCTGGCCAACGGCTCGGTGTTCGCGGTGGTCGCGCACGCCTGCCGCCGGGCCGGTGTTGCCCCGTTCGGGCCGCACCGGCTGCGACATGCGCTGGCCTGCGAGCTGCTGCGCCACGGCGCGTCGCTGGCCGAGGTCGGTCAGGTGCTGCGCCACAGCGACGAGCGCACCACCGCCGTCTACGCCAAGGTCGATCAGGACGCGCTGCGTGAGCTGGCCCGGCCGTGCCCGGCAGGAGGCGCGCGGTGAGCGCGCCCACCCTTACCCAGGCCGCCGAGGAGTACCTGGCGATGCGCCGATCGCTGGGCTACAAGCTCGACCGGCAGGGCCAGCTGCTGCTGCAGTTCGTGGCCTATCTGGATGGTATCGGGGCCGACATCATCACCACCGAAGTGGCGGTGGCGTGGGCGACACGACCGGCCGGTGCGGATCCGATCTGGTGGCAGCGGCGGCTGTCGGTGGTGCGCTGCTTCGCCCGGCACCTCAAGACCCTCGATCCGGCCTGTCAGGTCCCACCGACCGATCTGCTTCCGGTCCGCTACCAGCAACCGACGCCGCACCTGTACTCCCAGTCCGAGATCGAGGGGTTGGTGCACGCGGCCGGGCTGCTGGCGGCGCCGTTGCAGGCCGCCACCTACCAGGCATTGATCGGCCTGCTCGTCGTCAGCGGCCTACGGGTCGGGGAGGCCGTCGGCTTGGACACCGGCGAGGTTGACCTCGATGCCGGGCTGCTGAGAGTGGTCAACGGCAAGTTCGGCACGTCGCGCCAGGTGCCGCTGCACCCGAGCGCCGCGGCGATGTTGCGCGAGTACTCCGGCCGCCGAGACCAGCTCTGCCCGACCCCGGTAACCCGTGGTTTCTTCGTGTCCACCACGGGCACGCGGCTGCTCGTGGGCGGCGTGGACCGCGTGTTCACCCAGCTGCTGGCCCTGGCCGGGATCTCCACACCGCCCGGGCGTCGCCGACCCCGGGTCCATGACCTGCGTCATTCTTTCGCGGTCGCGACCCTGCTGGACTGGTACCGCGACGGCGTCGATGTCCAAGCCCGGCTGCCCCTGTTGTCCACCTTCCTCGGGCACGTCGCCCCCGCCTCGACGTGGTGGTATCTGCACGCCACCCCTGAGCTGCTCGCCCTGGCCGCGCAACACCTGGAAACCAGCCTGGCCACCGGCGCCCGGGTGCGGTCATGACCAGCCTCGCCCCGATCCTCGAGTCGTTCTTCACCGACCGGCTGTTGACCCAGCGTCAGGCCAGCCCGCACACCGTGGCCGCCTACCGCGACACTTTCCGCCTCCTGCTGAGCTACGCCTTCGAGCGCACCGGCAAACACCCCGTCCAGCTCGACATCGCCGAGCTGGACGCACCGTTGATCGCCGCCTTCCTCCAGCACCTGGAGACCGACCGAGGCAACGGCGTGAGCACCCGCAACGCCCGGCTGGCGGCGATCCACTCGCTGTTCCGCTACGCCGCGCTGCGCGCACCCGAGCACGCCGCGCTCATCGCCCGGGTGCTGGCGATGCCCAGCAACCGACAGCACCGCCCGCTGGTCTGCTTCCTGGACCGCGAGGAGATCGAGGCGCTGCTGGCCGCGCCCGACCAGACTCACCCGACGGGCCGACGCGACCACGCCGTGCTGCTGGTGTTGACCCAGACCCCCAGGATCCCGGTACCCTCGGGCGACCCCCAGGATCCCGGGTTCCGGCGGCTGCGGTACACCCGCTACGCCGACGACCACCTGTTGGGGTTCATCGGACCGAAGGCCGAAGCCGAGGCCATCAAAGATCAGCTGGAGCG
>JBOHEP010000461.1:0-5079 GCA_050701075.1 Pseudonocardia sp. | reverse complement strand
GGCGACCACCACGACCTCGCTGATCCCCGGATGGGTGACCAGCACCGCCTCGATCTCCCCAGGCTCGATCCGGAACCCGCGGATCTTCACCTGATCATCGGCCCGACCCAGATACTCCAACTCCCCGCCGGCAGTCCAGCGCACCAGATCCCCGCTGCGGTACATCCGCTCACCCGGTGCACCGAACGGGTGAGCGATGAACCGGGCCGCGGTCAGTCCGGGACGATGCAGGTAGCCGCGGGCCAAGCCATGACCGGCGAGGTAGAGCTCGCCGGGTACGCCGATGGGGACCGGGCGTAGCCGGGTGTCCAGGACGTATGCCTGGGTGTTCCCGATCGGTGTGCCGATGGTGGGGACGCCCGCGTTGTCGAGCCGGGCCGCGGTGGACCAGATCGTGGTCTCGGTAGGTCCGTAGAGGTTGGTGACCTCGCTGCCCAACTCCTGCAGCGTGGCCGCGAGTGTCGGTGGCAGCGCCTCTCCACCGACCAGCATGCGCAGCCCGCGCAGCCCTTCCGGATGAGTGGAGATGATCGTCTGCCACAGCGACGGGGTCGCCTGCATGATCGTGGCACCGGAGCTGGTGATGGTCGCGGCCAGCGCCGCCGGGTCGGACGCGATGCCCTCTGCCAGAACGACGACCGCGCCACGGATCAGGGGTAGATATAGCTCCAACGCCGCGATGTCGAAGGCGATAGTGGTGACCGCAAGCAGCCGGGTGCTCTCGTCCAGAGGGAACCGCTCGGCCATCGCAGCGAGGAAATTGACCAGCGCAGCGTGCGGGATCACCACCCCTTTCGGGGTACCGGTCGATCCCGAGGTGTAGATCACATAAGCGGGATGGGTGTCCAACAAAGGTCGTGTCCGCTGGGCATCGGTGATCTCGCTACCCGGATATCCGGCGATCTCTTGGATGATGTGGGGGTCGTCGATGACCACCTGGGTGATGCCTGCTGGTAGGGACCCGGCGGTCTGCTGGGTGGTCAGCACGATGGTCGGGTTGGCGTCGGTACAGATGAAGCCGGTTCGTGCTGGTGGGTGGTTGGGGTCGATGGGGAGGTAGGCGGCGCCGGTCTTGGTGATGGCCAGTAGTGCGATGATGAGTTCTACGGAGCGTTCCAGGGCTAGTCCGACGAATTGTTCGGGACCTATTCCTTGGGCGATCAGCCAATGGGTCAGATGGTTGGCCCGCTGGTTGAGCTGCTGGTAGGTCAGCTCTTCACCCTCGGCCACGAGAGCTACCGCGTCCGGGGTGCGGGTGACTTGTGCGGCGAAGAGCTCGGGCAATGTCGCTGTTGCCACCTGCGTGTGGGTGTTGTTCCACTTCACGAGCAGTCGGTGTTGTTCGGCTGTGGTAAGTACTGGTAGTCGGTTGATGGGTTGGTCGGGGTCGGTCGCGATTCCGTTGAGCAGCACCAGCAGGTGCCCCGCCATCCGCTCCACAGTCGCGGTGTCGAACAGATCGGTGTTGTAGGTCAACCCACCGACCAGGACATCACCGGCTTCCTGGAATTGGACGGTGAGGTCGAACTGGGTGGTGGTGATGGGGAGTTCCAGCCCGGAGATGTCCAGTCCGGTCAGCTCTGGGGTGTGTCCGGGGTTGTTCTGCAGGATGACCATGGCTTGGAACAGGGGGGTGCGGCTGGTGTCCCGAACCGGGGCGAGCTCATCGACGAGGCGTTCGAAGGGCACCTGCTGATGACCGAGGGCGTCCAGCACGGTTTCCCGGACCTGGGTGAGGAATCGGGTGAAGCTGTGCTCGCTGTCGATCCGGGAGCGCAGGACCAGGGTGTTGACGAAGAACCCGATCAACCCTTCCAACTCGGCCCGCTCACGACCCGAGACCACCGTGCCCACCGCGATGTCGTCCTGCCCGGAGTAACGGGCGAACAACACCTGACACGCCGCGACCAGAGTCATGAACAACGTGCCGTCCTGGCACCGGCCCAGCTCCTTGAGCCGGCCGGTGACCTCGGCAGGAACCACGAACTGGTGAATGGCCCCGACCGAGGTCAGCACCGCCGGACGCGGCCGATCGGTCGGCAACTCCAGAACCGGCACCCCGACCAGCTGCTCACGCCAGTAGTCCAGCGCGGAATCCAGCACCGCACCGGTGAGCAACTCCCGCTGCCACAACGCGTAGTCCACATACTGCACCGTCAGCTCCGGCAGCCGCGGTGTCCGGCCGGCGAGGATGGCGTTGTAGAGCACTCCCAGCTCGGCCACGAACACACCGACCGACCAGCCATCGGTGATGATGTGGTGCATCGCCACCGTGAGCACATGCTCGGTGGCCTCCAGGCGCACCACACCCACCCGCAACAGCGGCCCACCACTCAGATCGAACGGCTGGTCGCTCTCCGCGGCCAGCACCCGCTCCAGCTCGCGGCGCCGCTCGGGTCCGGCCGACTCCGAGAGGTCCCGCACCGGCAGTGACACCGGCGCCGGTGGGTGCACCACCTGCACCCCACGCCCCCCGATCGTCTCGAAGGTGGTCCGCAACGACTCATGCCGGGCGACCAGCGCGCCGAGCGCCCCGACGAGCACCTCCAGGTCCAGATCACCGCACAAACCCAACGCGAACGCGGTCACATACCCCGACTCACCCGGGGCGAACTGATCCAAGAACCACAACCGCTGCTGCGCGAACGACAACGCCAACTCACCCACCCGATCAGCAACCGGGATCGGAGGCAACGCACACACCCCTGATCCGGCCACCGCCGTCGCCAGTCCGGCCACCGTGGGATCAATGAACAACACCCGCGGCGAAAGCTCCACTCCGAACGCGACCCGCAACCGGGACATCACCTGAACACTCAGGATCGAGTCCCCACCCAACTCGAAGAAATTATCGTGGATGCCAACCCGATCAACCCCCAGCACCTGTGTCCACACCTCAGCCAGGGTCTGTTCGGCGGCAGTGCGGGGAGCGACATATCCGGCCACCGGCTCGGTGAGCCGGTCCGGGGCGGGCAACGCCTTCCGGTCCAGTTTTCCGGTCGACCCCAACGGCAGTTCCTCGAGTGTCACGAACAGTGCGGGCACCATGTAGTCGGGCAGGGTCTGGGTGACGTGGCCACGGAGTTCCGCGGTGCTGGGGGTGGTCTCCCCGGTGGGGACCAGGTAAGCAACCAACCGTTTGGTCCCGGGCTGGTCCTCGCGGGCGACCACCACGACCTCGCTGATCCCCGGATGGGTGACCAGCACCGCCTCGATCTCCCCAGGCTCGATCCGGAACCCGCGGATCTTCACCTGATCATCGGCCCGACCCAGATAATCCAACTCCCCGCCGGCAGTCCAGCGCACCAGATCCCCGCTGCGGTACATCCGCTCACCCGGTGCACCGAACGGGTGAGCGATGAACCGGCCTGCGGTCAACCCCGTCCGCCCTAGATAGCCCCGCGCCAAGCCGATCCCAGCGATGTACAACTCACCGATCACCCCGACCGGCACCGGCCGCAACCGGTCATCCAACACAAAAATCTGGGTATTGGCGATCGGCCGCCCGATCGGCGGCGACTGGTCAACCGGGACTTCCTGCTCGCAGTACCACGCGGTCGCATACACCGTGGCCTCGGTCGGCCCATAGATATTGGCGATCCGCCGACACGAGGTCGCCGCCTGGATCTCCCGGGCCGTCCGGACCGAGAGCGCCTCCCCCGCCAACACCACCGTATCCGCGCGAACCGCACCCCCGCCACCGAAGGACAAGCCCTGAGACAACGCCGAGGGCACCCCACTGATCAAACTCGCAACGCGCTCACCGACCCCAGGCACACTCAGTGCCGGCTCGCTCAGGGCCAGCACATCACGCACCACCTCGATACTGCCGCCCACCGTCAACGGGCAGAAAATCTCGAAAACCGACACATCGAAATTCAACGAGGTCGAAGCCACCACCCTCGACAACCCCGACACCCCGAACTCCGCAGCCGCCCACCCCGCGAGATTGACCACGCTCTGATGGGCTACCACCACCGCCTTCGGGACCCCGGTGGACCCCGACGTATAGATCGCATAAGCGGCATGGGAGGCCGACAACGGCACCACCCGGTCAGCGTCGGTCACCTCAGCACCGGAACAACCGGCGATCTCCTCGACAACCCCGGCATCGTCGATCACCAGCCGGGCCACCTCCACCGGAAGACACCCCGAACTCTCCCCGGTGGTCAACACCACAACCAGGCCGGCATCAGCACAAATAAAACCAACCCGGGCCGGCGGATAATTCGGGTCGATGGGCAGATACGCGGCACCCGCCTTGGACACCGCCAACAACGCCACGACCATGTCCACCGACCGCGGTAACGCCAACCCCACAAACTGCTCCGGACCTACACCGCACCCGATCAACAACCGCGCCAACCGGTTCGCCCGCTCATCCAGCTCCCGATACGACAACCCCTCATCCCCACACACCACCGCTACCGCATCCGGCACCCGCGCCACCTGCATGGCGAACAACTCCGGCAGCGTCGTTCCCGGCACCTCACAATGGGTGTCGTTCCGCGCCACAACTAATTGATGCCGCTCCACCTCGGTCAACACCGGCAACTCACCCACCGGCCGATCCGGATTCGCCGCGATCCCACCCAACAACACCAAGAGGTGCTGGGCCATCCGTTGCATGGTGGTGGTGTCGAACAGGTGTGGATCATAGGCCAGGCGTAGTCTCAACCACTCACCCATCGAGGCTTGCACGCTCAGCGGGAAGTTGGTGGTTTCCCGCGCATTGATGTCGTGCAGGTGTAGGCCGGCGTCGGTGACTGCCGCGGAATCGAAGGGGTAGTTCTCGAACACCACCATGCTGTCGAACAGTGCGCTGCCTGGGGGCAGGTCGCTGTAGGTCTGGACCTGGGCCAGGGACAGGAAATCGAAGCGGCGGGACTCGATCTGCGCGGTCTGCAGCTCGAGTAGCCACGACACCAGCTGTTGTTCATCCTCGACCTGCGCTCGGGTGGGCACGGTGTTGATGAACATGCCCACCATCGATTCCACCCCGGGCAGCTCGGCCGGGCGCCCGGAGACGGTGGTCCCGAACACCACGTCACGGTGACCGCTGTACCGCGACAGCAGCAA
>JBOHEP010000460.1:0-10668 GCA_050701075.1 Pseudonocardia sp. | reverse complement strand
CGACACAGGTGTCGCGGATGGACCGCAGCCGATGATCAAGCCAATCGACGGACCCATCGGCGACACATCCTCCGCGGAGCGGCCAAGCAGCCGCTGATCAAGCCGATCGGGCGGCGAGCGCCAGCGTCTCGGTGATCTCGCCGACCGACTCGACCGGCCGGCCTTCGAGGTCATGCCAGGTGAACCGGAGCAGGTCCCAGCGGCCGCGGACCAGGGCGTTGCCCTTGCGCCGATCGGCCCGGAAGCGCTCGGGGTCCACGTGCCATGCCCAGCCGTCGACCTCGATGGCCACCATCACCGCCGGGAATGCGAGATCGATGCGGTACGGGCCGAACGGGTGCCCGAGAACCCACCCAGTCACCCCGGCCTCCCGTAAGATCGTGACCAACAGTCGTTCGGCCGCCGAGTCCGCGCGGTCAGCGGCGGCGGCGATCAGGCGACCGGCCTCCGACGAGCCTTCCTGGCCCATGTTGCGGCAGAAGGCGCGGTACAGGGCGGGAAACCGGACGTGGCGCTGCAACGCCCGGTCCAGGAACGTCGATCCATCGGACAGCGCCACCGCCGACTCCAGCGCAGCCAGAGGCTTGTCCGCCACCCGCAGATGGCGGATTCCGATCTGGTCCTGCCAGGTGAGGTCGCGGCGCCGCAGCGAGATCCCCGGTTGCGGGCGTCGATGCGTCGCCCGCGACACCGTCACCTCGATGTCCGCGGGTGCCCGGTCCAGCATTCCGTGCCAGTACGCTGCGGCAGGCCCGGTCACGACCGCCCGTTCGGCACCCGCCCACAGCCATGCGGCCCGGACCCGTGCCTCGTCGGTGAGCCGATGCCCACCGACCAGGTACGTGGCCGGATACAGCCGCTCCCACAGACTCTCCCGGACCCGGCGCTGCACCGTCCGCGCCGACATCCCGCACCCGACGGCCTGCGCGAGCGTGATCACCCCGGCCTGCCGGGCAACCAGATGATCAATCGTCATTCGACCGAGCATGCGCGGCCGGTGACGTTCCCGGGGCCGTTTCGCTCAAGTCATGGTGATGATCGACGCCTGCGGTGCATCTGCGACACCAGCGTCGCGGATGTACCGCAGCTGCTGATCAACGCCTGGAGGGCCCGCAAGACCGCCCACGCCGCGCCGTACTGCGCTGCCCGAACGGCGACGTGGGGAGTTCCAGACCGGCATCGTCACCCGACCGAGATAGGCTCCCGCTCATGACCGTGGTCGACAACGCGATCTATGTGGACGGGAAACGGAAGATCACCCCGTCGTCGCTCGACCAGGCCTTCGACGAGCTGCGCACGTGCCCGGAGGAGCGGCGCAGCTTCTGCTGGATCGGGATGCTGCGGCCCAGCCAGACCGAGATCGACGCGGTGGCCACCGAGTTCAACCTGCACAACCTGGCGATCGAGGACACCGTCACCGCGCACCAGCGGCCCAAGCTCGAGTACTACGGCGACACCATGTTCGTGGTGCTGCGCCCGGCCCGCTACATCGACCCGGTCGAGGTGGTGGACCTCGGCGAGGTGCACATGTTCCTGGGGCCAGGCTTCGTCATCACCGTCCGGCATGCCGAGGAGCCCGACCTGCGCCAGGTCCGCACCCGCTTGGAGCAAGATCCCGAACTGCTCGCGCACGGACCGTTCGCGGTGCTCTACGCCGTGCTCGACAAGGTCGTCGACGACTACGGACCGGTCCTCGACGGGCTCCAGAACGACATCGACCAGATCGAGGTGCAGGTCTTCGACGGCGACCCGGCCGCATCCCGGCGGATCTACCAGCTCAACCGCGAGGTCATCGAGTTCCAGCGCGCGGTCCAACCACTGAGCGACATCTTCGGCCAGCTCCGCGATCGGTTCGGCAAGAGCGGTGCGGACACCGACCTCGAGCTGCGCAGGGCTCTGCGCGACGTCGCCGACCACGCCACCCGCGTCCTGGAGCGGATCGAGGGGTTCCGGCAGCTGCTGACCAACATCCTCACTGTGAACTCGTCCCTGGTCGCGCAACGCCAGAACGATGAGATCACCCGGCTCACCGAGGCGGGCTATGCGCAGAACGAGCAGGTCAAACGGATCTCCTCGTGGGCGGCGATCCTGTTCGCGCCCACCCTGATCGCCTCGCTCTACGGGATGAACTTCACCCACATGCCCGAGCTCGACTGGCGGCTCGGCTACCCGATGGCGCTGGTGCTGATGCTGCTGCTGGGTGTGGGCCTTTACGTGGCGTTCAAGCGCCGCGGCTGGCTCTGACGATCCTCTCCGACTGCGGCCGGCGCGGACGCGGCTGGCAGCGGGGGCAGCTGAACGACGACCGGTTCATGAACGCCTCCCGCCGCACCGGGGAGCCACATCGCGGGCACGGCCGGTCGGCCTGGCCGTAGACGGCCAGGGAGCGGTCGAAGTAGCCCGACGCCCCGTTGACGTTGACATAGAGCGCGTCGAAGCTGGTGCCGCCGGCCGTCAACGCCTCGGCCATCACCTCGGCGGCCGCGGTGAGCACGGTGCGCCCCTGCGCCCGGCTGAGCGCCTCGGTCGGGCGCGTTCCGTGCAGGCGGGCCCGCCAGAGCGCCTCGTCGGCGTAGATGTTGCCGATGCCGGACACGACGGTCTGGTCCAGCAGCGCCCGCTTGAGCTCGGTGCGTCGGCGTCGAATTCCGGTGACGGCGGCGTCGAGATCGAACGCGGGGTCCATCGGATCCCGCGCGATGTGCCCGATGGTCGCCGGGACGAGCCCGCCATCCGGGCCGGTGACCAGTGGACTCAACGATAGACCGCCGAACGTGCGCTGGTCGACGAAGCGCAGCTCCGGCCCGTCGTCGGCGAATCCGAACCGCACTCGCAGGTGCTTCTGCGCCGCCAGGCCCGGGTCGGCGAGCAACATCTGCCCGCTCATCCCGAGGTGGGCGAGCACAGCGTCGTGGGCGCCGTCGAGCTCGAGCCACAGGTATTTGCCGCGGCGGCGGGCCTCGGTGATGGTGCGGCCGGTCAGGCGGGCCGTGAAGTCGTCCGCACCGCCGACATGGCGGCGCACGGCGCGAGGATGGTCGACGGCCACCGCGCAGATCGTGCGGCGGAGGACGTGACCGGCGAGACCGCGCCGGACGACCTCGACCTCGGGCAACTCGGGCATCAGCGCTCGATCATCAAGGTTCGGACATCGACATGGAGGCTCGATGCAGGTCAGGAGTACCGGCGGCGGCCGGGCGAGACCGGGTCGTTGCCCGATGCGGCGGCCTCCGCGGTGAGCGCGCGCCAGGCCAGCTCAGCGGCCTTCTGCTCGGCTTCCTTCTTGGTCCGCCCCTCGCCCGACCCGAGGTCACGACCGGCGACAACAGCCATGGCGGTGAAGACCTTGAGGTGATCCGGCCCGTCCTCGCTGATCCGGTACTCCGGAACCCCGAGATCGGCGGCCGCGGTGAACTCCTGCAGGCTGGTCTTCCAGTCCAGGCCCGCGCCCAGCAGCGGCGCGCCGAGCAGGAGCCTGTCGAACAGCCGGTTCACCAGACCGCGCGCAGTCTCCAAACCGTGCTGGAGGTAGACCGCACCGATCAACGCCTCGGTCGCGTCGGCCAGGATGCTGGTCTTCGTCCGCCCACCGGTGAGCTCCTCACCCCGCCCCAGGTAGAGGTAGGTACCGAGCCCGTCCTCCCCCAAGCCGACGGCCACGCCGGCCAGTGCATGCATGTTGACCACACTCGCGCGGAGCTTGGCGAGCTGCCCCTCCGGCAGGTCTGGATGGTCCCGATACAGCCGCTCCGTGACCACGATGGACAGCACGGAGTCGCCGAGGAACTCCAGTCGCTCGTTGGTGGGCAGCCCACCGTTCTCGTAGGCGTAGGATCGGTGGGTCAGCGCGAGGGTGAGTAAGTCGTCATCGAAATCGACACCGAGCGCTGCGAGCAGGGGCCCACGGCCCTGGTTGGCGCCGTAACGGCCACGCTCGGTCATAGCTGTCCTGGGATCGGTTACGCCGGACGGACGACCTGGCGGCCGTCGTAGGTGCCGCAGGTGGGGCAGGCCATGTGCGGCGGCTTCATCGCCCGGCACGCGCGGTTGGAGCATGCCGCGAGCACTGGAGCAGTGGCCTTCCACTGTGCCCGACGCGAGCGCGTGTTGGACCGCGACATCCGGCGCTTGGGTACGGCCACGGTGAATCTCCTAGCAAGTTCGGGGGCTAATCAGCAGAGAGCCGCTCCGTCAGAGCGGCCCATCGAGGGTCAAGTATCTCATGCCCGTGGTCGGGACCGAGCTCGGCCCGTCGCTCACCGCACTCGGGGCACAGGCCGGGGCAGTCCGGCCGGCACAGCGGGGCCAGCGGCAGCGCCAGCACGACGGCGTCGCGGACGGTCTGCTCGACGTCGATCCGCTCGTCCACGACCCGGGGCAACTCGTCGGCGTCGGTGGTCTCGTCGGTGACGCTGTCGGGGTAGGCGAAGAGCTCCCCGATCTCGACCTCGATCTCGTCGGTCACCCCTTCGAGGCAACGCGAGCACTCCCCGGCCAGCGGTGCCCGCACCGTGCCGGAGACGTAGACGCCCTCGGTGACCGACTCCAGCCGGACGTCGAGCTCGATCGACTCGCCCGGCGGCACCGCGATCACGGCGATCCCCATCCGTACGTCGGCGGAGGGTGCGGGGATGGCGCGGTGGTAGGCGCGCATGGCGCCGGGGCCGCGGCCGAGCTCGCGGGTGTTGAAGACCCAGGGGCCGGGCGCGTCGGGGCGGGTGCTGGCGGGGCGGTTCTTGCGCACGGTCTCCAGGGTAGGCCGCGTCCCGCGACGGCCGCCGGTCCGGTTGAAGCCGGTGACGTCGACGCCGGTCCGGTTGAAGCCGGTGACGTCGACGCCGGTGACGTCGACGGCGGTCACGTCGACTCCGGTCAGCGGGACGCCATGGCCCCCGCCTGCTGCGCGGCAGCTGCCGGGGAGACATCGAAGCGGTCCGCGATCAGGGCGGCGAGCTGGAGGAAGGCGTCGCTGGTCGACCGCCGCAGCCGGGCCAGCTGTACCCGACCGCCAGTGGCCAGGTGGGGATCGTGGGGTATCTCCACCACAGCACGGCAGCGAGCGGTGAAGTGGTCGCGAATCCGTTCCAGATCGACGTCCGTGCTGCTCCGGTCGCACGACAGCACCACGACGGCGTCCTCGGCCAACACCGCGTGTCCGTGCGCGAGCAGCCAGTCCAGGGTCTTGCTTGCCCGGCTCGCGCCGTCCACCGTGGGTGCACCCACGATGATCACACTGTCGGCCAGGTTCAGGGTGCCCTCCATCGCGGAGTGCACGAGACCGGTCCCGGAGTCGGTGATGACGATGTTGAAGAAGCGGGCGAGCAGGAGGCAGATCCGCTCGTACTCCATCCGGCTGAACGCGTCGCTGGACGCCGGGTCCTGCTCCGACGCGAGCACCTGCAGCCGTCCCGCCAGGCTGGTGTAACGGGAGACGTCGGCCCAGGATTGGATGCGGTCGAGATCGCGGAGCAGCTCCCGCACGGTGACCGCGGACTCACCGGTCAGCCGGTCGGCGAGCGTGCCGGCATCAGGGTTGGCGTCGAGCACGATGGCCCGGTCGCCCCGGTTCTCCGCGAGCATCAGGCCAAGGCAGGTGGCCACGGTGGTCTTCCCGACACCACCCTTCATCGAGGTGACGGCGATGCGATGCGACTCGAGGAGAGGGCGTCGCAACCGGTGCAGCAGCGAGCGACGCTCCAGCTCGGCCTCGCTCGGACCGGGGTTGATCAGGCCGCCGCTGGCCTGCAACAGCGCCAGCCGCCAGCCTTCCTCGGGCAGGTCGTCACGCCGCCGGACAATCATGTCGTCGGTCAGGTCGGCTGCACTGCACGGGCGACCGACCCACCTCGGCTGTTGCTCTCCCACGGAACCTCCCGCTCCAGGCACGGACTGCGACTCCAACCGGTGGCCGTACCGAACCCACCAGGTCGCGGGATCAGGTTCGACCCGGCGTGCCACCGACGCAGAGTAGCCCCTCGGGCACGCTGGGTCGTCAGAGCGGCCATAACGGCGTCATAACGGGTCGGAACCGGCGCGAACCAGTAGGTACCTCAACCGCATCCATGTAGCTCAGACCCCGCAGATGGAGATCATCATTCGACGACGTACCGCTCGCCGAGTGCCGCTGCACCCGCAACCCGAGCCTGGTTCGGTCGGGTCGAGGAGCGCGTGGAGGTGCTGCGGGGATCGGGGGTGAGCGGAAGGCGCCGAGCGCTTGATCGATGTTTCGGTACCGTCAGTGGTGCTGTGTGCGGTTCCGGGTTCCCAACCGCTGATCTGTGAGTGTTGGTCCCGCACCACCGGAACCGTGGTGGCCTGCCCGAGCCGCAGTGACCTGCGATGATCAGCGTCTCGGTACGGGGAGCCGCACGGAATGCGGCTCTGTGTTCCCATTCAACGATCACGAAGTTGGACCCGCAGAACTGGCGCAGGACCCTAGTCGATCAGGTCCATCCCGGTACCCGAGCGACCGAATGCGCCACCGGCGGGTGTGGCGTTCGGGGAGCCGCGCCAGATCTGGCTGCGTCCGTGACTCACCGTGCGCAGTGCCTGGCCCAGGGTCTCCTCGAACCCGGCGAGCTTCGCATCGATATAGCTGTCGCACTCGTGGCGCAGCCGGTCCGCCTCGCCGTCGGCGGCGTCGACGATTCGAGCGGCCTCGGCACGTGCGGCGTGCGCGACCTCGGTCTGCGAGACGAGGCGCGCCTGTTCGGACTGGCCGTCGGCAAGGTAGCGGTCGTGCGCGGCCCGGCCTGCCTGCGCGAGGCGGTCCGCCTCGGTGCGGGCGCGGTCGGTCAGGTCGGTGAACTGCCGCCGACCCTCCACCACCGCACGCTCAGCCTCGTGGCGGGCCTGTGCGAGGGTCTGCTCGGCCTCGGCGCGCGCCTGCGCGACCAGCCGCTGTGCCTCGTCCGCCGCGGTCGACCGGACCCGCTCGGCCTCCTGCTCGGCGTCGGCGACGATCTCGTCGCGTCGATCGAGGACGTCCTGGGCGTCGTCGAGCTCCCCGGGGAGTGCCTCGCGAACGTCGTCGAGAAGTTCGAGCACGTCACCCCGCGGCACCACACACGTCGAGGTCATGGGGAGGCTTCGCGCCTCCTCGACGACCGTGACCAGTGCGTCCAGCGATTCGAAGACCCGGTACACGTCCAGCATCTTCTCACCGAGGTGGCCCCGCACTTCGTATTGCGCCCGACTCCGCGTGTCAAGAACCGATCGGGTGCGCGATCCGGTCCAGCAGCTGGCTGTGCACGGTCGCCGGGAGCAGGTGCGCCACGTCCCCACCGTAGGTGGCCACCTCCTTCACCAGGGAGCTGGACACGAAGCTGTACTCCGGGCTGGTCGACATGAACAGGGTGTCCACACCGGACAGGCGCTGGTTCATCTGGGCCATCTGCAACTCGTAGTCGAAGTCGGTGACCGCGCGCAGACCCTTGACGATCGCCCGGATGTCATGGTCACGGCAATAGTCCACGAGCAGTCCGTGAAACGAGCCGATGCTCACGTTCGGCCAGTTCGCGGTCACGTCGACGAGCATCGCGATCCGCTCCTCGACGCTGAAGAGGCTGCGCTTGGTCTTGTTGACCAGCACGGCCACGACGACCTCGTCGAAGAGCGCGGCCGCCCGGTTGATGATGTCGAGGTGACCGTTGGTCACCGGGTCGAAGGAGCCGGGGCAGACCGCGCGCCTCATGAACCGGGACGGTAACAGCTACCCGATGTGTCCGATGTGTCCCGAGTGCAGCACGGTGTCGCCGTAACGTCGCTCACGCACCGCCCGCAGCGGTGTGGGCCACGAGAACTCTCCCGTGCGCGCTGCGCGCTCCACCACCACGACCACCTCGTCAGCGAGCCAGCCGTGCGCAGCAGCGGCGGTGAGCCATCCGGCCACCTCGGCGTCCGAAACGTCGTAGGGCGGGTCGACGAGCACGACGTCGTAGGTCCGGTCGGCGGGCCCGGCGAGCACGACGGCCGCAGGTGCGACGCGCACCGCAGCCCCTGCGAGGCCCAGCTCGGCGATGTTGCGGCCCAGCACCGCGGCCACCCGGCGGTCGGACTCGACGAACAGCGCATACGCCGCCCCGCGTGACAACGCCTCCAACCCCAGCGCGCCAGAACCGGCGCACAGGTCGAGCACGGCCGCGCCGTCGAGCCCGGGGTCGGCGACGAGCGCGCTGAACAGGGCCTCCCGCACCCGGTCCGACGTCGGCCGGGTGCCGCGCGGCGGCACGGCGAGCCGCCGCCCGCCCGCCCGGCCTGCGATGATCCGCGTCACCTGGTTGCCTCCTCCCCGGTTCCTCCGGCCATGATCACTGAAATCGGGACATGCGCTGCGGTCTCGCATCAGATGTCCCGATATCGCCGATCATGAATCCCGCTCGGCGCCTGGGTCGGGGAACGTGGCGGGGTCCAGGATGAGCAGCGACTCACCTGCCGGCTCGAACCCCGCGCGCCGGTAGAAGGCGGTGCTACCGACCGTCGGGGCGAGAACCAGACGCCGGTAACGACGTCGCCGGGCGTGCTCGATCACCGCGGCGAGCAGCGCGCCCGGCACGCCGCGCCCGCCGAAGGTGCCCAACACGATGGCGTTGCCGATCTGCCCGATCCGCCCACCCCGAACCCCGGGACGGGGCATGTGGACGATCTCGACCACGTTGATCGTTGCGACCGCGGTGAAACCGCTGCGCTCGGAGCCGACCTCGGCAAGCCAGAACGTCCGCCGTGGCAGCTCGACCCGCCACCACTGCTCGAACGCCGCCTCGAAGCCCGGGTCGTCCACCGGGTGCCCGGTGCGCTCCTCGAGCCATGCCCGGCGCAGGCCGGCGAGAGCGGCCATGTCCCGTTCGTCGGCAATCCGGATCGTGGGCTCGGTGCCGACGTCAGCCACCCGTGCCCGGGCCCCCGATCCGCTGTGCGGTGACGGTGGCCGGACCGCCGGCGGTGGCCGGACTGCCGACGGTGGCCGGACCGCCGGCAGTGGCCTGACTGCCGGCGGTGATCGGGGTGATCGGGAGCAGTGTCGTGCCGCTGGGCCCCACCTCGATGTCCGTGCCGGTCGACGGGCACACGCCGCAGTCGAAGCACGGTGTCCAGCGGCAGTCGTCCTGCTCACGGCCGTCGAGGGCGTCACACCAGTCGTCCCAGAGCCAGTCGCGCTCCAGACCGGAGTCGAGGTGGTCCCAGGGCAGGATCTCGTCGCGACCCCGCTCGCGGGTGGTGAACCAGCCCAGCGAGACACCCAGCGGCTCCAGCTCCGCTGCGGCTGCGGCGCACCACCGGTCGTAGGAGAAGTGCTCGCTCCAGCCGTCGAACCGGCCACCCTCCTGCCAGACCCGCTCGATCACCGCACCGACCCGGCGGTCGCCGCGGGCGAGCAGTCCTTCGATCAGCGACGGCTTGCCGTCGTGGTAGCGCATCCCGATGTTGCGACCGATCTTGCGGTCGCCGTTCACCGCGGCCCGGAGCTTGCGCAGCCGATCGTCGATGACGTCGGGGTGCGCCTGGGCAGCCCACTGGAACGGAGTGTGCGGCTTGGGCACGAACCCGCCGATGGAGATGGTGCACCGGACGTCGTTGTGCCCGGCCGCCACCCGGCCGGCCCGGATCACCCGGTGGGCCATGCCCGCGATCTCCAGGACGTCCTCGTCCTCCTCGGTGGGCAGACCGCACATGAAGTACAGCTTGACCTGCCGCCAGCCCTGCGCGAACGCCTCGCTGACCGTGCGGATCAGGTCCTCCTCCGACACCATCTTGTTGATCACGCGCCGGATCCGCTCCGAGCCGCCCTCTGGGGCGAAGGTGAGCCCCGAGCGGCGCCCGTTGCGCGAGATCTCTTTTGCCAGGTCGATGTTGAACGCATCGACGCGGGTGGAGGGCAGCGACAGCGAGGTGTTCGTGCCCTCGTAACGGTCGGCCAGTCCCTTGGTGATCTCGGCGATCTCGGAGTGGTCGGCGCTGCTGAGCGAGAGGAGCCCGACCTCGTCGAAGCCACTTGCCCGCACGGCCGCGTCCACCATCTCACCGATGCCGCGCAGGGACCGCTCGCGGACCGGCCGGGTGATCATCCCGGCCTGGCAGAACCGGCACCCGCGGGTGCAGCCGCGGAAGATCTCCACGCTGGCCCGCTCGTGCACGGTCTCGGCCAGCGGGACCAGCGGCGCCTTCGGGTAGGGCCACTCGTCGAGGTCGGTGGTGGTGCGCTTCTGCACGGTGCGCGGGACACGCTCGCCGGTGGACCGAACCTCGGCGATGGCACCGTCCGCGCCGTAGGAGACGTGGTAGAGCGACGGGACATAGCAGCCGTCGACCCCCGCCAGCCGCAGCAACAGCTCGGGGCGCCCGCCCGGCCGACCGTCGGCCTTCCACTGCTTCACGACGTCGGTGATCTCGCCGACGATCTCCTCGCCGTCGCCGATCGCCGCGACGTCGATGAACTCCGCGACCGGCTCGGGGTTGAACGCCGCGTGCCCGCCCGCGAGCACCACGGGGTGTTCCTCGGTGCGGTCAGCCGCGTGCAGCGGGATACCCGCGAGGTCGAGCGAGGTGAGCAGGTTCGTGTAGCCGAGCTCGGTGGAGAAGCTGACCCCGACGACGTCGAACGCCCCCAGCGGCCGGTGGGAGTCCACCGTGAACGCGGGGACGCCGTGCTCGCGCATCAGCGCCTCGAGG
>JBOHEP010000459.1:0-17545 GCA_050701075.1 Pseudonocardia sp. | reverse complement strand
CGCCGGTGCTCGCTCAGGCGATGATCGCGGCGCAGTACCCGTTGCAGGCGTTGATCTACGCCGTGGCGCTGCACCGCTTCCTGCGCTGGCGCCAGCCCGGCTACGACCCCGAGCGTCAGCTCGGCGGAGTGCTCTACCTGTTCCTGCGCGGGATGTGCGGCCCACACACGCCCACCGTCGACGCCATCCCGTGTGGGGTGTTCGGCTGGGCACCACCGGTGGCGCTGGTCTGCGAGCTCTCCGGGCTCCTGCACGGTGCGCGCTGCGCGGACGCCGTTCTCGGGACGACGTCATGACCGCGCTCACCAAGGACGGACCCGCTACCGACCCCCACGACCCGCGCTTCGCGCTGCGAGCCTGCGGCCTGCTGGCACAGTTCAACACCGCGGGTGTCCTCACGGCAGCCGACGTGCACGTCGCCACCCGGCTCGGCCGGCTCGGAGCGGAGCACGACGAGGCCGTCCTGCTCGCGGTGGCGTTCGTGGTGCGCGGCATCCGGCTCGGATCAGTCTGTCTGGAGCTGGGGGCGATGCGCCGCACCGTTCTGGGCGAGGGCGACGAGCTGGTCGACGTCTCCGCGCTCCCCTGGCCGGTCCCCGATGCATGGCGCGCGGCCTGTGAACGCAGCCCGATCATCACCAGCGGGCCCGATGCTCCCGGCGGGCGGCCGTTGCGGATGACCGGTGGGCTGCTCTACCTCGAGCGCTACTGGCACCAGGAGGAGCAGGTCCGCCGCGACCTGCGACAACGCGCCGCCGCCGGGCCTGCACCGGTCGACATCGGGCGGCTCCGCGTCGGGCTCACCCGGCTCTTCCCACCGGGGGAACCCGAGCGCCAGCGTCTCGCCGCGGCGGTCAGCGCGCTGCGCCGGGTCACCGTGTTGGCCGGTGGGCCGGGCACCGGCAAGACCACCACGGTCGCGCGGCTGCTCGCGTTGCTGGCCGATGTGGGAGGGCGGGGCCAGCTGACCGCGCCCCGGATCGCGCTAGCCGCATCGTCGGATGGGCTCGGAGTCGATCCCCGGCCGACCGATCCGGTGGTGCTCCGGATCGCACTCGCCGCACCCACCGGCAAGGCCGCGGCTCGGCTGGAGGAGGCGGTCCGCAGCCAGGTCGCCACGCTCCCGCCGGAGGATCGGGATCGGCTGGGCGAGCTGCGCGCGTCCACCCTGCACCGGCTGTTGGGATGGCGGCCAGGCTCGTCGAGCCGGTTCCGGCACGACCGGTCCAACCGGCTGCCGTTCGACGTGATCGTCGTGGACGAGACGTCGATGGTGTCGCTCACCCTGATGGCCCGCCTGCTGGAAGCCGTCCGCCCGGACGCGCGGCTGGTACTGGTGGGTGACCCCGACCAGCTCGCCTCGGTCGAAGCCGGTGCCGTCCTGGGTGATCTCGCCCGCGCCCCCGGCACGCCCGAGCCCGCCCTCGACGCAGCCCTGCACGAGCTGGGCGTGGCCGGACCGGAGCCGGTGATCAACGGAGTGGTCACCCTGAGCCACACCTTCCGCTTCACCGGTGCCATCGCTGACCTGGCCCGGGCGGTCCAGTCCGGCGATCCGGACGCCACCGTGGCGGTTCTCCGCGGCAAGCACCCCGACGTGGTGTTCACCGAAGCCCCCGGCGAGACAGCCGGCCTGCGCGCCGACGTCATCGCGGCCGGCGCGACCATGACCGAAGCGGCCCAGGCCGGCGACGTGGATCGGGCGCTCGAAGCACTGGAGGCACACCGGGTGCTGTGCGGGCACCGGCGCGGCCCGTTCGGTGTGACGTGGTGGAGTGCCGAGATCGAGCGTTGGCTAGCCGACCCGCTTCGGGTGGGCGCCGGGGAGTGGTACCCCGGCCGGCCGGTGCTGGTCACCACGAACGACTACGACGCCGGCCTCTACAACGGCGACACCGGGGTCGTCGTGCAGACCGCCGGCGGCCCCCGGGTCGCCTTCTCCCGCGGCGGAACACCCGCCCTCCTCGTCCCGGCCCGCCTCCCCGATGTGCAGACCGTACACGCGATGACGGTGCACCGCGGCCAGGGCAGCCAGTTCGCCCGCGTCACGGTGGTGCTGCCGCCGGCCGAGTCACCGCTGCTCACCCGGGAGCTGCTCTACACCGCGATCACGAGAGCTCGGGCCGTCATTCGGGTCATCGGGTCGGAGGCAGCTGTGCGGGCCGCCGTGGCACGGCCGGTGAGCCGGGCGAGCGGGCTGCGGCATCGGCTGAACGGCCCCGCGGACGGCACCGGTGTCGGTACGCTCCCGGCATGACGACGCCGCCGAGGATCGAGCACAAGGTCAGGCAGCACGAGAACGACATCGAGGCGATCTACGACCTGCTCACCGAGATGTCCGGCAACGTGCAGCGCATCCAGGGCGCCCAGCTGCGCCAGGGCAGCCGGCTCGACCAGATCGAGGAGCGCCTGCACGGGATCGAAGGCGAGTTGGTGGGGGTCGTCAGCGGACTGGCGGGGCTGGACACCCGCGTCGGCGGCATCGAAGGTCGGCTCACCGCCGTGGAGGGCAAACTCACCGGAATGGACGGCAAGCTCGACACGATCGTCGGCCTCCTGCACAACGGCGGCGCGGCCGGGCGATGAGCTCGCGACGCCGGCCGCACCGAGTGCGCTCGACACCCGGCCCAGTTGGGCTGTGTGTGCTCGTCGCGCTGCGCGACGCGCTGCGCCGCCGGGAGATCTGCGTGCCCGGCGCGCACCGCTGGCGCGACCCCGGCGATGACCTGCCCGGCGATCTCGGCACCACCCGCGAGGTGCGCTTCGCCGGGATCGGCCAGCCCACCGACCCGACCGCGTTCATCGCCGACCTACGGGGACGGATGACCAGCGCGCTCGATCGGCTCGGCGCAGCGCTGGCCGGCGGCACCGCGGTGGGGTGGCGATCACGACACGCGAGTTCACCACGAAGTCCACCTCGGTCGCCTCGTGGGAGGTGATCGACCGTGACACCCTGCGCCGGCGGCTGCTGCTGTGGCTGTTCGCGCTGGGCACGAACATGGGCATCCGAGCGATCGTGGCCACCGGCGAGCACGAGCAGACCGAGGCCGCGCTGCGCCATGTGCGGCGCCACTTCATCACCCGCGGCAACCTGCGCCGCCCGATCGCCACCTTTGCCAGCGCCACGTTCGCTGCGCGGGACCCGGCCTGGTGGGGGCAGGGCACCGCGTGCGCGAGCGGCTCGAAGAAGTTCGGGTCGTGGGACTCGAACCTGATGCGCACGATCTTCGCCTGCGACTGCCTCGAGAACTGGGACTCCGGCAACACCGTGATCTTCTACGGCAGGGACGGCGACCTGACCGGCCCCGACCGCGAGCACGCCGAGGTGCCCATGCCCTGCACCTGCTCCAGGCGAGGTGGGAGGAGTCGACGCTCATCCGAGCGCGATGCCCGGCGGTGGCGGGTCGTGTTTCAGGCGGAGGGTGCCGCGGCCTCGGTGACCCTTCTTCCCAGCGCTGAGATGAACTGGGCGCGGTCTGGTGTCTCGCGTTCGGCGATGGCCCCGATGATTTGGTCGGGTCGGATGAGGGCGACGTAGCGGTCGCGGCCGAAGAACCGGGTCAGGGCCGCGACGTCGCCGTCGACCAGGGGGAGCCCGAGCTCGGCAGCCAGGATCTGGGGGGCTGTTGGGTCGCCTGCCGACAGGATCGCGCCGCTGGCCATCCGGGGGTGGAGCCGTTCACCGTCGCCGGTGAGGACGTCGGGGACGCGGCGTCCGAGGGCCCGGTCCCGCCGCGCGTGGATCAGCGGGGACTGCCGGTAGGGAACCTCGAGCATCGAGAACCGGCGTGTCAAGCCGCCGGTCGACCGTCCGAAGCCGGGCAGTGCGCCCAGGGCGCGCACCAAGGCAACCCGGCGGTGTGGTCGTGCGGTCTGGAACCTCTCGTCGGCGAGCTTGGTGAAGTCGACGTGCAGGATCTGATGATCGTTGCCGGGCTCACGCAGCCGGACGTGCGGCACCCGGTTGCCGGCCGCGAGCAGCGGGTCGAGCACCGCCCACTGCCGCAAGATCTCCAGCGTGCGGGGCAGGATCAGGGTTGCCCGTGAGTGGGGGTCGAGGCGCTCCTTCCGTTCGAGGACGACGCTGCGCACACCCGCTCGCGCCAGCCCGAGAGCGACAGCAAGCCCGACCGGGCCCGCCCCGCTGATCGCCACCGGCGCGGGCCCCGCCGATGTCGCCGCAGCCGGGGTGCAAGGAACTCGGAGCTCGTGACCACCATACCCACCTCCAACCAGAACACTGATTCTGTTTGACACGGGTGTAGCACCTACCGAGAGTGGAGTCAAACAGAAGGCTGGTTCGGTTAAGGTGGCTGGGTGCCTCCGGTCTCTCAGCGCTATCGCGACGCCCGCCGCCGTCAGATCCTCGACGCGGCCCGCCGGTGCGTCGCCCGCACCGGGTTCGGGGGCACGTCGATGCAGGACATCTTCGACGAGTCCGGTCTGTCGGCCGGCGCGGTGTACGGGCACTTCGCCGGCAAGGACGACCTGATCGCCGCGATCATCGACGAGGTACTGGCCGAGGTCACCGCGGCACTGGACGCGTCCGCCGACACCGATCCTGTGCCACCGCTGCACCAGATGCTCGGCCAGGTGTTCGAGGTGCTCGACCGTCCCGCACACGACGGCGAGCTCGCCCGCCTCGCGGTCCAGGTCTGGGCCGAAGCCGGGCGCAACCCGGAGCTGGGTGCCCGGCTCTCGCGCCACTACCGCCGGATGCGAGCCCGGTTCACCACCCTGCTGCAGGGCTACCAGCGCGACGGAACCCTGGACCCCGAGCTCAGCGCACATCATCTCGCGCAAGTCCTGACCGCCCTGGGCCCCGCGTTCCTCTCACAACGCGCCCTGCTCGACGACGTCAGCGCCGCGACCTTCACGGACGGGTTGCGCGGGCTGCTCACCGCGCCCTCCCAACCACCGCAGCGCGCTCGACGACCACCAGGACCCGCGTAATGCCCGACAGGCGTCCCGCCAGCGGGAGACCTCGACGGGACTGATCCCTTACCCCCCGAGCTCGGCGACGGTGCGGGAACCGGCTGTCCCGCCGGCCCGGATGACCGCGATCCTCCCAGCCGCTGATCACCAGCCCGCGCCCCGTGGGAACGCCCGGCCCGGCCGCCAGAGCAGGCCCCGATCAGGAACGATGTGCCACACCCAGACATGCCAGGATCAGCAAGATCGCGCGGGTGCCGCAGGGGATCGCCGTGCGGGACACTCACGTCAGGCGGCCTTGGCTCGTGCCACACGCGCACGCTGCTAGCCTCACCACGGGGAGATGGCGCATCCGGCCGCAGACTGAGGTAACGGCGCGGCTATTGCCCGCGAGCTACACGGCGCGCGGGCTTCGTCGGCGATGGGTCGTACCAGACTTGCCCGTCCCGGTGTGTGAGAGCGGAGGCCTGATGGCGGCCAGTGTGGTCAGCTACGAGCTCGATGACGAGACTGTGGTGCGGTTCGAGATCGAGCCGAGTGCGGACTTCCGACCTGCGGGCCCCGACGAGATCGCCGGGCGGATCCGGGAGGCGGTCGCACCGGCGGTCGAGGCGGCGCAGGCTGTGCTGGCCAAGGTGAAGGAGGCAGCACCGGACGACGTCAAGCTGACGTTCGGGATCAAGGTCAGCGGCACGGCGAACTGGTTCGTGGCGAAGGCCGCGACCGAGGGGAATTTCGAGATCGAAATGACCTGGAAACGCAGCTCGAGCGCCAGCACCTGATCCGGCGATGACTGGGTCGGGCCCAACGGACGCGCTGTGGATCGCCGCGATCCACCGGTCCGTCGACGACTACACCCCGCTGGGCACGGCTGTTGTGATCGACGAGCGGCGTGTGCTGACCTCCGCCCACGTGGTGCGGGACGGCAATGGGGTTCGCGACGGGCTGTGGGTGGCCTTTCCGATGTGCGAGGACCCGACGGCCGGCCGGTGCGCCGCGGCCGTGGTGCGGCTGGCCGTGCACCCGATGGCCGATCTCGCGGTCATCGAGCTGGGGGAGCCGGTTCCGGCGGGGGTGGAGCCCGCGCCGCTGCGTTGTCCGCGCCCGGGTGATGTCGTCGAGCGGGGGTGGTGGGCGTTCGGTTTCGCGCGCCAGGACCCGCGTGGCAACGAGGCCGACGGCACGGTCGGCGCATCGTTGGGCTACGGCTGGGTGCGGCTGGACTCGCAGTCGCGCTATCTCGTGGAGCCAGGGTTCAGTGGGGGCGGGCTGTGGTGCCCGGACTACGGCGCCGTCGTCGGCGTGGTCGGCGAGGCCAACAACCGCGGTGACGGCAGGGCGATCACGCTGCACCAGGCCGACGGGTACTTGCCGGCGGAGAAGATCCGGGCGCTGACGTCCTGGACTGTCGACTCCGCCGACGATCTGGCCAAGGCGGCGTGGGGCTGGAGCCTGGCCGCCGACCGCGAGGCCGACCGACACTGGCGCCCCCGCGCCCGCGGCGTGGCGGGGGCCGCGGAGCGAGGCCACCGGTTCCGGGGTCGGCGCCAGGCGCTGACCGACATCATCGCCTGGTTGGACCGGCCTGTCCCGGACCGCCGGGTGCTGGTCGTCACGGGCTTGCCCGGGGTCGGCAAGTCCGCGGTGCTGGGTCGGATCGTCACCACCGCGGACCCGGACGGGCAGGCCGCTCTCCCGCCCGGTGACGACGCGCCACGGGCGACGGCCGGGTCGGTGGCATGCGCGGTGCACGCGAAGGGCAAGACCGCGCTCGACGTCGCGCTGGAGATCGCCCGCGCCGCCTCGGCGCCGCTGCCGGACCGGGTGGACGACCTGCCCGTCGGGCTGCAAGAGGCGCTCGCCGAACGCGGGAGCGGGCGGTTCAACCTGGTCATCGACGCCCTCGACGAGGCGAGCGACCCACAGGAGGCGCGGTGGATCGTCACCGGCCTGGTCCTGCCGATCGCGGCGACCTGCGCCGACGTGGGAGCCCAGGTCGTGGTCGGAACCCGCCGCCGGGACGACGCCGGTGACCTGTTCCGGATCTTCGGCACCGCCATTACGCCGATCACCCTCGACGAGCCCGGCTACTTCGCCCTCGACGACCTCGCCGCCTACGCCCACGCGACCCTGCAACTGCGCGGTGACGAACGGCCCGACAACCCCTACCAGCCCGACGCCGTGGCCGCCCCGGTCGCACGGCGCATCGCCGAGCTCGCCGAGCAGAACTTCCTGGTCGCCGGGCTGGTGGCCCGCACGCATGGGCTCTACGACCGGGAACCGGTCGCGGTGGAGGCGGTGTCGTTCACAGCGAGCGTCGAGGCGGCGTTCGACGAGTTTCTGGGTCGACTGGCTGCGGTGGCCGGTGTGCCGGCGCGCACGGTCCTGACGGCGTTGGCGTTCGCCGAAGCACCGGGGTTCACCCTCGAGCTGTGGCAACACGCCGTTCGCGCCCTCTTCGCCACCGAGATCCCGGTCGCCGCGCTGCGCGAGTTCGCGATCGGCTCGGCCGCGAACTTCCTCGTCGAGACGACGCGCACCGACACCTCCGACGCAGCGCCGCGTGTGCGTTCCTTCCGGCTGTTCCACCAGGCTCTCGCGGACGCACTCCTCGTCGAGCGGGGCCGGAGCATGGACACGCCCGCCGACGAGGCGGCGCTCACCACGGCATTCATCGAGCACGGTCGATCGCTCGGCTGGGATGACGCGCCGGCCTACCTGTTCCGCTCCCTACCCGGGCATGCAGCACGGGCCGGGTTGGTCGACGAGCTGCTCACGGACGTCGCCTACGTGCTGCGTGCCGACCTGCACCGACTGATACCGGCGGCCACGCAGGCCCGCACCACGGCCGGTCAGGAGCAGGCGAAGCTGCTCCGACTGACCCCTCGCGCCCTGACCGCCGCCCCGAACGAGCGCCTCGCCCTGCTCAGCGTCACCGAGTCCATCGACGGCTCGACCCGAGCGTTCCGCAGCCGCCCCGAGGCAAGCCCGTACCGCGGTTTGTGGGCCCGGACGAGCCCACGCGTCGAGCGGAGTGTGCTGGAGGGCCACACCGGCGGGGTGTACAGGGTGTGCCCGATCCGGGTTGAGGGCCGCGAGCTGCTCGCCTCCGCCGGCGACGACCACACGGTGCGGATCTGGGACCCGGCCACCGGCGCCGCCCGGCACGTCCTGGAGGGCCACACCGGCTGGGTGAGCGCGGTGTGCCCGATCCGGGTCGAGGGCCGCGAGCTGCTCGCCTCCGCCGGCGACGACCGCACGGTGCGGACCTGGGACCCGGCCAGCGACCGGCACACCATCGTCATTCCGATGCACGCCGTGCCACTTGCGGTGGCAGGCGTCGACGACGCGATCCTTGTCGGCACCGCCAACGGGGTGATCGCCGTACACCTGACGCCCAGCTGATCGAGCCTTCTCGGTCGCGCGTGCAGCGGCTCCCGTGTCGCTCCGACGGCGTACCGTGACTGTCAGGCAGGGCAGATCATCGCTCCGCGAGCGTCCGATCCGGACGCATGAGGAGGTCGGTATCAAGCCCCCGACATGCTGCCGCTGATCGACGACGCGCACGAGGCCACGTCGTGACGGGGCTCGCGAACTTCCCGTCCTTCGCCGAGGTCAATGATCCATATGCCCGTAAGCCGAACCCCCACCGGGACTACCGCCGCCGCAGAGTCCTGACCCCCACCTTGCACTTCAGGCGGCTTCGGGAGTTCCGGGCCGTCTACCGGGAAGGATCAGCCGATCCGCAGGCCGTGCGCCGCGGCGAACGCGAGGGCGGTCTCGGCGTCGACCCGGGCCCCGGTGAGACGGGCTTGGACGAGGGCGTCGGGGTCGAGCCGGGCTCCGCGGAGATCTGCGTCCTCGAGCCGGGTGCGCAGCAGCCGGGCACCGGTCAGATCCGCGCCGCGCAGGTCGGCTTCGCGCAGGTCGGCCTCGCCGAGGTCGGCCTCCCGCAGCCGCAGGCCGGACAGGTCGGTCCGGCGCAGGTCGGTGCCGCCGAGAGCAGCGAGGGTCAGATCGCAGTCACTGACCGTCCACGGTCGCAACCGGGCATCGACGAGAACGGTGCCGAGCAGCGAACAACCGTGGAAGGCGGAGCCGGACAGCGTGACGCCGCGCAGCATGCACGTGCGGAAGGCCGTTCCGCGGTGCCGGGAGTCGCCGAGATCAGCACCGGTGAGGTCGCACTCGTCGAACACGCACTGCTCGGTGACGAGCTCGCGCAGGTCCGCTCCGCGCAACCGGCAGCGCACCAGACGCCGCCGGCGCCACACCGCGCCCTCCGCGACGAGCTCGGAGAGGTCCAGATCGGCGTGCTCGGCGTCATCGTCCACCCGCGCAGCATTCCAGGGGTGGTGAGCACAGCGGTGAGCCGGAACGCGTCGGCAGCGAGCCGGCGCACGCACGGGCAGGTGGCACGCAGGGTGAGGCCCTCATTTGTTGACGAATCGTCGCAGGGCGGCCAGCGCCCGGTGCTGGGCGACGCGCACCGCCCCGGGTGTCGACCCGAGGGCCTCGGCCACCTCGTCCGCCGACCACCCCAGGCCCACTCGCAGGACGACGATGTCCCGCTGACGCTCCGGCAGCCGGTCAAGCAGCCGTCCGAGCTCAACGGCTCGCTCGTCCTGGAGGACCAGCTGTTCGGGGCCTGCTCCGGGATCGGCGTCTTCGGGCAGGTCGGACATCGGGCGGGACTTGTTGCGCACCGCCGCGCGATAGGCGTCGGCGATCTTGTTCGCGGTGACTCCCACCACGAACGCGATGAACGGCGCGTCGACCCGGTACCGCGGCAGTGCTGAGACGATGGCGATGCACACCTCCTGCACGACGTCGTCGATGGTGCGGGCGGAGTCCGGCAGGTGTCCGGTCCGGGCCCGGCAGATTCGGGTGATGATCGGGAGGATGTAGCCCAGCAGCTCGCCCATCGCCCGCTTGTCGCCGTTCACGGCGGCGGCCACCAGCTCACCGTGGTCCGGCCTGATCGGATCCTTCATCCACACGACCCGCGTGGATCGCTGCACCGCCGAGAGCCGCCGCGCCGCGTCGGCGAACCCGTGGCGAGCCGCGACGGTGAAGCCGGCCACGGCGCCGGCGAGGTCCTCGCACCGCTCCGCACACTCTGCGTCCAGGTAGGCGGTTGCGGCATCAGCCAGCTCCTCGAGCCGTCGGAGCTCCTCGGGATCGGCGCACTGCTGCTGGTAAGCCTGCTCCAGGACCTGCGGCGCGACCTCGCCGGCCAACAGAATGGGAGTGGCCGCCGCGAGCAGCTCCTCGACACGGCCGCTCATCCGGCCGCTCGCCGGCCGAGATGATCCTCGACGCCGCGCAGGCCACAGCTCAGCTGTTCCCCAATGAGCTGTGCAGGCAGGCCTGCGACGTCCACCATCTCGTCGAGGTTCAGCCCCAGGAGGTGACGCAGGACGACCACCAGGCGCAGCGGTGGGTCCAGCGCCCGCAGGCCGGCGACGACGGCGGCTGTGTCAACGCCCGGAAACAACGTCTCGACCTGCGGAACAGGCACGACCGTCAGCGGATCACCCCGATGACGCAGGGTCCGAAGGATCAGGGTCAGCAGCCACAGATCCGGTCGCGGTTGCCGGGCCAGCTCGGGCCAGCGGTGCCGGACGATCAGCCAACTCCCGGTGAGGATCGGGTCCCGGAGTGCCTGGTCGTCCACCATGAGCGCGACGAGCAGTCGAAGCCGGGGAGCCTGTGCCCGATGGAACGGCTCAAACCCCTGACCACGTTCCATCGAGCCGCACACCCCCAGACGGTCGAGTGTCGAACGATACCGGCACTGATCGCCGACGGCCAGGGAGAGTCGTCAGGGGGAATGCGCGATGGAGGAAGAACTCCCAGCTACCGCCGGCGAAGCTGATGAGGCGGGTGTGGGCTTTCATGGCTCTCTCTCCAGACCGACCGGGAGCGTCACGACGCGACACGGGCAACCGTGTCAACATGAGACCGACCAAGCGTTTCGCCCGGCAACAACTTAGCCTTCCATACACCAGCGATCCGGGAGGCCGCCATGACGCAGTACGTCTACGACTTCGCCGAGGGTGGCAAGGACCAGAAGGACCTGCTCGGCGGGAAGGGCGCCAACCTCGCCGAGATGACGAACCTCGGGCTGCCGGTACCGCCGGGGTTCGTGATCACCACCGAGGCCTGTCGCGCCTACCTGCGCGACGGGCACGAGCCGCCCGAGCTCGCCGCCGAGATCTCCGCCCACCTGGGCGCCCTGCAGGAGGCCATGGGCAAGAAGCTGGGCGACGCCGACCACCCGCTGCTGGTCTCGGTGCGTTCCGGGGCGAAGTTCTCGATGCCCGGGATGATGGAGACCGTCCTCAACGTCGGGCTCAACGACTCCTCGGTGAAGGGCCTCGCCCGGGTCGCCGAGGACGACCGGTTCGCCTGGGACTCCTACCGCCGGCTCGTCCAGATGTTCGGCAAGACCGTGCTGGGCATCGACGGCGAGCACTTCGAGGCCGCCTTCGAGGCCGTGAAGACCGACCGCGGCACGGCGGCTGACCTCGATCTCGACGCCGACGACCTGTGCGCGGTCGTCGAGCGGTTCAAGGCCGTGGTCGTCTCCCACACCGGGCGGGAGTTCCCGCAGGACCCGCGTGAGCAGCTCGACCTGGCCGTTCGCGCCGTCTTCGCGTCCTGGAACACCCGCCGCGCGCAGACCTACCGCCGCCAGGAACGCATCCCTGGCGATCTGGGCACCGCGGTCAGCATCGTGGCCATGGTGTTCGGCAACCTGGGCGCCACTTCCGGCACCGGGGTGGCCTTCACCCGGGACCCCTCGTCGGGTGCGCAGGGCGTCTACGGCGACTACCTGGCCAACGCCCAGGGCGAGGACGTCGTCGCCGGCATCCGCAACACCCTGCCGTTGACCGACCTTGAGCAGCTGGACAAGACCTCCTACGGGCAGCTGCTGGAGATCATGGCGACTCTGGAGAAGCATTACCGTGACCTCTGCGACATCGAGTTCACCATCGAGCGCGGCAAGCTGTGGATGCTCCAGACCCGGGTCGGCAAGCGGACGGCGGCGGCGGCGTTCATCGTCGCCGTGCACCTGGTCGACGAGGGCCTGATCGACATGGACGAGGCGCTGCGCCGGGTCGACGGCCAGCAGCTGGCCCGGCTGATGTTCCCCCGCTTCGCCACCGACGCCGAGCAGACGTTGCTGACCACCGCGATGAACGCCTCCCCCGGCGCCGCCAGTGGCGCGGCGGTCTTCGACAGCGCCACCGCAGTGCGCCGGGCCGCCACCGGCGAGCGGGTGATCCTGGTGCGCAGGGAGACCAACCCCGATGATCTCGACGGCATGATCGCCGCGCAGGGCGTGCTGACCAGCCGTGGCGGACGCACCAGCCACGCCGCCGTCGTCGCCCGCGGGATGGGCAAGACGTGCGTCTGCGGCGCCGACGAGCTGCATGTCGATGCCACGGCGCGAAGTCTGACCGGCCCGGGCGGGGTCGTCGTCGCCGAGGGGGACATGATCTCCATCGACGGCACCACCGGTGAGGTCTTCCTCGGCGAGGTCCCGGTCGTCGCGTCGCCGGTGGTCGAGTACTTCGAGGGAGAGCTCGACGCCGACGCGGACGACCTGGTGCGAGCGGTGCACCGGCTCATGGCCCACGCCGACTCACGACGACGGCTCACCGTGCGGGCCAACGCCGACACCGCCGAGGACGCCGCCCGCGCCCGCCGGTTCGGCAGCGAGGGCATCGGGCTCTGCCGCACCGAGCACATGTTCCTCGGCGACCGCCGCCGCCACGTCGAACGGCTGGTGCTCGCCGACACCGACGACGAGCGCGAAGCGGCGCTGGCCGAGCTGCTCCCCCTGCAACGCGGGGACTTCCTCAAGATCTTCATGGCCCAGGCCGGGCTGCCGGTGACCATCCGGCTGCTCGACCCCCCGCTGCACGAGTTCCTGCCCGACCTCACCGAGCTCTCGGTGCGGGTGGCGGTGGCACAGGAGCGTGGCGAGCCCGACCCCGACGACGTGCACCTGCTGGCCGCGGTCCGCCGGTTGCACGAGCAGAACCCGATGATGGGGTTGCGCGGGGTGCGGCTGGGGATCGTGGTGCCGGGGCTGTTCGCGCTGCAGGTGCGGGCGATCGCGCAGGCCGCCGCGTCGCTGCGCCAGGACGGCGTCGACGTCCAGCCGGAGATCATGGTGCCGCTGGTCGGGGCGGTGCAGGAGCTCCAGGCGATCGTCGAGGAGATCGAGACGGTGCTGGCCGAGGAGTCCGAGCGGGCCGACATGCCGCTGGGTGCACTGGTCGGCACGATGATCGAGCTGCCCCGGGCGGCGCTGACCGCGGGCCAGATCGCCGAGGCCGCGGCGTTCTTCTCCTTCGGCACGAACGACCTCACGCAGACCACCTGGGGTTTCTCCCGCGACGACGTCGAGAGCTCGTTCTTCACCAACTACCTCCAGCGCGGCGTGTTCGGCGTCTCCCCCTTCGAGTCCCTCGACGTCGACGGGGTGGGGCGACTGGTGCGGCTGGCCGTCGATGAGGGCCGGGCGCGCCGTCCGGATCTCAAGATCGGGGTCTGCGGGGAGCACGGCGGCGACCCCGACTCGGTGCACTTCTTCCACGAGGTGGGCCTGGACTACGTCTCCTGCTCACCGTTCCGGGTGCCGGTGGCACGGCTGGAGGCCGGACGGGCGGCGCTGGAGGACGGATCGAACGAACGCCGGTCGCGGGGAAGCCGGTAAACGCGGTGATCGCGACGGGACCGGGTTAGCGGGCGAGCCCGGTCCGCCGGAAGGGAGCTCGGCCGCGAGCGCGGCTGCGGACGGGGCAGCGGGTCAGGGACTCGATCCGGGTGCGGCCGGCCGGGTGCGTGTCGAGCAGGTCGGCGCGGTCGCCGAGGCGGAAATCCTGCCAGCTGAACGGCGGCGCCACGGTGGTGCCGACCAGCGACCATGCCCCGTCCGGGCTCGAACCCTGCCAGGTGCCGGTCGGCACCACCACCTGCGGCCGCTCGCCACCGGTGAGGTCGGGCCCGAGCACCGGCTCGGTGACGCCCCCGTCCTGGTGCAGCAACAACAGCCGCAGCGGGGCGCCGGCGTACCAGTGGTAGATCTCGGTCGACGCGAGCGCGTGCATCGCCGAGAACTCCGGCGCGACGAGCAGGTAGTAGATGGCCGAGGAGTGCGCGTCGATGTGCGTGCGGCGAAATCTCCCGCCCTCGTGCGGGAGCCGTTCGAGCCCGAGCAGTTCGGCGATCCGTTCGCCCTCGTCGATCATGGCCTCACCATGCCGGATGCGCCGACATCCCTCCATCGATTACCAGGTCGTGCCCGGTGATCCAGGCGGCCATCGGGGAGGCGAGGAAGACACACGCATCGCCGACGCCCCCGCTGACCCAGGCGGCCGAACCGGTCGAACGCCACATCCATGAGCGACGCGCACTCGTCCGCGTCGGTCACGTCGGCCTGCGCGACGACGGCCCGTCCACCGCGGCGGACGATGTCCACCGTCACCATCGCGGCCCGCTCCGCGCTGGTCCGGTAGTGCACGACCACCGCTGCTCCGGCCACGGCGAACCGCTCGGCGATCCCGACCCCGATCCCGCCACCCGCCCCGGTGACCAGCGCGACGAACCCGGTCAGATCCGGCAACCCATCCGCCGCCATTTGTCGGCCCCTCCCTTGCTTCGACCTCCCGGTGCCTCGGTCCGGGTTCGTGGATGAGGTTTCTGGTGATCAGGAAAGCGCGGCGAGCAGATCCTCCAGCACCGCCTCCTCGTGCACCGCAACCCCGTGGTGGCGCATCGCCGCCCCGAGCTCGGCGTCCCACACCGGGTCGGCCGGGGCGCCGGCCAGCGGCGCCCGGCCCGGCCCGAGCGCCGCGAGATAGTCGGTGGCCCCCATCCGCCACGGCGCGAGACCCACCTCCGCGATGAGCCGGTTCGCGATCGCGACCCCGGGCCAGTCGAAGTCGCCGTGGTAGCGCCGCTCCGCATCGGCGAGCGCGCGCAGCACGTCGAGGACGACGAGCGCCGGTTGCCCGCTCGTGCACACCACCGGCAACCGGCCGCCGTACCGCTCGGCCACGGCCTCCAGCACCCGCGGGTTCTCGCAGACCAGCACCGCGCGCGGGACGGCGAGGACACAACGGCGCAGATCCCACGGCGTGAGGTGCACCGGGTCACCCGCCTCCGCGGCCGGCGCCAGCCGCGCGGCGACACTGCCGGCACCGGTGCCTCGAAGCCCGAGAGTGAGGCAGGTCGTCGAGACGGCATCGACGCGGACACCGAATCGCTCCCACAACGCCCTGCGCGCAACGGTCGACGTCGGCACTGGCTCTCCAGAGTACGCCGCGAGGGCACGCAACACCAGCACGGCCGCGGCCGTGCCGTCATCGAGGCCGTGGGCGCCACCGGCCGTCGCCGCGGCCAGTTCGGTGCGCGAGGTCGAGATCTCGGCACCCAGCAGCCGGTGCAGGACGGCCACCGCGCGCCGGACGGCCGAGGTCGGGTCGGCCGTGCGGGCGAGCACCCCGGCGCGGCGCACACCGTCGAGCCATTCGTCGCGCCAGTACGCACCGGCCAGCACCGGGTCGGCCTCCACCAGCTCACGGGCGACGGCGTACGGTGCCTCCCGATCCGCGATCCGCTCGGCCCGCAGACCCGGTCGGTCACGCAGCGCGGCTCCCGTGATGGTCGCGACCACCGCCCGCAGGCCGCCGATCCCCGAGCGCTGCGCGAGTGAGGCGTCCAGGTCGGCCAGGTCGAGCGTCAGCCTCGACGTCGTGACCGGGCGTCCGGCCAGCGCCGACACGGCGTGGCGTTCCTCGCGCGACAGACCCGTGACGACGATCCGGCCTTCGGCGCGCAGGCCGCGGGCCTCGAGCCGCTCGCGGAGCACGGCCCAGACCCGGGCCAGCGCCGGGTCGGTGAGCCACGCCGGGGGCCGGCCGGTCACGCCCCGACGGCCTGGAGCCGGTGGCCGTCCCAGAGGTGGCGGTACTGGGCGATCCCGCGCTCGTTCGGATCGCGCAGTGCCTCGTATATCGCCAGCGACGGAACGGTGGCGTGGTCCCCCCACAGCCGCTCGCTGGTGACCACGAAGTCGAGGTCGAGCTGCACCAGCAGGCCGAAGAGCAGCGGGTGCGTGCGAACGTCGATCTTGGGAAAGGCGTCGTCGAGCAGCACGAACCGCGGTGAGTGCGGCGCCGCGCCGGCCAGCGAGCTGAAGTGCGCCGCCGCGGCGGCGAACAACGGCAGGTAACACACCACCTTCTGCTCGCCCTGCGAGAGCGGCGAACGGCGATGCAGGTCGTGCCACGTCCCGGCGTTCTCGGGACGGGTGTAGCGGATCCGGAAGGCGAACCAGCGGCGATAGTCCAGCGCACGGGCCAGGTGCTCGGAGTAGGAGTCCTCCGGCGCGTCCACCCGCGATGCCTCGATCAGCCGGTGCAGCGCGTCGCGCAGGTCGCGGCGCTCGTCGGGCAGCAGCGCCCCGACCGGTCGGCCGAGCAGGTCGACGGCGCGACGGGCGTCGGCGGCGACGTCGTCACGCAGCGTCCACCGCAGCTGCACCGCGATCCCCTGGCTGGTGGTGACCCCGCGCAGCAGCTGGTTCATCTCCGTGACCAGCTCCTCGGCCTCCAGCCTGCGGGAGCGCAGCGACTCACCGAGGTCGCCGAGGATGTGCTCCTCGAACAACCGGCGCTCCCGGTCGGTGAGCAGCTCGGCGTCGCGGGCGACGGCCGCGGCCAACCGCCCGGCGAGCTCGCCGACCGGATGTTCGCCGGCGTCGTCACGGCCGATGACGGTCAACGCCCTGCCGACCTCGGCGACCCGCGGGTCGCAGTCGCCCGCCGGGCCGCTCGCGGCGTCCTGCCAGGCGGCGTAGACAGCGGTCTCGGTGCCCGGTCGGGACGGGGCGGGCAGGTCGGCCAAGCGGCGGGCCAACGCCAGCACCGGCGCCGGCATCCGATTGCCGGTGGCGAAACCTCGGGCGAGCTCGAAGGGGGTGAGGTCGTCGACGCGGTCGGCAGGCGCATCCGAACCAGGCGCGTCCGAGCGGGGCACGTCCGAGCGGGGCGCGTCCGAGCGGGGCGCGTCCGAGCGGAGGACGGCTTGGCCGGGCACATCCGAACCGGGCACATCCGAGCGCGGGACGGCTTGGCCGGGCGCATCCGAGTGGGGGACGGCTTGGCCGGGCGCATCCGAACCAGGCACATCTGAACCGGGCGCGTCCGAGCGGAGGGCGGCTGTGCCGCCGGAGGCGAACAACCCCGGTGTGTCGACCACCGCGGCCAGCGCCGCCACCGCCGCGGCCAACACCGGCTCCTGCTCGGCGAGCCGTTCGGCGGCGCCGGTGCCCCCCTGCCGGGCTGCACCCAGGTCGGTGAGCAACCCCTCGAGCCGCCGATCCAGCTCCCGACCCCGCCGGGTGAGCGCTTCGAGCTGCCGCTCGGCGTCGTCGATGCGGTTCTGGATCTCGCGGATCGTCGCCCCGACGGCCTGCTCCAGCTCGTCGGCCGCGGCCTGGGCGGCGGCAGCGCGGTCGCGTCGATCGGCAGCAGCGCCGGCCGCGTCCTCGGCGTCGCCGACGTCGGCCGACCACGCGGCTGCGTCCTCCGCC
>JBOHEP010000458.1:0-3287 GCA_050701075.1 Pseudonocardia sp. | reverse complement strand
AACAGCCTGCGTGACGACCGCAAGGTGGCGTTCCAGCGCCGCTACCGCGATGTCGACGTGCTGCTGGTGGACGACATCCAGTTCCTGGAGGGCAAGGAAGGCACCCAGGAGGAGTTCTTCCATACCTTCAATACTCTGCACAACGCGAACAAGCAGATCGTCGTGTCCTCCGACCGGCCGCCCAAGCGGCTGGAGACCCTGGAGGACCGGATGCGCACGCGGTTCGAGTGGGGCCTCATCACCGATATCCAGCCTCCCGAGCTGGAGACGCGCATCGCGATCCTTCGCAAGAAGGCCGCGCAGGACCGGCTCGCGGTGCCGGGCGACGTCCTGGAGTTCATCGCCGCGCGCATCGAGCGCAACATCCGCGAGCTCGAGGGCGCTCTGATCCGCGTCACGGCCTTCGCGTCGCTGAACCGCCAACCGGTGGACACCCAGCTCGCCGAGATCGTGCTGCGCGACCTGATCGCCGACTCAGCGGCCTCGGAGATCACCGCGCCCACGATCATGGCCGTCACAGCCGACTTCTTCGGCCTGACGTTGGACGAGATGTGCGGGCCGGGCAAGACCAAGGCCGTCGCCCAGGCACGTCAGATCGCCATGTATCTGTGCCGTGAGCTCACCGACCTGTCGCTGCCCCGCATCGGCCAGATGTTCGGCGGCCGTGACCACACCACGGTCATGCACGCGGACAAGAAGATCCGCAACGAGATCGCGCAGCGGCGCAAGACCTTCGAGCAGGTCCAGGAGCTCACCGCCCGGATCAAGCAGCGCGCCCGGCACTGATCGCACCCGGCGCCGTCGGTGAACCGTTCGGCTCTGGATGGCCCACACTCATCGCTCGACCGGACTACCGGCCCGCCGAGGGTGATCAGTTTCGGTTGCAGAGCGTCCCGACGATGGGTCAGCAGGGAATATTGTGGGTAACGCTGCGCCGTTGCCGGCCTCGTCGATCGGCTGACCCCGTCGCACTCCGTTCTTGACCGGCCACCTTTCACCCACATCTGGGGACAACTCTGTGGATGAACGAGTGCATCCCCGTGGATCGATCGGCCCGCGACGGTGGACAACCGGTGCCCAGGACGGGGACAACTCTGCCCGTGCCGCGACGATCCACCGGGATGCCCAGTTGCCCACCGGCTGTCCCTCGATCCGGTCCACACCGCGACACACCGGCTGACCAGCACAGCATCCGGTTGTCCCCACAATCCACAGGCCTTAGTACTACTGCTGTTCTCTCTGTTGAAGGAACTACCAGAAGAACAACCATGTGGACGGGTCTGCCCGGACGGCTCCGGACGGGTGCCCACGGCCGAGGTGACACCCGTACCCGGTTGGCTCTACGGTGGGCTTCCGACTCGGGTCCAGTCCGGGCGACATCTCTCCGGCCGGTCCACGGCCGAGCATCCGACAACCTGTCCAGTCCCGGGAAAGGTCCGCGCATGAAGTTCCGGGTCGAACGCGACGTCCTGGCCGACGCGGCCGCGTGGGTCGCCCGCAGCCTGCCAGCGAGGCCGTCGGTCCCGGTCCTCGGTGGTGTGCTCATCGAGGCGTCCTCCGGTCCGGACGGTGATCAGCTGACGGTGTCGGGTTTCGACTACGAGACCTCGGCCCGGGTCCAGCTCGGCGCCACCATCGGTGATCCCGGCCGGGTACTGGTCTCCGGGCGGCTGCTGGCCGACATCACCAAGGCGCTGCCGTCCAAACCGGTCGACCTGATCGTCGACGGCTCCCGCGCCACGATCAACTGCGGCAACAGCCGGTTCAGCCTGCCGACGATGCCGGTCGAGGACTACCCCCAGCTTCCCGCCATGCCGCAGCTCGCCGGTACGGTGGCCGCCGAGCACCTCGCCCAGGCTGTGGCCCAGGTCGCCGTGGAGGCCGGACGGGACGACACCCTCCCGATGCTCACCGGGATCCGGCTGGAAATCGATGGTCCGCGGCTCACCCTCGCCGCCACCGACCGCTTCCGACTGGCCGTGCGCGAGCTGGAGTGGGCCCCCGGGGACGACATGCTCGCCGCGTCCACTGCCGTGCTGATCCCGGCACGCACGCTGGCCGAGGTGGCCAAGACCCTCGGCGGGGCCGGCACCGTCAGCCTGGCACTGTCGGCAGGTGATGGCATGCTCGGGGTCACCGGCGGCGGCCGCCGGGCCACCACCCGTCTGCTGGATGCGGACTTCCCGCGTTTCCGCCAGCTGATCCCCGCCGAACACACCAGTGTCGCTGTGCTCGAGGTCGCGTCGCTGGTCGAGGCGGTCAAGCGGGTGGCGTTGGTCACCGACCGGGTCGCGCAGGTCCGGATGGAGTTCAGCGAGGACGGGTTGCGGCTGGCCGCGGGCGGTGACGACGTCGGTAGCGCCGAGGAGGAGCTGCCCAGTGAGTTCACCGGCGAGCCGCTCAGCATCGCGTTCAACCCCGGGTACCTGCTCGACGCGTTCGGTGCGCTGCACACCGAACGCGCCCAGCTGACCTTCACCACCCCAAACCGCCCCGCGTTGGTGCGCCCCGTCCCACCGTCGCCCGCCGAGGACGGCGACGATGGCGAGCACGAGAGCCCCCCGGCGCTGCCGGGTTACCTGCACCTGCTGATGCCGGTCCGGTTGCCCGGCTGAGCGCGTACCGACTCCCCCCTTCGCGAACCAAACCCAGGAGCATCACCGTGCAACTCGGACTCATCGGGCTCGGCCGGATGGGCGGCAACATGCGTGCTCGGCTACGCGTTGCCGGCCATGAGGTCGTCGGCTACGACCCTCGCCCAGATGTCACCGATGTCGAGTCCCTCACCGCCCTCGCGGCCGCGCTCGATGCGCCGCGGGTGGTATGGGTGATGGTGCCCTCGGGCGATCCGACCCGCGGCACGGTGCGCGCGCTCGCCGACGTGCTCGACGTCGGCGACCTGGTGATCGACGGGGGCAACTCCCGTTACACCGACGACGAGCCCAACGCAGCGCTGCTCGACGCGAACGGCATCGGCTATGTCGACGTCGGGGTCTCGGGTGGGGTCTGGGGCAAGGACAACGGCTACGGCCTGATGGCCGGTGGGGCCGTCGAGCACATCGAGCTCGCAATGTCGATCTTCGACGCGCTGCGCCCGGAGGGGCCACGGGAGGAGGGCTTCGCGCACGCCGGGCCGGTCGGTGCCGGGCACTTCTCGAAAATGGTGCACAACGGCATCGAGTACGGGCTGATGCAGGCCTACGCCGAGGGCTTCGAGCTGCTCTCGGCGGTCGACCTCGTCACCGACGTCCCGGCCGTGCTCCGGGCGTGGTCACGGGGCACGGTCG
>JBOHEP010000457.1:0-11725 GCA_050701075.1 Pseudonocardia sp. | reverse complement strand
CCGCTTCAGGGTCATGCCAACGAGGTGACCGGCGAGTCCCGAGTCGACCACCATCAGCTTAGGTGTCGCCACGGCTCGGGTGGTCAGGTTGGTTGACCACGCGGGAATTCGGTGCACCACGTACAGCGATTCGAGTAGATCGAGGTAGCGCTTGACCGTGCTGGCCGGAAGTCGCAGATGGTTGGCGAAGGTAGCAGGAACGGCGAGGGTGGCCATCGAGGCGGCTATGAGGTTGAGCAACCTCCGCATGTCTGCCGGCCGCTCTATCTCCGAGATCTGCCGGACGTCCCGGCTGATCAGATCCGACATGTAGGACTCGAAGAAGCGCGCGCGCCGGCCGAGATCTGTGCGGCGCACGGACTCGGGATAGCCGCCCCGCAACGCCCGTTCGAGGTAATCTGCGCGGCGCAGCGGCGACTGGGTCATCGTCAACCGGGCGACGGTCAGCTCGGCGCCGTGCTCGAATACCGCATCGACGAAGTTGTCAGCGGTGCGGTCGATCTCGCCCTGAGACAGCGGCCACAGCTCGATGGTCTCTGAGCGGCCAGGCAACAGGTCGGGGATGTCTCGCAGGGCCAACAGACGCGCCGAGCCGGTGAGCAGGAAGCGACCCGGACGTTGGTCCACGTCGACCTCGTGCTTGATCGCAAGGAGGAGATCCGGCACTCGTTGAACCTCGTCCAGGACCAGCAGACCGTCATGATGAACGAACAAGGCCGGATCCGCTTGCGCGGCGGAACGCACCACTGATTCGTCGAGATAGCGTAGCTCCGCACCAGGAACGCCGTCCATGATGAGCCTCGCCAGGGTGCTCTTCCCAGTCTGGCGGGCCCCGTTGATCACGACGACCCTAGTGTCCTCCAGTGCTGCTTGGACGCTCTCGCGGGCTCGTCGCGGTAGGAGGTCGTTCAGCCCCGGCATCCTAGGAACCTAGCACGTCAGAGTTGTCACGTGGTTGATCTGCCGAACCTTCCCTGGTTGTCTCGCCGTACACACCGTGGTCGTTGTACCGCTAGCCCCACGGTCGGCTAGCCAGTCGTAGCGGCTCACCACTGCGTCCGGGGCCCTCGTCGATCTGCTCCACGGCGTCGGCTTAGAACTTTCCCGCCATCCCCACCGAGTGCAGCCCCATCGCGGGCACCCCGGCCAGGGCGCCCAGCCCGAACACACGGAGGAACACGATCGCCAGCACCACGTCGGGCACGGCCCTGGCCACCACGATGAGGCCCCGTGCTCCGTAGCGGCGGTCGCGTTCGGCGTGGTGTTCCCCGCGGCCAGCACCGCCACCGGCACGCTGATCAGCACCGCGAGCAGCGTCGCGCAGACCACGATCACCAGCGTCTGCACGCAGAGCAGCAGGGAGTACACCGACATCACATCGTCGTGGTCGAGGGTGGCGACCGGTTCGTCGAGCACCACCCGCCCGGAGCGCAGCCCGATCAGCCGATCACCGAAGGACAGCGCTACCTCACCGCGCCGTCATTCTTCGTACAACGCGCCGAAGGCTTCTCGTCACCGCCGTGCCGTGTACTGGGCCCGGCCCCAGAAAGAGTCGGATGGCCCGCCCCGCGCCACCCGAGGTCCGCGAACGCCTCCACGCCGACCTTCAGGCCACCGCCGACCTGCCCTACGGGGACGAGGCCGTCGACCAGCTCGCGCACGCCCTGCAGGCGGGCACGCTGGCGGTCCGGGCCGGCTCCCGACCCGCGGTGGTCGCCGCCGCGTTGCTGCACGACATCGGCCGCTCCCCCGCGGTCATGGTCGCGCTACCCGGGGCACCGCACGAGCGCGCCGGTGCGGCGTACCGCACGCGGTTGCTCGGACCCGAGGTCGGTTGGCTGGTCGGGGCACATGTGTTGGCCAAACGGGCACTCGTCGCCGAGGAACCCGAATACGCGCAGCGGCTCTCGCCGGTGTCGGTGCGCTCACTCGCCGCGCAGGGCGGGGCGGCCGGACCGCACGAACTGGCACGGTTCCTGCGGCACCCGCTCGCCGCCGACGCGATGCGGGTACGTCGTTGGGACGACGAGGCCAAGGTGCCCGACACGCTCACGTGCTCCCTCGCCGGGCTCCTCGACATCGCGCTCGGCAGCGGAGGCAGCCTGGACCCGGGGTGAGGGCGCCGGTCTCGACCACCTTCGGGGGCCGCGGATTCCGTCGCCAGTATGACTGGACTATCCTTTCGGTGTGACTACTGAGCGAGTGACGGTGAGCCTGCCGCCCGAGCTGCTCGGCGCGGTGCGAGGCGCGGTGGCCGAGGGTGCGGCGGAAAGCCTCTCCGCGTTCGTCGCCGACGCGCTGCGTACCCAGCTGGCACGCGACCGCGGACTGGCCGAGCTTGCCCGCGTCCTCGGCGGGCCCCCGCCCATCGAGGCGCTGGCCGCCGTCCGCCGTGACCTCGGCCTGACCCCGCGGGCGCCATCGCCGAGCCGGTGATCGGGGGTCGGGTCCTCGACTCCTCGGCCCTTGCGGCGTTCGCCGCGCAGCGCTCGGTCTACGCGACCGCCCTGGTCTGGACCGCCGTGGAGGAGGGCATCGTGCTGGTGCTGCCCGCCACCGCCGTCGCCGGCGCGTGGTGGGAGCTCGACGAGGGCGGACGTTTCGTGCTGGAGGTGCTGTTGCGCCTGCCGGTCGCCGTGGTCGACCCACTCGACCTCGACCGGGCCCGGATCGTCGGCGAGCGGGGCGGGGACCGGCACGCGCACGCCGCGGTATGCGCGAGCGACCGCGGCTGGCCACTGGTCACCGCGGACGCCGGGCGCTACCGCGGCCGCTCGATAGACCTCGAACCCCTGCCGTGACCCCGGCCGGGCGTCGCGGCCCGTGCGCGGAGGGCGCGCCGGTCGGTCGGGCGTCCGCGCGGACACTGGCGCAACGCCGCAGAAGTCCCTTCGGGGGTCCGGAGCACGCCATCAGCTTCATGATCGCCGAACGGGAACACAGAGCCGCATCCCGTGCGGCTCCCCGCACCAAGACGCTGATCATGGTAGGTCACCCCGACTCCGACTGTTCAGCGCCCTCCGCTCACCGGATCCCCGCACACCTCCACGCCTGCCCCTACCCGACCGAACCCCCGAAGGACTTGCGGCGCTGCAACCGCTCGTCCACGGAGGTTTCGTCTGGTGGCCGTCGGGGTGCCGTCAGCGGCGCAGGTCCTCATCGGAGTGACGCACGGCCTGTTGGCGCTGGCCGAGCCTGATCGGGTTCGCCTCCGCGCTGTCCGGGCTGGCGATGGCGATGGTCGGGATCACCGAGCTCGCCGAGAGGCGTTCCCCCTCTGCCCTGAGCAGCGGATAGGAGCACCATGGGGTGAGCAGCGCCCGGCGGGAGCAACGAATCATCGCCCGCCGGCTACCCGCTGCACGGCACACCTTGGAGCGGAGACGCCATGGCCACCACCGAGCGACCGATGACACCCGCACAGCCTCGCCCGCTCGGCAACGTGCGCCCACCACCAGACGAGAAACCACCCGAGGACATCGGAAGCCTGGTGCCGCGGACGCTGCGGGTCAGTGCCGCGCTGGCCTGGCGCCTACTCGTCATCGTCGCCGCGCTCTACGTGATCGGTATCGTCGTCTCCTACCTCGCGGCCGTCGTCGTGCCGGTCGCGATCGCCCTGCTGCTGGCCGCGCTCCTGTCCCCCGCCGTCGGACGTCTCGTCGCGGCGCGAGTGCCTCGCGGGGTGGCGACGGCGATCGTCATGATCGGTGGGCTGGCATTGCTCGGTGGGGTACTCACCTTCGTCGTGCGGACGTTCGTGGGCGGCGTGCCCGACCTGCTCACGCAACTGTCCGCCAGCGTCGACGCGATCGTGAACTGGCTGACGACCGGCCCGTTCCAGCTGAGTGCGCAGGACCTGGCCGGCGCCCGCCAACAGCTGCTCGACGCCCTGAACGCCAACCAGGCCTCGATCACCGCGGGTGCGCTCACCACGGCGGCGACGATCGGCGAGATCATCACCGAGGCGCTGCTCGTGATCTTCATCTTGATCTTCCTGCTGCATGGTGGCGCCGACATCTGGGCGTTCCTGCTGCGCGCCGTGCCCGAAGGGGTGCGAACCCGCGCGGACGTCGCCGGTCGCCGCGGGCTGGCCGCGTTGGTCAGCTACGTCCGGGCCACGGCGGTCGTGGCCGTCTTCGACGGCGTCGCGATCGGGATCGCACTGGCCATCATCGGCATCCCGCTCGCGGTGCCGCTGGCCGCGTTGGTCTTCCTCGGCGCGTTCATCCCGATCATCGGGGCGGTGGTCGCGGGCGGGGTGGCGGTGCTCATCGCGCTGGTCGCGAACGGCCCCGTCTCGGCCCTGATCGTGCTGGCGGTGGTGATCGGGGTGATGCAGCTGGAGGGCCACATCCTGCAGCCGCTGCTGCTGGGCCGGGCCGTCAAGCTGCACCCACTCGCGGTGGTGCTGGCCATCGCCGCCGGGCTGCTCGTGGCGGGCATCGCGGGCGCGTTGCTCGCCGTTCCGCTGCTGGCGGTGCTCAACTCGGGCATCCGCTCCTTGCGCAACGAGGCCGACGAACACGTCGACCCGGAGGACGTACACACGAGCTCACCGGAGGACACCGGCCCCGACGACCCGACCCTGTCCCGGGAGCCGGCCTTCGGGGAGTGATCGACCAGCGATCAGGGCCCGTCGAAGGCGACCGTGATCTGCCCGTACCCGAGCGATCCGGCCAGCGCGGTGAGCATCTGCCGGGTGCTCTCCTCGGCGCGCCCGGCGAGACCGCTCTCCCGGGCGGCCGCGTCGAGCTTCGTGCCGGCCAGCACATAGAGCTCCTGCTCACCGGTGGGGCTGTCCTGGAACACCCCGGCGAGACGCTCGGCCAGACCGCGCTCGCGGCCGACGACGCGACTCTGTGCCGCGTCTATCGCCGCGGGCGTGAACACCGGCGCGGGCAGCGTGATCGTCACCGCGCGGCGGTCCGGGGACACGACGACGCGCTCGGGCCCGAGGTCGGAGAAGTCGACCAGCGCGTCGACGCTTCCGGTGGCGAGGAAGGTGGTGCGCTCACCGCTGAGGATCGCCGGGACGTACGGGGTGTCGCGCTCGAGGTCGACCAGCACCTGGAACGTGCCCGTGACGGCCCGGTACTGGGCCACGTCCTGCAGGGCCACCAGCAACGCGGCCGGACTGTCGTCCACGACCTGCTGTTCGAAAGGCCCGCCCCACTCGACGACCTCGAAGCCGACCGGCACGAGAACCGCGATCCCGGCGACGGCCGCCAGGAGCTTCGTCGCGCGCCGCCGTCGTGGACGGACCACCGGTGTCGGCCGATCGTTCGTGCCGGGCTCCAGCAGGTCGTTCACCATACGGCTCTCCCGTCGTAGCACGCTCACCCGTAGCGGAACGTCCCCATGGTGCAGCACATCCGGGCAAACTGCACGGATGTCCTCAGCTCCCTGGGTGCTGCACGTCGACCTCGATCAGTTCATCGCCGCGGTCGAGGTGCTGCGCCGTCCCGAGCTGGCCGGTCGTCCGGTGGTGGTCGGCGGCGCCGGTGACCCCACCCAGCGGGCCGTCGTCGCCACCGCCTCCTACGAGGCCCGCGTGTTCGGCGTCCGGTCGGGAATGTCGCTGCGCACCGCGGCGAAACGCTGCCCGGAGGCGGTGTTCCTGCCCAGCGACCCGCCCGCCTACGAGGAGGCGTCGGCGGCGGTGATGGCGACGCTACGGGCCTTCGACGTGGTCGTCGAGGAGCTCGGCTGGGACGAGGCGTTTCTCGGCGTGCGGACCGACGACCCCGAGGCGCTCGCTCGCGACGTGCAGCACGCCGTGCGCGACATGACGGCGCTGTCGTGCGCGGTGGGGATCGGCGACAACACGCTGCGGGCCAAGCTGGCCACCGAGCTCGGCAAGCCCGGCGGGGTGTTCCGGCTGACCGCGGCGAACTGGTCCGCCGTGATGGCCGCCCGACCCACCGAGGCGCTGTGGGGCATCGGCCGCAAGACCGCGAGGAAGCTGGCCGCGCTCGGTCTCACCACCGTGGCCGAGCTCGCCGCAGCCGAGCCGGCCCGGCTGGCCGAAACGCTCGGACCGTCGATGGGGCCGTGGTACGTACAGCTCGCCCAGGGTGTTGGCCGGACAGAGGTGATCGGTACGCCGTGGGTCCCGCGTTCGCGCAGCCACGAGACGACTTTCCAGCTCGATCTCACCGATTGGGCGCAGGTGCGCGCGGAGCTGGCCTCACTCACCCGCCGGGTAGCGGCGGATGTCGCCATCGACGGACGGCTGGTGGTTCGGGTGGGGGTGAAGGTGCGGTTCGCACCCTTCTTCACCTTCACCCGCAGCACCACCCTGGACACGCCCACCAGTGACGTCGCGCTCATTGAGACCGCCGCGCTCGACGTGCTGGAACGATTCGACCACGACCGGTCGGTGCGCCTGCTCGGGGTACGAGCGGAGTTCGAGCGGTCCGAAGCTACCGATCAGCGGTGACGCGCTCCGGCCGTGCGGCGGGAACGGTCCCGGCGCGGACAGGCGCGGGCTCGGAAGACGGAGTCGGAGCAGGCTTGGACTCGTCTACCTTGAGGCCCTTCATCTCGCCTTTGAGTACCCGGGCGGACTGCCCCACCGAACGCGCCATGTCGGGGAGCTTCTTCGCTCCGAAGACCAGGACGAGAACTCCGATGAGGATGACGAGTTCCCAGCCACCGAGGCTCGGCATGGATGGTCCTTCCGTGAATGGGGGATGGGGTGACGAACCACGGGCAGTCCGCCGCGGGATGAGAATCCGCGCCGGACTGCCCGTGCTGTGACTCGATCAGCTGTTGTCGTCGCTCTTGTTGATCGGCCCGTTGACACCCTTGGGGAAGAAGCCGCCCTTGGTGACGGAATCCGGATTCAAGTACACGATGTTGAGCACCTGGCCAGCGGTACGGCTGAACGCAATGGCGTTGCCGTCGGCCGGGACGATGTTGGCCTGACCGTCCCTGACGATGCCCTGGTCGAGATCCGTCTGCCCGTCAAGGCTGTCGCGCGCGTCGGAGATGGCTTGGGCCGCCTTGATGAGGGCCGGGGTCTGCAGACCCAGGCGGTACAGCGTGGTGCGGATCAGGCCGGCGTGGTAGGCCTCCACGGCCAGGATGCCGGCAGCCGCTTCGAGGAAGGTCTTGTTGGTGATCAGGGGGGCGGCACCCTTGTACGCGGTGACGCCCACGTCCTCGAAGATGAACGCGGCGAGCAGGAAGTTGACCTCGTTTGCGAACGCGTCGAACCTCTCCCCCTTCTTGATCAACCCTGCGGCGAGGGCCGCGGCGGTGAACGCATCGTCCAGGTTGATCGCCGGGCGGGAGACCTTCGCGCTACCGAGGGCCTTGCGCAGGAAGTCGACGTGCGCCTTCTCGTCGATCGCGATCTCCCGCGCGTACTGCTTGATGGCGTCGGTCTTGAAGTCGACCTTCTTGCCACCGCTGACCTTGCCGGGGTCACCCTTGCCGTCGATCTGGTTGTCCTTCAGGCCCTCGCCGAAGAACGCGCGGAGGTAGAACTCGGCCTCGAGGTACTCCAGGTTGAGCGCGAAGTTCAGCACCGCGGCATCCGTGGCGGCACCATCCGAGGCAGGCGCGCACGTGGTGGCGCCCTGCTCGCCCCCGGCAAAGCTGACGCCCGCAGTCAGTACGCTGGCGCCGGCAACGCCGAGGCCCGTCAGGCCTGCGGCGCGCAGGAACCGGCGGCGGTCCACAGCGTTCTCCGCGCTGCGGTCGATGGCGGTCTTGATGAACGCCTTATTGAACCCTTCGAACACTGCATCTCCTCGATGAGGTACGGCCAGGGCGGCTTCGGCCGGTCCCGACCTTGGGGAGCACACGAGCGGATCGACAGCGTTGGGGCGCTGTTACCTGACAGAACGACGCAGGGCATCCTGGGCTACGGCCCCGAACGAGTGAAATGGGAAAGCGCGGCTGAGGTCCACCAACATTCTGAACGTTCGTTTACACCAATTCGGGTGTCGCCCGACAGGTCATGCGCACCCGGTCGAGCACGACGACCCGTTGTCCTCTTCGCCTTTCGTGGTCACCGCGCAACACGGACGCCCCTGCCAGGCCGAATGCCCCTCCCGGATCGCGAGCCCGGCGAGGACGAGCGCAGCGACCGGGTCGGCCCACCACCAACCCAGACCCGAGTCGAGGACGAGCCCGGCGAGGACGGCCACGGACAGATAGGTGCACAACAGCGTCTGCTTCGAGTCGGCCACCGCACTGGCCGAACCCAACTCCCGCCCGGCCCGTCGCTGCGCCCAGGACAGGACCGGCATCACCACGACGCTGACCGCCACCAGGACGACGCCCACCGGCGACCGGTCGGGCTGCACGGCGCCGAGCAGCGCCCGAACGGCCTCCACGGTGACGAATGCGGCGAGGACGAAGAACGACCACGCGATCATCCGCAGGGCGCGGCGCTCCCGCCGCTGCGGGTCCGGGCCGGCGAACTGCCAGGCAACGGCGGCGGCCGAGCCGACCTCGATCACGGAGTCCAGGCCGAACCCGATGAGCGCGACCGACGACGCGATCGTGCCGGCGGTGATCGCGACCACGGCCTCCACGACGTTGTAGCTGATCGTGACCCCGACCAGGAGGCGGATCCGTCGACGGTGGACGTGGCGACGGTCGGGGGCGGCGAGCGTCATGCCTTTGCGCCCGCGCGCACGGTGCCATGGACCGGGCACAGCGCCACGGCGTTGCCCGTCTGAGCCAACAGGTGTTCCGCGGAGCGCAGGAGGTCGATGAGCTCGGGTCGGGTCAACGAATAGAAGGACTGGCGGCCCTCGATGTGGTAGTCCACGAGGCCGCAGCCCCGCAGGCAGGCGAGGTGCTTGGACACCGTGGACTGCGCAAGCCCGAGCACCTCGGTCAGGTCCACCACCCGCGCTTCCCCGGCGGCCAGCCGCATCACGATCGCCAACCGGGCCGGATCGCCGAGGGAGCGGAAGAGCGCCACTGCTGCCGACGCGTTCCGACTCATCGCCACATAGCGATACTAGCTCTCTCGACCGATGTGTGTCACCGGATCAGCGGTGTACTGGTACAGGGCCGCAGAAGTTCTTCCGGGGGTGTCGGTCGGGTCGAGGAGACGCGTGGAGGTGGTGCGGGGAGGTGGTGCGGGGATCCCGGTGCGCGGACGGGCGCCGAGCGCTTGATCGACGTTGGGGAACCGTCAGCGGTGCGGGGTGCGGTTCCGGGTCCCCAACCAATGATCACGGCACCACCGGAGCCGGGTGACCACCGGAGCCGCGGTGGCCTGCCGGAGCCGCGGTGGCCTGCCGGAGCAGCGGTGGCCTGCCGGAGCAGCAGTGGCCTGCCGGAGCCGCGGTGGCCTGCCAAGATCAGCGTCTCGGTACGGGGAGCCGCACGGAAGGCGGCTCCGTGTTCCTGTTCGACGATCACGAAGCCGGCGGCGTGATCGGGGCCCCATGAACTCATGGTGGTCGTTCACGGTGTGCTCGCTCACGACGACGGTGCGTCGACCGTCCCCGCTGCACTGCGTCGCCCGGCGCGCCCGTCGACGAGCGCGCCGAACACCAGCCCGAGGCTCGCCCACAGCACCAGCTGCCCCCCGATCGAGGCCAGCCGGAAGTCGTACAGCACGACCGCGGGGAAGTCGGGTGGTGTCTCGTCGATCGGCTGCATGAGAAACCCCACGATCCCGGCCGCGACGACGTACGCCCCGGCACCGATCAGCGTGGCGTTCCACACCCCCAACCGTCCGAGCAGGCGGCGACCCAGCAGGATCGCCCCGACCGCCAGAACGACCGAGAACAGGATCATCACGACGTACAGCCCGGTGCGTTGCCCGATCGTCTCGTCGATGCTGGAGGCCGGAGGGTTCGCCGGGTACTTCAGGAACGGCACGAGCGAGATCACCACGAAGGCGACCAGCGCCGTGACGGCCGCGGTCGCCCGGGGGCTCAACCGTCCGATCCGGCCGTAGACCACGGCGTAGACCAGCGCGAAGAGGCCACCGACGGCGACCCCGTAGACCAGCACCGCGACCGCCAACCCGATGGTGGCCTGCACCCCACGGCTGACCAGCGGCGCATCGTCCGAGGCTGCCCCTGCCGCCACCGCGAGCTGCTCCTCGTAGGCGATGGCGGTCTCGACCGCCGGCTCACCGAACACGAAGGCGAATACGAAATACACCACGCCGGCGACCAGGCCGGCGAACATGCCACGGATCAGCAGAGTTCTGACCACGCCTCGTCGCTCCCCGGCCGTCAGTGGCAGGGGAAGCCGATGAGGTGGCGACCGTCGTGCACGAACTCATGGAGCAGCGCACCGGAGAACACCGACGTGGCACCCTGGTCCATGCCGACCAGGTACAGCAGGCTCAGCATGACCACCCCGGCGAAGACCGCCCACGGCGCGACCTCGCGCAGCGGAACGGGAGCCGGCGACGCGGAGATGAGGGGCAGGGCTGCGCTCTGGGCCATGTCGAGCCTCCTTGATGAAACGTACCGCGTGGAGCGACTGGTTCTGATCACATGAAGACCTACTCAGATGAGCCTGACAAACGCGGTTCACACCTGTCAATGGGCTGTCAGGGGTGGCAGGCAGGTCTTACCTTCGCCGGTGAACGCCCGCCTGATCGTCCTGTGCCGGTCATCGACGTCAGCGACAGTCACGGCACGTTTCCCCGGGGGATGAGCCGCTTGACAACCGCGGAGCCGGATGGGCGCCCGAGGCCGGCTCACCCATGTCGACCGGCGGGGTGAACACGCGGTAACCGATGGCGAGACCATGTCGAGGTTGTAGACCTTCACATCCCGCCGGACCGTGCGCGGGCCCTCCACCTGAACTCTTGACTCCGAGTCAATAGTTGCCTGGCTCACTTCGCCGTCGTCGAGGACGCGGCGGACGATGTGCGCCACGTTCGATACGGACGTGTCATGGAGTTCCGCGATCTGGGTCTGCGCGAGCCACACGGTGCCGGCGACGGCGCGCAGCTGAACGCGGGTCCTGCCGTCGTCGCTGCGGTAGACGACCAGCTCCCCGCCGGGCTCACTCACGGCGTCCCCCCTCCACCGGCGGTCCCGCCCGTCTCCCGGGCCATCTCCGCGCGCAGGCGGGCCAGCGCCTCGTCCCGCGCCGGCTCAGTGATGATCTTGTGTGCCCACTTGCGCGCGGCTTCCTAGACGGCCTTCTGGAACTCGTCGTTGTCGAAGTGCAGCTTCATGAAGTCGGTGTTGCGCTCGGCGTTCTCCGCGACGATGTCGTCGAGCCGGTCGTCGGCCACCTGCCCGAAGCGGGCCTCGTCGTTCATCAGGGCGATCTGCTGCATCGAGGTGTCCTCGACCAGGCCGATCACCTGCTGGTAGACCAGGATCTCGTCGGAGGTGCCCAGACCCAGCCCGACGCGGTCGTTGAGCTCGGCGATCACCTCGGAGAGCGGCGTCAGCTCCGGTTCGCGCATCGCCCCGCCATCGGCGGCGTGGCCGCGGACGTCGCGGTCGCCGACGGCCGCGAGCGACACGTTGTGCCCTCCGGTGAACTCCAGCCGGAAGTGGCTCAGGTCGGCGTCGCCGATGTCCACCGACGCCGACGGCCGGCGAAGCGGTCCAGCGCCGGCTTGAGGTACTGGTGTAGCTGCACGTGCAGCTTGGCTCTTCGCTGTTTTCAGTGGGTTACTCAGCGTGAGGTCATGTAGGCGGGTGTGGGATTGGTGAGGGTGGGCAGGCGGAGCTTGGCTGCGGTGAGGTAGACGATGGTGATCATCTTGTTTTTGTTG
>JBOHEP010000456.1:0-15364 GCA_050701075.1 Pseudonocardia sp. | reverse complement strand
GCATCGGGTCGGGCGCGAACGGCCGGGGTCGGCCGGCAGGCGACCGATCCGGTCTGACGCGGCATCGGATCGGAAGCCGACGACCGGGTCAGTCGCCCAGCCGGCGACAGATCCGGTCCAGCACGGCGAGGTCCTCGGCCTCCAGCCGGACCGCGAAGTGCCGGACCACCCCGTCGAGGTGGGTACGGGAGGCCACCCGGAGGCGGTTCAGGCCGGCGGCGGTGAGCTGGGCAGCCACGCCACGCCCGTCGTTCTCCACCGGCAAGCGGCTGACCAGGCCAGCCCGCTCCAGGCGGTCCACGACCCGGGTGACCCCGGAGCGCGAGAGAAGCACGGCGTCGGCCAGCTCGGTCATCCGCAGGCGCCGCTGCGGCGCCTCGGTGAGCTGGACGAGCACGTCGTAGGACGCCAGCGACAGCCGCTGCTCGGCAATGAGCTCGGCCTCCAGAGCCCGGGTGATCCTTGCGTGCGCTCGCAGGAAAGACCGCCAGGACTCGAGCTCATCGTGGGTGGGCCTGCCACGTTCGGTCGCGGCCACGGCCGCTGGTGCTTGTGCACTGTCCGTCACGGCCGAGGATGGTACGGGCCCGGGACACCGACGCCGACATACCGGGCGCCCGATACGTAGTATGGGCAGATGTCCACCAGCGCTGACACCACGACGATCGAGCAGGCCGTGCGCGTCGCGCTCCGCGGCGTCGACGACCCGGAGATCCACAAACCGATCACCGACCTGGGCATGGTCAAGGGCGTCTCGGTCTCATCCGACGGGCTCGCCCATGTCGGGGTGTACCTGACCGTCGCCGGCTGCCCCATGCGCGAAACGATCACCAACCGGGTCACCACCGCGGTCGGCTCGGTACCCGGGATCACCGCCGTCCAGGTGGAGCTCGACGTGATGAGCGACGAGCAGCGCACCGAACTGCGCAAGAGCCTGCGTGGCGACAGCGCCGACCCGGTGATCCCGTTCGCCCAGCCCGGCTCGCTCACCCGGGTGTACTGCGTGGCGTCCGGCAAGGGCGGGGTCGGCAAGTCGTCGGTCACGGTGAACCTGGCGGTCGCCATGGCCGCCCGTGGGCTCTCGGTTGGCGTGGTCGACGCGGACATCTACGGGCACTCGGTGCCGCGCATGCTCGGCACCACCGCGCGCCCCACCAAGGTCGAGAACATGATCATGCCGCCGCAGGCGCACGGGGTGAAGGTCATCTCGATAGGCATGTTCGTCGACGGCAACACCGCGGTGGTCTGGCGCGGCCCGATGCTGCACCGCGCGCTCCAACAGTTCCTCGCCGACGTCTTCTGGGGTGACCTCGACGTGCTGCTGCTCGACCTGCCACCGGGCACCGGCGACATCGCCATCTCCACCGCACAGCTCGTGCCGAACGCCGAGCTGCTCGTGGTCACCACCCCGCAGCCGGCCGCGGCCGAGGTGGCCGAGCGGGCCGGGTCGATCGCGGTCCAGACCCGGCAACGGCTGGCCGGGGTCGTGGAGAACATGTCCTGGATGGAGCTCCCCGACGGCAGCCGGGCGGAGGTCTTCGGCTCCGGCGGCGGTCAGGCGGTGGCAGACTCGCTCAGCCGCACCCTCGGCGCTCCGGTGCCGCTGCTCGGGCAGATTCCGCTGGAGACGCGGCTGCGCGAGTGTGGCGACGCCGGCACCCCGATCGTGCTGGCCGACCCCGACGCGGCGAGTGCCCGGGCCCTGCTGAAGGTGGCCGCCACGCTCACCACCCGAGCCCGCGGCCTGGTCGGCATGTCCCTGAACATCAGCCCCGTACCCAAGTAGCCATACGTGGCGTTTCACCTCCGGGCGCGTGGCGCGCACTGCCCCCGGACGCAACGAACGGCACTCTCGCCCGGTAGGTGTGGACGACAGTGCCGTTCGTTGCGATGGGAAGCGGGTCAGGCGACGGCGGCGCCCGGCAGGACCGCGTCCATTGCCACGTCCTTCGTCTCCCGCAGGGCCAGCGCGCACAACACGCTGAGCAGTGCGAGGACCGTCAGATAGAAGCCCACCCCGATGCCGCCGTATGCCTTCGACAGCGGTGGGGCGATGAGCAGCGGCAACGCACCGCCGAGGATGCCGCCGAGGCTGTAGCCCATGCCTGCGCCGGTGTAGCGGTATCGGGTCTGGAAGATCTCCGGCAGGTACGCGGCGGCCGGACCGTACGGAATACCGGCCATCGCGAGCAGCAGGCTGATGCCGATGAAGAACGACACCGCGTCGCCCGGCACCATGATCACGAACGCGAGCGGACCCGCGACCATGGCCAGGGCGTTGCCGAACAGGATGACCTTCCGGCGACCCAACCGGTCGGACAGGATGGCCGAGGTGGCGCAGGCGGCGGCGAAGACCAGCGCCGCGATGATTCCGCCGACCAGGATGGTCGGCCGGGCCAGACCCAGCGTCCCGCCGATGTCCGGGCTGCCCGCGTAGGCGATGAGGTACACCGTGCCGATGTAGAAGAAGCCGAACACCACCGTCAGCGTGCCACCGGCGAGCAGCACCTCCCGCCACTGGCGGCGCAGCGCCTCGGCGACCGGCAGCGTGACCGACTGTTCCCGCCGCGCGAGTGCCTTGACGAACACCGGCGTCTCGGTGATCTTCAGCCGGACGTAGAGGCCGACCCCGACGAGCACGATGCTGACCAGGAACGGCACCCGCCAGCCCCAGGCCAGGAACTCCTCGGGAGTCAGCGTCAGCGCCGCGACCAGGAACGTCGCGCTGGACAGCGCGAACGCGAGGCCGGGGCCGAGCTGCGGCCACAGGCCGTACAGCCCCCGTCGGCCCTTCGGTGCGAACTCCGAGGTGAGCAGGGCGGCACCGGCCCACTCGCCGCCGACCGCCAGTCCCTGCATGGCGCGCAGCACCACCAGGATGATCGGCGCCGCGGCCCCGATGGTGGCGGCCGTGGGCATCAGACCGATCGCGAACGTCGCGAGGCCCATCAGCAGCAGGGTGTAGATGAGCGTCTTCTTCCGGCCCAGCCGGTCGCCGAGGTGGCCGAACAGGATCGCCCCGAGCGGCCGGAAGAAGAAGGCCACGCCGAACGTGGCGAAGGCGGCGACGGTTGCCGCGGCCGGGCCGAGCGCGGGGAAGAACAGCTTCCCGAAGACCAGAGCCGCGGCGGTGCCGTAGATGAAGAAGTCATAGAACTCGATCGTGGTGCCGGCGAAGGCGGCTCCGGCCACCCTCCGCAGAGGAGTCGTCGCGGACGGTGCCACGTGCATGCTGACCATGGAGCCCTCCCGAGTCACGAGTGAACCAAGCGTACGGGCGCCGTCGCCCACGACACACTGATATAACGTGCGTTGGAATCGCAATCCGGCTATCCGGTTACGGAACGACAAGCCGGAATCGACGCGCGATCAGGTGGCGTCGGGGTCCACCGGGGGACGCTCGCCCGGGGCGAGCCGCTCGGGTGCCGGACCGGTGGCCGGATGGCGCTGCGGGGTCCCGGCGCCGTTGGCGGGTGGGATGAAGCCGTTGGGCTTCTCCCCGACACCGGCCGACCCACCCTCGTCATCGAACAGGGAGCGGCGCACGACGGTGCGCGGGTTGAAGTTGCGCAGGCCGCGCAGCTCGTCGAGCGGCTTGCGCATCTCCTCGAACTCCGGGCCGAGCTCACCACGGAGCTGCTCACGGGCGCCCGTGGCGTACTCCTTGACCTGCTTGATCGTCTTTCCCAACCACGCGGCCGCCGACGGCAACCGTTCGGGGCCGACGATGAACAACCCGGCAATGACCAATACCAGGATCTCGCCCCAGCCGACGCTGTCGAACACACGACCAGCCTACCCGCGTGCCCGGTCAGTCCGTCCCCAGGACCACCGAGACGGTGAGCGGGCGACCGTCCCGGACCAGCTCGACCGGTACCGTCTCGCCCGGCTCACGCTCGCGCACCGCCACGACCAGCTCGTCGGCCCCGGCGATCGACCGCTCACCCAACCCGACGATGACATCCCCCTCGACGACGCCGGCCGCGGCAGCCGGGCCGCCCTGGCGCACATTCTGGACCTGCGCACCATCGGTGGTGCCGTCGGTGACCGATCGGGCGTTGAGACCCAGCTCGGCGTGCCGCACGACCCCGGTGCGGATCAGCTCCTCGGCGATCCGTCGGGCGTCGTCGATCGGGATGGCGAAGCCGAGCCCGATCGAGCCGCCGCTGTCGCCGGTCCCCAGGCTGCGGATCGCGGTGTTGATGCCGACGACGGCACCGGTGGAGTCGACCAGCGGGCCGCCCGAGTTGCCGGGGTTGATCGCCGCATCGGTCTGGATCGCGTCGATCACCGCAGAGGTGTCGCCCCCGTCACCATCGAGCGGGACCGGGCGGTCGAGTGCACTGACGATGCCCTGGGTGACGGTGCCGACGAGCCCGAGCGGCGACCCGATCGCCAGCACTGCGTCCCCCACGGCCAGCCCAGCCGAGGAGCCCAGCTGGGCGACCACGGGGTTGGCCACCTCGACCTTGACGACGGCGAGGTCGGTCTTGGCGTCCCGACCCACGATCGTGGCGACGCTGCGGGTTCCGTCGTGGAAGATCGCCTCGATCTCCCCGCCCTGCGTCTGCGCGACCGGCTCGACGACATGGTTGTTGGTCAGGACATAGCCAGCCGGATCGATCACGACGCCGGAGCCGGTGCCGCCCTCGTCCCCGATCCGCAGCTCGATCGAGACCACCGCCGGGACCGTGCGGGCGGCGATGTCTGCGACGGACCCGGGCGGGCGCTCCTTGGCCTCGCTGGCCGAGGCGATCGTGGCGTCCGGGTCGGTCAGTCCGGCGGTGCCGTCCGCTGCGGCGTACCCGACGAGCCCCCCGGCGGCTCCGATCAGCAGCGTCACGAGACCGAGCAGGACCAGTGCTCGCGGTTGCACCCGGCGGTCGAAGAGGATCTCACGCAGGCTGAGCCGGACACCCTCGCCGGATGCGCCCGCCTGCTTGCCGGCCGGGTCCGGATCCGGCGGTGGCCCGAGCGCGGCGGGGCTGCCCGGGTCACGCCAGGGATCGCCAGAGCCGGTGCCCCAGAGCGGTTCGTCCTCGACCTCGTCACCGGCGGTCCGGCCCGGCGGACGCTGCAGCGGGGCGGCCTCGCCGGCCGGACGACCGAACGCGTACGCGAGCGCGGCGGGCGGGGGCGCATCCGAGGCGATATCGGTGGCACCACCACGATCACCGGTTTCCGCGAAACCGTTGCGCATCCCGCTCGGCCGCCCGAACACCGATGCGTCAGCCGCGTCGACCGCGGGCCGCTCCAGCGGGCGCGGGCCCAGACGCGGTGGGGCGGGGGCGGTAGATGGTTCGCTCACCGCTGTGGGCTCCTGGGATGGCTGTTGGGCTCCTGGGAGACGACCTGGACGAGCAGAGGATCTCCGACCGAGAGCCTGCCTCACGTGGGGTGAAGTCCGCGTCTCAGGGCCGGGCGGGGTGCGTGATGAACGAGGCAGGCATCCGGTCGAGACGCTCCGACAGGGGCTCGACCGGCGACAGGGGCTCGACCGGCGACAGGGGCTCGACCGGACTGACCGTGTTCGACGCTGCCGGCGGTCCGGCAGGAACCAGCTGCAGGCGAGCGTCGAGGACCTGACCACCGAGCAACGAGCCGCCGAACACCCCGCGATCCACCGAGGGTGCCGCGGCGGGAGCGGGCGGGGCGGAGGAGACCCCGAGGACCAGCGCGCCCAACGCGAGACCGGACACCGCAACACCGGCGCCGAAACGCATTCGACGCTGGCTCGTCCCACGCCGGTTCGGCCTGGTGACACCCGGGGTGTGGACCATCTGGCCGTCCGCGCTCATCGCGAGGCCCCTCGGCGGGGCGGGCAGGTCGGCGTCGTGCGGGATCGAACGCAGCGCGCTCAGCAGCGCGGACGACAGCGTCGGGCACTGCGCCGATCGGAGTACGGCGCGCGCCTGGCCCTGGGCCACGATCTCGGCCTGGCACTCCACGCAGACCTCAAGATGGCCCGACGCCCGGGCGTGGGCGCCACTGGTGAGCTCGCCGTCGACGAAGGCGACGATGGCGTCGGAGGTCAAGTGCGCCTGCCCCCAGTCAGGAGCGATCACCTCGAAGCGCCGACGCCCGTCACTCATCGGCCGACCTCCTCCGCCACTGCTGTCTTTACCACTGCCGATGTCTTCACCACTGCCGATGTCTTTACCACAGCCGGTGTCTTCACCACTGCCGGCCGTTCCTGCTCCAGCGCCGCGCGCAGAGCGGCCCGACCACGATGGATCCTGCTGCGCACGGTACCCAGCTTCACTCCCAGGGTGGTACCGATCTCCTCATAGGACAGCCCCTCCACATCACAGAGTACGACCGCGGCGCGGAACTCGGGAGGCAGCTCGTGCAGCGCTGCCTGTAGCAGCGGGTCGAGGTGGGTGTCGGAGAAGACCTGCTCGGGTTCGGGCCCGCGGCCGGGGAGGCGGTCCGCGTCGTCGGGAAGGGCCTCCATCCGAACCCGGGAACGGCGGCGCACCATGTCGAGGAACAAGTTGGTGGTGATGCGGTGCAGCCAACCCTCGAACGTGCCCGGCTTGAACGAGGCAAGCGAGCGGAAGACCCGGACGAACGTCTCCTGGGTGAGATCCTCGGCGTCGTGCTGGTTGCCGGTGAGCCGATAGGCGAGGCGGTACACGCGGTCGCTGTGCTCGCGGACGACCTCGTCCCAACTCGGGGGCGACCAGTGCACGCCCTCCCCGGGCAGCACGGTGCCAGCCGGGATCATGACTGTTGCCGAGCTATCGGTCATAGGTGGGGAGTACCTCCTGTGGCGGGTTGTGACTCCATGATCCTGGATACCCGTGATAACAGGGTGAGAACCCCCTGAGAGGATTCTGTGAGTACTCCCCGGCACCCGCCGCGCCCTGGTCTGCAGCCGGGCGGAGCACCGCGGTAATCGTCAGACAGTAATCTTCTGACCATGACCGGCCCGGACGGTGGCGACGCGCGCTCCGCCAGAGCTCCGCGCGGTGGCTGTCCCGAGGCCGTCCGCGACTATGTCGAAGGATACCTCGCCGAGGACGACGTCCTGATCGCCGCACGGGCTCGGGCCGAGACCCTCGGTTGTCCCCCGGTCGGTCAGGGCGGCGGCGCAGGGCTCTGTTTCCTGGCCGCCACGATCCGGGCCCGCGCGGTGGTGGAGATCGGCACCGGGGCCGGGGTGAGCGGGCTGTGGTTGCTGCGTGGCATGACCGCGGACGGAGTGCTCACCTCGATCGATGTCGACCCGGAGCACCAGCGGGCGGCGCGCACGGCGTTCACCGCGGCAGGGCACGGCCCCGGGCGGCTGCGCCTGATCAACGGCATGGGACTGGACGTGCTGCCCCGCCTCACGGACGGCGGCTACGACCTGGTGTTCGTCGACGCGGTGGTGGCGGAGTATCCCCGATACCTGGACGAGGCGGTGCGGCTGCTGCGGCCCGGCGGGGTGGTGGCACTCGACGACGTGCTCGGCAGCGGTCGGGTGGCCGACCCCGCGCTCGACCCGGCCGCCGACCCCGACGTCACGACGCTTCGCGAGGTGGCCCGGCAGGTGCGCGAGGATGAGCGGCTGGTGTCGGTGCTGCTCCCGCTGGGTGAGGGGCTGCTGGCCGCGGTGCGCACCCTGTGAACCGCCGCCCGGTTGATCGCCGCCCGGTTGATCGCCGCCCGGTTGATCGCCGCAGTGTGCATCCGGTTGATCACAGTGCGGTCATGCCCTTGCCCAGCACCACGACACCACCGGCACTCACCGTGTAACGCGCCCGGTCCATCGCCAGATCCACCCCGACCAGCGCACCGTCGGGGACTCGCACGTTCTTGTCCAGGATCGCCCCGCGCACCACCGCGCCCCGGCCGATCCGGGCACCGGGCAGCACCACGGAGTCCGACACCTCGGCGCCGGCCTGCACCATCACGTTCGGGCTGATCACCGACCGGCGCACGATGGCGCCCGAGATGATGGAGCCGGACCCGACGATACAGTCCTGAGCGATGCCACCCTCCACGAACTTCGCCGGCGGCAACGGTGCGGTCGCCGTGCGGATCGGCCAGCGATCGTTGTAGAGGTTGAAGACCGGGTGCACCGACCACAGGTCGTTGTGCGCCTCGTAGTAGGTGTCGATGGTGCCGACGTCGCGCCAGTAGCCGGAGTCGCGGTCGGTGGCGCCGGGCACGACGTTGTCGGCGAAGTCGTACACCGCCGCGTCGCCCTGGCGGACCAGCCGCGGGATGATGTCACCACCCATGTCGTGGTCGGAGCCGCCGTCCTCGGCGTCGGCCTGCAACGCCTCGAGCAGCACGTCGGTGGTGAACACATAGTTGCCCATCGAGGCGAAAGTCACATCCGGGTCGTCGGGCACGGTCGGCGGGTCGGACGGCTTCTCGAGGAAGGCGGTGATGTGGCCACTCCGGTCGGACTCGATGCAGCCGAACGCCTTGGCCTCCGCGCGCGGCACCCGGATGCCGGCAACGGTGACCCCGGCCCCGCTCTCGACGTGCCGGGCGAGCATCTGGCCCGGATCCATGCGGTAGACGTGATCGGCACCGAAGACCGCGATGTAGTCCGGCCGCTCGTCGTAGACGAGGTTGAGGCTCTGAAAGATCGCGTCGGCGCTGCCGGTGAACCAGCGCCTGCCGAGCCGCTGCTGGGCCGGCACAGTGGTGATGTACTGACCCAGAACGCTGGACAGGCGCCACGTGGTGGAGATGTGCAGGTCCAACGAGTGCGACTTGTACTGGGTGAGCACGCAGATCCGGTGCAGCCCGGCATTGACCAGGTTGGACAGCACGAAGTCGATCAGCCGGTAGTTGCCACCGAAGGGCACCGCCGGTTTGGTGCGGTCTGCGGTGAGCGGCCACAGCCGCTTGCCCTCCCCGCCGGCGAGTACGATGCCGAGCACGTTGGCCGGCAAACCCCGGGGTGCGGCCGGCTGCAACGTCACGTGCCTGACCCTAGTCGGCACGGGCCACGCCGGGCCACCGCAGACGTGTCCCCCTGTCAGCTAGCGTGCTCGGGTGCGCATCGGCCTGCTCACCCGCGAGTACCCGCCCGACGTGTACGGGGGCGCCGGTGTGCACGTCGGGCATCTGGTACCGGCGCTGCGCGAGCTCGTCGAGGTGGACGTGCACTGCTTCGGTGAGACGCGCCGCGGCGCGGTCGGCTATCTGCCTCCCGATGCGCTCGCCGAGTCCAACCCGGCGCTACAGACCCTGGGTGTGGACCTGTCGATGGTGGCCGCACTGCACGAGGTGGACATCGCCCATTCCCACACCTGGTACGCCAACATGGCCGGGCACCTGGCGAAGGTGCTCTACGACGTCCCGCACATCGTCACCGCACATTCCCTGGAGCCGCACCGGCCGTGGAAGGCCGAGCAACTCGGCGGCGGGTACCGGCTCTCGTCCTGGGTGGAACGGACGTCCTACGAGCACGCCGACGCGGTGATCGCCGTCAGCGCGGGCATGCGCGCCGATGTGCTCGGCTGCTACCCGGCACTGGATCCCGCCCACGTCCATGTGGTGCACAACGGCATCGACACCGGTTTCTACCGGCCCGAGCCCGGTCGGGAGGCGGTGCGCGCGGTAGGTGTCGACCCGGATCGGCCGATCGTGATATTCATCGGTCGGATCACCCGGCAGAAGGGCGTGGGGCATCTCGTGGCAGCGGCGCACCGGATCAGCTGCGAGGCACAGATCGTGTTGTGTGCAGGTGCGCCGGACACACCGGCGATCGCGGAGGAGACCGAGAAGGCGGTGGCCGAGCTGGCTGCCGCCCGGCACGGCGTGATCTGGGTGCGCCGGATGCTCGAGACGGCCGAGATCCGCCAGCTCCTCTCCGCCGCCACCGTGTTCGTCTGCCCGTCGGTCTACGAGCCGCTCGGCATCGTGAACCTGGAGGCGATGGCCTGCGGGACGGCGGTGGTGGCGTCGGATGTCGGCGGCATCCCCGAGGTGGTCGACGACGGTGTCACCGGTCTGCTCGTGCACTTCGACGAGCACGCGATGGACGATTTCCGCGCCGGGATCGCGGACGCGGTGAATGCGCTGCTCGCCGATCCGGTCCGGGCCGCGGAGATGGGGGTCGCAGGCCGGGCCCGGGCGCAGCGGGAGTTCTCCTGGGAACAGGCGGCCGCCCGGACGGTGGACATCTACCGCTCCCTGTAGGGCGCTTGCCCGAATCAGCCCGCTGCGGCCTTGAGCGCGTCGCCGAGGTCGCCGGCCTCCTCGGCCGACATCTCGACGACCAGGCGGCCGCCACCCTCCAACGGAACGCGCATCACGATGCCCCGACCCTCCTTGGTCACCTCCAGGGGACCGTCTCCGGTCCGGGGCTTCATCGCCGCCATCTCCTGCTCCCTTCGTGCTCGCTGTAGTGCGGAGTGCTGTTGTGCTGTAATGCGGTAGTTCGGAGTTGCTGTTCGGGTTGCTGTAGTTCGGAGTTGCTGTTCGGGGTTGCTGTGGTTCGGGGGTTGCTGTTCGGGGTTGCGGTGGTTCGGGTTGCTGTGGCGCGGGGTTGTCGTGCGGTGTGCCGGTGCGCGGGGGGATCGCACGGCGGGATGGTCTGCTGCGACCATCCTTCCTCATCGCTGCGGCCGGGGTGAAACCGGAGGATCTAGAGCAGCGCCGCGGAAGTTTCTGCGGGTCTGGATCAAGCCGCCGGCTTCATGATCGTCGAACGGGAGCACAGAGCCGCATTCCGTGCGGCTCCCCGTGCCAAGACGCTGATCTCGGCGACTCCCCACGGCTCCGGTGGTGCCGGGATCACCGGTTGGGAACCCGGAACCGCACACCGCACCGCTGACGGTTCCCCGCCATTGATCAAGCGCTCGGCACCGTCCGCCCACCGGATCCCGCACCGCCTCCACATGTGTCCTCGACCCGACCGAACCCCCGCAGAAGTTCTTCGGGGTTCGGAGCACGTCGGCCCCCTCGTCCAAGCTCAAGATCACCAGCCTGGTGCATTCTCCGGCCAGATCTGGCCGGAATCGCACCGAACCGGTGATCATGGCGACCAGGAGCCGAGCACCTGCGCAGTTCAGCAGAACCAACGGCCGCTGGGGGGCCGGGTCCATGCCGCAACGCGACGGTGGCGACCCACGGCCGCACCCCTACGCCGCCCGGCCCTAACCGGCCCGCCAGCAGTCCCGGATGTGATCGTCGACCAGCCCGGACGCCTGCATGAGGGCGTAACAGGTGGTCGGCCCGACGAAACGCAGCCCGCGGCGCTTGAGCTCGCGGGCCATCGCGGTGGACTCCGGCGTCGTCGCCGGTACCTCGGCCAGGGTGGCCGGTCGGCGACGCGCGGCCCGGTTCGGGGCGAAGGACCACAGCAGGTCGTCGAGCGGCACGTCGAGGTCGAGCACCCGACGCGCGTTGTGCACAGTGGCCTCGATCTTGGCCCGGTTGCGCACGATGTCGGCGTCGGTGAGCAGTCGCGCGATGTCGGCGTCGGTGAAGGCGGCCACCGCAGAGGGCTCGAAACCCGCGAAGGCGACCCGGAACGCCGGGCGCTTGCGCAGGATGACCAGCCAGGACAGCCCGGCCTGGAAACCCTCCAGGCTCAACCGTTCGAACAGCCCGGGAACGGTACGCACCGGATGACCCCACTCGTCGTCGTGGTAGGCCAGGTACTCGGGTGCGCTGCCGGCCCAGCCACAGCGCTGACGATCATCGGCGCACACGTCAGGAAAGGGTCCCCCGCGCCCGATGCTCGGCCTCGCAGAGTCGGGCCAGCTTCCGCAGGGAATGCGCCACCCCTTCACGGAACACCGGCCGCACCAGCGGCCATCCCGCACGTCCCAGCGCACCCAGCGGCAGCTCCAGCAACTCCGTCCAGGCCAGGCGGCAGCGTCTCGGGCCGAGCTCGACCACCTCGAACACACCGTCGCCGCGCACGACCTTCCCGGTGTGCGCGACCACCGCCCGCCACGGCCCGCCCTCGACGTACTCGACGACCTCCATCGTGTCGATGAACCCGACGGGACCGACTCCGGTGAAGGCAGCCAGCCTGGATCCGACGCTGCGCCCGTCGCCCGCCGTAACGGTGACCCGGGTGCCGAGCATCCACTCGCCCTGCGATCCCCAGTCGGTGACCCGCCGCCACACCAGGTCCGCGGCCACGTTCACATCCACCGACACGGTCAGGTCGATATCACTCATCGGGACTCCAGCTCGGCGACCCGGGCCACCAGCCCGTCGCGCTCCATGCCGACCCGGTCGAGCTCGGCTGCCAACCGATCGAGCACCCAGTCCACCTCTTCCATCCGATAGCCCCGCAACACCTGCTGGAACCGCAGCTCGCGGACGTGCTCACCCTCGATCACACCGTTCACCGGCAGGCGGGTGGGCGTGACACCCGACGGCAGCGGCCCGAGCTCCTCGCCGCGCCCGAACACGCAGGCGGCGACGACGAACACCACGGTGGCCACGGCGAGCACGACCAGTAGATAGACCAGCGCGGTACCCACGGCTGCATGCAACCACAGGGCGTCGCGACGGCTGACGTCAGCAGGGGCCTCGTTGACCGGTGGCGAGCACCTCGCGCATGGGTGGGCGTAGCGCCACGTCCACCGTCGTCGACGTCGGCAACCATTCGCCGCCGACCTGGAGGAACTGGGTGAGCACACCGCCGGAGTCGGCCAGTCCACAACGGGCCAACCCCACCGCGAGGATCTGGCGCGCCATCACCCCGAGCTGGACCAGCGAGCGGTTGCGGTGCTTGCGCACGCCGAGGTTCACCTGGGCGAGCCCGGCGAGCCCGAGCTCGGCATGGGTGTCGAGCAGGAGCCCGATCTCGACGCCGTAACCGGCCGCGAAGGGCACCGACTCCAGCAGCTCCCGGGTGCCGGCGTACTCCCCGCCCAGAGGCTGGATGATCCCGCAGAGCTCCGGTCGCAGCGCCGCGAGCAACGGGCGGGCGAGCAGCTCGGTGACCCGCCCGCCGCCGGTGTCGGCCTGCGTGGTCTCCAGCCGCAGCGGGCGCCGGTAGAAACCCTTCACCAGGCCGACGCCGGGCACCGTGAGCAGCGGTCCGAGCAGGGCGGGCACGAATCCGGGATCGAAGTCGACGAGGTCGGAGTCCAGGTAGACGATCACGTCACCGGTGGTGGCGGCCAGCGAGCGCCACAGCACCTCACCCTTGCCCGGTTGCGGTTCGAGGTCGGCGAGCACGTCGGTGCGCAGCACGACCCGCGCGCCAGCGGCCGCGGCCAGCTCCAGCGTGCGGTCCGTGGAGCCGGAGTCGATGACGACCAGCTCGTCCACCAGGGGCTGCGGACCGGTTGTCAGCCCCACGATGGCCGCGACGATCGCGCCGACGGTCTCCTCCTCGTCGAGTGCGGGCAACACCACAGACACCCGCCGGCCCGCCTTGGCCGCGATGAGGTCGGCTACGGTCCAGTCCGGGGTCTGCCAGGTGCGGTCGGCGAACCACTGCTCGGTGACGGGATCCACGAGATCTCCTCTGTGAGATGAGCCTCCCGGCCCGTTGCCGACGCCTGGAGACAATCCTGGCCAAGCCCCTCAGGCCAGCGCGCGGACCGTGCGCGCCGGACGTCGAGTACCCGTTATCGCCGCGATCATGTCCACGGTGCGCCGAGTGGCACCCACCTCGTGGGCCCGGAACACCCGCGCGCCGGCCGCTGCGGCCAGCGCGGTGGCGGCGAGGGTGCCCTCGAGCCGCTCGGTGAGCGGCACGCCGAGAGTCTCGCCGACGAAGTCCTTGTTCGACAGAGCCATCAGCACCGGCCATCCGCTCGCAACAAGCTCTTCACAACGGCGCAACAAGGCCAGCCCGTGCCAGGTGTTCTTGCCGAAGTCGTGGGTGGGGTCGATCAGGATGCCCGCCCGCGCGACGCCCAGCTCGACGAGCCGCTCGGCCTGGCCGCAGACCTCGGCGAGCACCTCGGCGACGATGTCGGCGTAGCGCACGCGGTGCGGACGCCGGCGCGGCTGAGCCCCTCCGGTGTGCGAGCAGACGATCCCCACGCCGGTTTCGGCGGCCACCTCGGCGAGCGTCGGGTCGGCGCCGGCCCATGTGTCGTTGAGCAGGTCCGCGCCTTCGGCGACGGCGAGGCGACCGACCGCGCCGCGCCAGGTGTCCACGCTGATGACGATGTCGGGATGGCGGGCGCGGACCGCCGCGACGAACGGCACGACCCGGCGGATCTCCTCCGCGAGGTCGACGTCGAGCCCGGGCCCCGCCTTGACCCCACCGATGTCGACGATGTCGGCACCCTCGGCGATCGCGGTGTCGGCCCTCGCCATCGCCGCGGCGTCGGAGAACGTGGCGCCCCGGTCATAGAAGGAGTCCGGGGTGCGGTTGAGAATGGCCATCACCAGCGCCCGGTCGGCGGCGGGCTCGCGGGTGCCGAACCGGAGCCTTGGCGTCACGCGGTCGATCGTCGCACAGCCCGGCCGGCGCCAGCGGCATGCCCGAAGCGGTGGTCAAGGGCGGGTAGTCGCTTGTGGATCTTCAGGGACAACGGATCGCCCTTGATCAACGACCTCGTGAAAGGGAGCCGGCAAACCGGGCGCGCAGGCGTCCAGTGCCGCCACCACATCCGTGACGACCACGAGCCGGGCCAGCGCGTCGGTCCGGAAGAAGCCGCGTTCCCCGAGCCCGCCCAGCCACTCCAGCAGGCCCGCGTAGTGCCCGTCGGGGTCGAGCAGCACCACCGGCTTCGCGTGCATGCCGAGCGTGCCCGCCGTCCAGGCCTCGAACAGCTCCTCGCAGGTGCCGATGCCGCCGGGCAGGGTGAGGAACGCGTCGGCACGGGCGTCCATGAGCGCCTTGCGCTCGCGCATCGTCCGCGTGACCAGCAGCTCGTCGGCGGCAGTGTCGGCCACCTCCAGGTCGAGCAGCGCCCGCGGGATGACCCCGGTCGTCCGCGCCCCGCCGGTCCGTGCCGCCGTGGCGACCGCGCCCATCATCGAGACCCGGCCGCCACCGGAGACGAGCTCCCAGCCGCGCCGGGCGATCTCCCGACCGACCGCGGCGGCCAGCTCCAGATAGTGCGGCGGGATGTCTTCGGACGACGCGCAGTAGACGCAGACGGCGACCCGCCCGGTCAATGCGCCTTCTCCCACGCGCGGTAGGCCTCGCGCACCACCTCCACCGCGTCGTCGACATCGTCGGTGAGGTGCAGCAGCGCAAGGTCCTTCTCGCCGATCTTGCCGCTGCCGAGCACGGACTTGGCGATCCAGTCGTAGAGCCCGCCCCAGTAGTCGCTGCCCAGCAGCACCACCGGGAACTTCGTGACCTTCTTCGTCTGCACCAGGGTGAGCGCCTCGAACAGCTCGTCGAGGGTGCCGAAACCACCGGGGAGGCAGACGAACGCCTGCGAGTACTTGACGAACATCGTCTTGCGGGCGAAGAAGTAGC
>JBOHEP010000455.1:0-3977 GCA_050701075.1 Pseudonocardia sp. | reverse complement strand
TGCGGGTCGGAGTCAGCGGTTCCTGGTGAAGTCGGGCGACCCGCGCGAGCTGATCCCCGGGGAGCGCGCCGCTGCCGACAGCGCCACCTACTTCTCCCCGCTGTCTGTCACCCGGGTGATCCGCTCGTTCAGCGGCGATCGGATGGCGCGGCAACGGGTCGAGGTACTCTCCGAGCGGGAGCGTCAGATGCTGGCCCCGCTCGGCGCCGGCCGGTGCAACCAGAAGATCGGGTGTGAACTGTTTCTCGTCGAGGGAACCGTGAAGAGCTACGTCAGCACGATCCTCAACCGGTTCTACGTCCGCAACCGCGGGTAGGCCACGATCGTCGCCTACCTGCTCGTACCCGATCATCGCAAGGAACGTCGGCGCCCGCCCATAACTCTTCATTCCGGCCAGGAGCACGTTCGGCTCAGGGTGCGCGAGCTGCGAGCACGCTCAGCGTCGTGTCGGCCACGCATTCACGACCTGCGTCATTAGGCGGACGGCTTGGTTATGCGCCCTGCTGTGGTGTTTCCGCTGTTAGGCGTGGCGGAGCTCGTGCTGTAGTCCGCATAACGGCGTCAGCGGCCGAGCGAGTCGAGCCAGCCGATCAGGGCCGAGTCCAACGTCCAGTCCGGCAAGGCGTCTGGGGTGAGTGGTTCGTAGGCATTTTCGATCGCCTTGCGTTTGGCCTCGGCGTCTGCGCGGGCGTAGATCTCGGTGGTGGAAACATTGGCGTGGCCGAGCAGATCACGGATGTAGATCAGGTTGACCCCGGCCTCGATCAAGTGCATGGCCCGTGTCCGCCGGAGCGTGTGAGGCGTGACCGGCAGGCCGGGAGCCCATACGGGGTCGCGTGTCCGGACGGCCTGCACGTAGCGAGCCAGCAGCTTAGCGACCCCGGACCGGGTCAGTCTGGAGTGGTTCGGTCCGGGGAACAGCGGGTCGGCGTCGGCGCCGAGGCCGGGATGCCGATCGCGGTGTTCGAGGTAGTCGGCGACGAGCTGGGCGGTCGGGTCCATCACGGGCACGTACCGGATCTTGGAACCCTTCCCGCGGATCACCACAACCATCGGGCTGGCGCGGCGGATGTCGGCGACGTCGAGGTCGCACAGCTCCTGGACGCGGGCGGCGCTGTCGTAGGCCAGGGCGAGCAGGACGGTGTCCCTGACAGCGCGTGCGCTGGCCGTGCCGGGTTCGGCGAGCAGGGTCTTGACCTCGTCGTCGGTCAGGTGTCCCCGCTGCGGGGCCGGGGTCTTCTTCTGCCGGATCGCGAGGACCTGGGTGACCTGGTCGAGATGGTCGGGCTGCTCGACGGCGGTGTAGCGGCAGAACGACTTGATCACTGCCAGCCGCTGGTTGCGGGTGGCCGCCGAGCAGCACCGTTCGGTTTCCAACCAGTCCAGGAACCGCAGGACCCGAGGCCGGTCAATGTCGGCCAGGCGCAGCTTCTCCGGCGGTATGTGCTCAGCGTCTTTGAACCAGGTGAGCAGCAGTTTCGTCGCGTCCCGGTAGGAGGAAATGGTCTTCGGTGAGGCTGCGCGTTCCCCGGCCAGGTGGTCGATGAAGAACTTCGACAGCCAGCGCCCGGCAAGCTCCGGCGGCGGCGCGGGCCGCGGGTTCACTGCTCGTCTCCAGGTGCGGGGATGACGTAGCCGAACCGGACCTGGGCCCTGGTCATCACCTCGGGGTAGGCGTCCGCGGTCAGCCTCAGGTAGTACTGGGTGCCGCGAAGGTCGGCGTGGCCCATGTAGCACGCCAGGTAGGGCAGCATCACGGCCAGGTCCGCGCCTTGCGCGGCCCATCGTCGCAGGTTGGCGACGGCGAAGCCGTGACGTAGCGAGTGCGGGTGCGGGCCGCCGGTGAAGTGGGGGATGCCGGCGTCGGCCAGGTAGCCGCGGAACCGCACGTATACGGTCGACTGGTTGATCGGCCTGCCGGCGGCGACGGTGTAGAAGACATAGTCGCTGCTTTCGGGAGTGGGGTGCGCGGCCGCGATGTAGCTCTTCAGGGTCGCGGTGAGCCGGCCGGTGACCGGCACGGTCCGGCTCTCGCCGTTCTTGGAGTCCCGGATCCGCAGCGTCCCACTACGGGTGTCCACATCGGCCAGGCTCAGGTTGAGTGCCTCGGAAACTCTCAGCCCGGCGCCATACAGCACCCTGAACAGGACCGCGTCGACCATTGCCTTGTTCGAGTAGCTGGACATGGCCTGGGAGTCGATCGCAGCGAACAGGCGGCGCACCTCGTCGTCGGTGAACACATACGGGGGCTGGTGGCGGACCCGGACCTGAGCTGTCGCGGCCGGAGCGCAGGCTTCCCAGCCGGCTGCCTGGGCGTAATCGGCCAGCTGACGCAGCGCCAACTCGTTACGCCGAACCGTGGAGGAGCGTAGGTGGCCGCCGTAAAGGAACCCGTCGACCGCTTCTTTGGTGATTGACCCATCCGGATACCCCTTCCGCCGGCAGTGATCGGCGAACTGGCGCAGCACCCGTTCCTGGACTTTGAACCTGTATCCGCCAGCGCGACGCGTGGCGACCAGGTCGGCGACCAGGCCCGGCAGTGTCGTGTCAGGCACCGCACTCACCCGCCCCTGCCTGGCCCATGACGTCTTCGACGTCCAGCGCGCAGCATCGCAGCCGTTCGACGTCGAAGCGCAGGTAGTAGGCCTGGGTCGGGTCGCTGGAGGCGTGTCCCAGCACGGCCGATACCACTGGCATCGACGCACCGTTGCCGATCATGGCGACGGCCAGAGCGCCGCGCAGGGCATGCATCCCGCACACCTGGTCCGGCGGGAACTCGATCCCCGCGCGGGCAGCGTGGCGCGACAGTCGGGAGGCGACCGACGAGGAGCACCCGAACGTGTCGAAGGGATGGCGGTGCTTGACGAACACCTTCGGGCAGGCAGTTTCGGGACGGCCGTGCCGGATGTAGTCGATGATCGCCCAGCCGACGTCGTCCAGCAGCGGCAGGCTTAACGGTCGGCCCGTCTTGTGCTGGACGATCGTGATGCTCTTCGCCCGCCAGTCCAGGTCGCCGAGTTCGAGCTGGCGCAGATCGGAGATCCGCAGGCCGACCCGGGCGGTCATCAGGATCATCGCGTAGTCGCGTTTGCCGGTGGCGGACTGGCGGTCGATCACGGCCAGCACCCGCCGGATCTCCTCAGCGGTCCACGGGTGCGGTTCGGACTCGTGGCGGAGGTGCCGGTGCGGCGGCAGACGGCCGGCCAGGCTCTGCGGGGTCCGGCCCGCAACGGCCAGGAAAGCCAGGAAGTCCGCCAGGGACGACCTCATGGTCGCGATGGTCTTGCGGCGCTGCCCGCGGTGCCGCAGCAGGAAACCCGACACATCCCGCACGCCGAGGACGCTCAGGTCATCGACACCCATGTCATCCAGGTAGCCCAGGAACCGGCTGACCGCCTTGTCCTTCGTGGCCACGGTCGCCTCGGCGTTGCCGCGCTCGCGGCACGAGGCAACGTAGTCGTCTCTGAGCGGACGGAACCTGGCCGGACAGCCGTCCTTGGCCGGGATCACCGACTTGTCGACGACGACCGCCCGGCCGGCCAGCGCGTCCGCCATCAGCACCACCGGCCGGCGGACCGCCTTCACATCCCTGTCCCTGGCCGGTTCCCGCAGCCCTCCCAACCTGGTCCCGGTCTGGTTCGCGATGAAATCCACGCACACCTGGTCGCTCGCCGTATTCAGGCCCCGTCGGGCCAGGAAGGCTGCGAACCGGTCCAACACGACCTCGTGGCGCCGGACAGTGTGCTCAGACCTCCCAGCCTCGCGTAACGCCGCCAGGACACCGCCCACGGCGGCCCTGACTGTCGCCTCTCCCATGAGAACCACCCCTGCGTTCAGTAGCGAAATGAACGAACCAGGTGATTCTTCGGCGCGCGGACATGCGCCCAGCGAGATTATGCGGACTACAACACGAGCTCCGCCGCGCCTAACAGCGGAAACACCACGGCAGGGCGCATAACCAAGCCGTCCGCCTAATG
>JBOHEP010000454.1:0-3960 GCA_050701075.1 Pseudonocardia sp. | reverse complement strand
GGTCCGCACAGGCGCCGGGACGGCGGTGCGGACCCCACAACGGCGGTGCGGTCAGAGCTCCAGCAGCAGGCCGGCGACGTCGGCGGGGGCGGGGTGGCCGTTCGGGTCGAGGTCGCGGGCGGTGTAGTACCCGTGCACCATCGACCGCAGTCGCTCGGCGGTGAGCGTCGCGGTGCGGCCCGAGCCCAGTTCCAGCGGTGTCGCGAGCATCCGTGGCGGCAGGGTGTCGTCCGCGGCCGTTGCTCCCTCGCGCAGGTTGAACACCCGTTTGGCCAGCACGATCCGTCGCGCGACCGCATGCAGCTCGGCGGCGTCGACGTCCCAGCCGGTGACGGGGGCGAGCAGCGCTGCCCACTCCTGGAAGGGCGACTCGAACACCCCGCGCAGGAACTTGCAGAGGATCATCGAGTCCATCACCGCGGCCCGGTCCTCGGTGCCGATCGCGGCCGCGACGTGGGCCGCGCCACCCGCCAGTCGATCGAGCGAACCGGACAGGTCGGCCTCGTAGGCCCCGGACCGGTTGTGGTCGGCACCGCGGGCGTTGACGGCCAGCCCGAGCGCCATCGACTGCAGCGACCGCGGCTCGTACCCGGGCAGCTCCAGGCCCTTGACCTGCGGTGCGAAGTCGAGCGATCCCTGCCCGACGACGCCCGCCGCGCGCCGGGACCCGGATGCGAGCAGCTCCCCGAGGCCGGGGGAGCGGGCGCCGATCAGATCCAGCGCCGTCAGCAGCGCCGCCCCGTCACCGAAACGCAGCCACGGCTCGTCGATCAGCCCCCGTTCGGCGCACTCCATCGCCCACGCGATCGTGCCGCCGGCCGAGATCGTGTCGATGCCGAGCTCGTCGCAGCGAGCGCTGGCGGCGAAGACGTCGTCGGGGTCGGACACCCCGCACAGCGGCCCGAGTGCGAACACGTTCTCGTACTCCATGCGCTGGCTGCCGCCGCCCTTGCGGGAGTAGATGTGCTCGCAGCCGATCGAGCACGACGCGCAGCTGTTGCGGGCCACGCCGCGCAGCTCGTGCAGCTCCTCGGCGGCCAGCCGCGGCGCGCCCTCGAAGGTGGCCGCGGTGACGTTGCGCGTCGGCAGCGTCGAGACCGCGTTGAACGCCAGCAGGTTCGCCAGGGTGCCCAGCTCGCGGTACTTCGCGGTGGCCGGGCCGAAACTGCGTTCGCGCAGGTCGCGCGCGACGGCGAGCACGGCGGGTGGATCGGCGACGTCGACGCGGGTGCCGGCCTTCACGAGCACGGCCTTGATGTTCTTCGCGCCCAGCACCGCGCCGAGCCCGCCGCGCCCGGCGTGGCGGCCGTCGTGGCTGATCGTGGCGTAGCGGACACCGCATTCACCGGCCGGACCGATCGCCGCGGTGCGCCAGCCGCGGCCGAAGCGCTCGCGGACCGCGGTCTCGGCCTCCGCGGCCGGCAGCCCGGCCAGTTCGGGAGCCGGTTCCAGGCGCACGCCGGACGGGTCGACCAGCAACACCGACAGCTCGTCGGCCCGGCCCCGCAGCACGATCGCGTCGTGCCCGGTGAGCTTGCCCGAGATCGCGAACTGACTCGACGCCAGCGCATCGGTGATCATCCCGGTGAGTGGCGACTTCGCGACCACGGCGAACTTCGCGCTGGTGGTGAGGGGAGTGCCGACCAACGGTGAGAACACGAACGCGAGCGGGGCCTCGGGAGCCAGCGGGTCGACGCGCGGCGGGGCGAGTCGATGGAGCAACCATGTGCCGAGCCCGACGCCGCCGAGGTAAGCCCGCAGGACCCGCTCGTCGAGCTCCAGTGTCGTGCTGGCGGCGCCGCTGCCGGAGACGTCGACGACGAGCGCGCGTCCGAAGTAGCCGCCTGCGGTCATACCCGCGACTGTAGGCCGGTCCCCGGTGGCTGATGCCCAGAAACTGTCGGTGGTTCCTGCCACACTCGATCCATGGTTGCTGGCTGTGCAGTGCGTCCTGGTCGGCATCGCCCTGCTCTGCCGCTGGCACGGAGGCGACGGCCTGCTCGGCTCGGATCAGCCACCCGCGTCCGCCGACAGGAACGCCACGGTGTCGCCCGCAACCAGCGGCAGATCCGGGTCGCGGGTGATCTGGTCGCCGTTCAGCGCTGCGATGACGTGCCGATCAAGCCTGAGGTCGACGGCCTTCGCGGCGCCACCGAGGGTGGCGGCCCGCACTCGGGCCGGCCCGCGGTGCCCGTTCGACGCCAGTGCGCCGTAGCGCTGCACGACGATCTCCGGGGCCGGCCGCCGCCGCGCCTCGGCGTAGTCGTTGGGTTCGTTGACGTTCAGCAGGGAGTCCAGAGCCGGGTCCGCAGCGGCCAGTGCGGGGTCGGCGAGCAGTGCGCCGTCATTCATGCGGTGCACCCGGACCTGGTCGAACAGCATTGCCGGGCGCATCCGCCCCTGCGCGATCAGCTCGACCACCCGCGTGGCAAGGGATGTGCGGTAGGCCGCGGCCAGGGGCTGGGGAAACCCGCGAGCCACCGGCAGCACGACATCGAGGTCCGGTGACAGTTCGCGGAGCACCCGGCGGACGAACGCGGGGTGCAGGAAGGGCAGATCGGTGGAACAGACGAACGCGACGGGCGCTCGCTCCGCGACCGCGGCCAGCCCCGTGGCGATGCCCTGCATCGGGCCGCGGCCCTCCACCGGATCGGTGACCACCTCGACACCGGGTGGCAGGTCGGGTAGCTCCTGGCCGGGGGCAGCGACGACGACGATGGGTCCGGGGTCGGCAGGGTTGTTCCTGGCCCGCGCGAGCAGGCTCGCCGTCCGCCGCAGCAGCGTGGAGCCGTGCCACTCCAGCGCGGCCTTCGACTCGCCCATCCGCGACGACCGCCCGCCGGCGAGCACGATGCCGGCCACGGGGCCGATGGGCGAGGTCATGCCGGCGATCGTAGGCGCCCGCGGCCTCGCCGGAGGGTCGACAGCACTGCCGCCATCGGCGGGATCGGCACTGCCGCCATCGTCGGGATCGGCGCTGCCGCCATCGTCGGGATCGGCGCTGCCGCCATCGTCGGGATTGGCGCTGCCGCCATCGTCGGGATTGGCACTGCCGCCATCGGCGGAATCTGCGAGGGTGGCGCTCGACCGATGATCGCCAGCGAGGAGACGTCGTGCACACCGAGGTAACCGAACCGGGGCGGGAGGACCGCACCGCGACGATCGCCCACGGCCTGAGCTGGGTGGCGCGGTGGAGCCTGCGCGTGGTGCTGATCGCGCTCGGCGTCGTCGTGTTGGGGGTACTGGTCGCCCGACTGTGGGTGATCGTCCTGCCCGTGCTGCTGGCGCTGTTGCTGGCCACCGTGCTGTGGCCGCCCGCTGCCTGGCTGCGCCGCCACGGATGGCCACCTGCTCTCGCCGCGGCCGCCGTGGTCGGTGGGGGCCTGCTGGGGCTGGCGGTCGTCGTCGCGCTGCTCGCCAGGTCGATCACCGGAGGGGTCGCGGACATCGCGGCCAGCGCGTCCGGCGGGATCGAGCAGATCCGGCAGTGGCTGGCGGGGCCACCGCTCAATCTGGCCCAGAGTCAGCTCGACGCAGCGCTGCAGGTCGCGACGATGCGGTTGCAGCAGAGCGTGTCCTCAATCGCGTCCGGTCTGCTCACCGGCGTGGGGGCGCTGGCATCCGGCCTGGTCACCGGCCTGCTGGCGCTGGTGCTGGCGTTCCTGTTCGTCAAGGACGGGCCTCGGTTCCTGCCGTGGTTGCGCGGCGCGGTCGGCGAGCGGGCCGGCGGGCACATCAGCGAGGTGCTCGGCCGGATCTGGGTGACGCTGGGCGGGTTCATCCGGACCCAGGCGGCCGTGGCGCTCGTCGACGCGGTCCTGATCGGGATCGGCCTGGTGATCGTCGGGGTCCCGTTGGCGCTGACGCTCGCGGTGCTGACGTTCCTCGGCGGCTTCGTCCCGATCGTCGGCGCCCTCGTCGCGGGTGCGCTCGCCGTGCTCGTCGCGCTGGTCAGCAACG
>JBOHEP010000453.1:0-1946 GCA_050701075.1 Pseudonocardia sp. | reverse complement strand
ACAGCGTCTCGTCGGAGAACGGCAGCAGGTCCTCGACGCTGCCGCCACCCCGGGCCAGCACGATCACCTCGACATCGGCATCGCGGTCCAGCGCGGCCAGTGCCTCCACGATCTGCGGGACGGCCAGTGCGCCCTGGGTGGCGGTGTGGCAGATCTGGAACCGGACCGACGGCCAGCGCGCAGTCGCATTGGACACGACATCGTGCTCAGCGGCCGAGGAGCGCCCGGTGATCAGCCCGATGCAGCCCGGAAGGAACGGGGGACGCCGCTTGTGGGCCCGGTCGAACAGGCCTTCGGCGGCGAGCAGCTTGCGCAGGCGTTCGATCCGGGCCAGCAGCTCGCCGATGCCGACCGCGCGGATCTGGTCCACCCGCAGGCTGAGCGTGCCGCGGCCGAGGAAGAACGACGGCTTGCCGTGCACGATGACCCGGTTGCCCTCGACGACCGCCGGTCCACCGTCGCGGACCAGCCCGATCGGGGCGGTGAGCTGCAGGGAGACGTCCGCGGCCGGGTCGCGCAGCACGAGGAACGCGGTGCCGGTGCCGGCCCGGGCGGTGACCTGGGCCAGCTGACCCTCCACCCACACCGCACCGAGCCGGTCGACCCACTCGCTGATCTTCCGGGCGACCGTGCGGACCGGCCACGGTGCCTCGGCCGATGTCGGCTCGGGCTGGGCGAGCGGCGTCACGTGTCGGTGACCGTGGTGATCCGGTTGGTCAGCATGGTGACGAACGGCGCGCGGTCGCCGTGCGCGGTCTCCCACTCGAGTAACGTCTGAAGGTCCCCGCCGCTCAGGTGCCGCAGCCGCGCGCGCAGCTGCGGGATGGTCATGTCGCCGTAGTCGGGGAGCACGTTGGGTCCGGTGGCGTGCTCGGCGAGACCCAGCTCGCCACCGTCAGACTCACCGATGCCGACGGTGGCGTCACCGATGCCGACGGTCGCGTCACCGATGCCGACGGTCGCGTCACCGATGCCGACGGTCGCGTCACCGATGCCGACGGTCGCGTCACCGGCGCCGGCCGCCGCTTCGGTGGTGGCGGCGGCCACGTCGGCGGCGGTCTCCACCGGCGGCTCGGGCTCGTTCACCGGAGGCCGGGCGACCGGGATGCGTGCGGCTGCCTGCGGCCGCAGGTCGGTGCGGGTGCTCGGCCCGTTGTGGCCCGGTTCGTCCTCGTCGTCGAACGTGGCCCAGCTCGGCGTCTCCTCGACGGGCCGCAACATCCCGAGGGCCCGGTCGCCCTTGATCGCGAGCTCGGTGACCTTCTGCTGCACGCGCATCGACGTCTGGAGAGCCTGACTGACCGCCGTGATCGGAAATTCGATCACCAGCCGGGGCAGGTCCCGGGCCTGCTCGACCGCGGTGGCGACCAGGCCGGCGGCGATCCGTACAGGCAGCGGCAGCGGCTTCATGAGCAACATTGTCCCCCGTGCCGCGCAACCCGGCACCTCGGGTGCTGTACGACACACGATCTGGGGCAGGGCCGGTCAGGTCACGCTTGCGCGGTTCCCGCGGTGGGCCGCCCGTAGGCTGGGTGCATGTCCGGATCGAAGAGCAAACGCGTCCTGCTGGCCAAGCCGCGTGGCTACTGCGCCGGCGTCGACCGAGCCGTGGAGGCCGTGGAGCAGGCTCTCGACCAGCACGGCGCTCCCGTGTACGTGCGCAAGCAGATCGTGCACAACGTCCATGTCGTGGAGACGCTCACCGCACGCGGCGCGATCTTCGTCGACGAGGCCGACGAGGTGCCGCCCGGTGCCCTTGTGGTCTTCTCCGCCCACGGTGTGTCGCCCGCCGTCCGCGACCAGGCCCGCGAGCGTGAGCTGCGCACCATCGACGCGACCTGCCCCCTGGTCACCAAGGTGCACCAGGAAGCCAAGCGGTTCGCCCGCGAGGACTACGACATCCTGCTCGTCGGCCACCACGGGCACGAGGAGGTGGAGGGCACCGC
>JBOHEP010000452.1:0-7485 GCA_050701075.1 Pseudonocardia sp. | reverse complement strand
TGCGCCGGCCCTGGTCCTCCCAGAACTCCCGGTCCCCGCCCCCGCCGTGGCTCCCGGCGGCGATCATGTCCGCGGCCCGCTCGTTCGCCGTCACCGGGTCGGTGCAGCCGGTGAGCGGGTCGAACGTCATCGTCGACGGGCGGTCGCCGAGCCCGACCGGGTTGAACACGTACACCGGCCCCACCCGCTCGCGCAGCGGGCCGGTCTGGTCGAGCAGATCGGTACGTGTGGAGGTGGCGAGCACCGCGCCGGGCGCGTCGATGATCCGGCCGGCCAGCCACTGCGTCTTCCCCGCACCCGGACCGCCGAACACCACGACCACGTCCCGGACGGTCGACCACACCCGCAGGCCTCCGGTCCGGCACAGCTGCACGGCGACCTCGACCACCGGGAACCGGCACAACTGCGCCACGTACGCCAGCCGCGACCGGGCCCGCAGCGACGGGCGCAGCACCCCCACATGACGGCGCATCGCCACCGCCGAGCGAGTACGGGCGATGTCGGTGATCGACGCCACCCCGGCCTTCCGTCGCGCGGACGCGCCCCAGCGGGTGACCGTGGCCATCGTCCGGCCCCACCGCAGCCACGCCAGGATCACGAGCGCGGCCACGAGCAGGCCGAGCAGGAACGGGTTGGTCGTGCGGACCAGCGTCCACGCCGGCAGCACCGCCGCCACCCCGGCGCCGGCCGTGACCGCCCACGCCCCGCGGCGGCGCGCGATCAGCGCGACCGCGACCAGCACCACCAGAACCACCACCACCGAGGTGTTCATCACGACCTCCCTCCCGTCTCCACCCGGGTGCCGTTGATCCCGGCGCCGCTCATGTCCGTGTTGATCTCGTGCACCCGCTGCGGGTCCACGTCGTGCCCCGTGCCGATCTCCGTGCTGATCTGCCCCGTGCCGATCTGTCCGGTGCTGATCTCGGTCTCCGCCGGGCCCCACAGCGGCGCGGTCACCTGCTCCGGGTCGTCGGCCGGGCCGGGTGGGGTGCGGTGCTCGTCGAGCAGCCGCCGGGCCTGGTACTCGCTGATGTCCAGCTCCTGGGCCAGCCGTCGGCGGCCCGCGCCCTCGGCGATCAGGGCCTCCGCTCGCTGACCCGTCGTCATCCGCTCTGTGATCCGCTTTGCGGCGGGGGGCGCGGTCTCCCACAGCCGGGACAGGCCACGCTCGTCGAGCAGGCCCGCCGCGACGGCGTCCGCGTGCTCGTCGCCGGCGTCGTGTCCGCCGAGCTCGGCGAACCCACCGACCGGACCGTGCACGGGGTCGTCGGGGCGCCCGACCAGCACGGCCAGGTGCACCACCGCGCCGAGCACCGCCGGCGCGACCGCCGAGACGATGACTACCACCCACCACTGCGGGGCGAGGGAGAACGCGGCCAGGCCGTGCCCGAGCGCGTTCGCTCCGACCGACAACCCCAGCAACGCCAGCGCGAGCGCGCGGGCGAACCGGCGCGCAGAGCGGGCGGACCATCCGCCCAACCACACCAGCGACCCCGCCGCCGCCCCCGCGTCGACCACCACCGGCAACAGCCACGCCAGCCACGGCGCGAACCCGCACACCAACGCCAGGTCCCGCAACGCCGAGAACGACAACACCGCAGCCGCCGCCGCGACGATCAGCAGCAGCAGGTAGAGGACCGTGCGGGCGCTCACCACACACCGCCGGTGACGCCGAAGTGCGCGGCCAGGGTGCGCAGTACCTCGCAGGGCGCTGAGATGGTGCACTCGCCCATCAGCTGGCCCTCCCACTCCCCGGCCCAGCCTCCGGAGCGCTGGCTGCACGCCAGACACGCGACGGCCACGGTCGGGCAGCGCTCAGCGGCCGGGTGCTCGCATCCGCCCTCCGCGCATTCCTCGGAGATCAGCGGGGTGGGGGCGTGCACAGTCACCGCGGCGAGCAGCGCCACCGTGTAGGGGTGGTCCAGCTCGTACCCACCCGCCGGCCAGGACTCGCCCGCCGCGATCGCCTGCGCGACCCGCGCAGCGAGCCCTGGCGAGCCCTCCGCCTCGGCCAGGCGCTCGTATCGGTCGGCGAGGGTGCCGGTGCGGATCGCGACCGTCCACACGCACGCCGCGCAGGTACGCTCCGGGACCCGGTCGGGGTCGAACGTCCCGAACGTGGCCGCGACGCCGACCGTGGCGCCGCATGCCGCCTCGCCACCCTCCCGGCCCTCACCAGTCCGCGGCGGGTAAGCGCGGACGACGGCGTGCCAGCCGTCGGCGTCTGTCCCGGTCCCCGGCGGCGACAGCTCCCTCCCGGGCGCCCACGCCAGCGGCGACCAGTCGGCGTCCCAGCGCCACTCGTCGGCGTTCCATCCACCGGATGACCTGTTCATCAGTCGCTCCCCAGGTGGTAGGCCAGCTGGGCGGGCCGGGTCAGTGCCGTGTACAGCGCGAGGACCGCGGCCTTCGCCTCGTCCAGCTCGGCGGCGGCCTCCCGGGCGGTCTGCGCGCCGGGCCGGTCGCGGCGGTCGTCATACAGCGACGGGTTGCCCTCGGCCTCCCGGTCCAGGAACCCGACGAGCTGCCCGAGCAGCTGCTCGTAGCCGATGACCGCGCCGGCCAGGTCGTCGAGCACCCGCCCGACCACGGCGGCGTAGGGCAGGCCGTTGGCCTTCTGAGTCGCGTTGTTCAGGTAGCGGCCCAGCCGGCCGATCATCACCGCGGCCGCGGTGGTGCGCTCGTCGCTGTACGGGCCGTCGTACGGCCAGAACCGCTCGACGAGCTCGTAGGGGTCCGGGCGCCGGTCTCCGGACGGGTCGTTGCTGTAGGTGCTCATCTAGGATCGGTGTCCTTCCGCTGCTCGTGTCCCCTGCAAGGGCGTGTCGTGGGAGATCAGGAGGGGAGCCCGGTTGCCACCGCGGTTCCCCTCCGCCACATCCGAACCGGACGTGACCGTCGTGCTGGTGATCGTGTGGATCGCGGACGCCCACCGGGCGGCGGTCCGCGGGGTGACCAGGAACTGCGCTGCCACCTCGCCCACCGGGACCCCGGCCGCGAGCGCGGCCCGCCCCGCGGCGGCGACCTCGGCACGGGAACCACCGACCGGGCGGCGCGGCGTGCGCGGCCTGGGCAGGCGGGCGGTGCCGCGACCGGCCCGGCGGCGGGCCAGCTCGGCGCGGCGCTCGTCCTCGGTCATCCCGCCCGCGATCCCGTCCGGCTGATGCGACAGCGCCCACTCCAGGCACTCCGCACGGACCGGGCAACCGGCGCAGACCGCCTTGGCGACCGACACCTGCGCCTCGTACTCCCGGCCCCGGACCGCGGCCGGGAAGAACACCTCCGGGGCAACCGACCGGCACGCCGCCCGGTGCCGGAAGTCCTCCGGCCTCACATGCCCGGCCACCGACTCCCGCCGGGTCGCCCGGGTCGTCGGCGCGCTCATCCCACCGCCTCCGACCCGCCGTTGGTCAGCGGCTCGGACGCGGCGCTGATCGCAGAGAGGAAATCCGCGACCATCCCGGGCAGCCCGGCACCGGCCGGGGTGCCGATGAACAACACCAGCGCCACCAGCGCGAACACGATCGCCCCACCCGCCACCCGCGCCTTCGCGCAGATGAACGCGCCAACGATCGCGAAGAAAATCAACAATCCGACCGTTCCCATGTCACACCTCCATGCCGCGTTCGACGATGACCCAGTTCGATGCATCGACTGCGGTTCCACCCGCGAGTGCGGCGTCGACCATCGCTTGAACAGCCCCGACCGGAATGATCAGGCGCCCACGGATTCGAACTGCCGGGAACTCGCCGGCCTTGATGGCGCGGTAGAGAGTCACCTCGGACACACCAAGCTCCACCGCCTGCTCGGCAACCGACAGAAACTGCGAGCGCGACGTGGGTCGCGCGGATCCTTCCTCGACCGTCATGCCTTTCACCTCATCTCTACGAATGCGGCGGGGCTGTCCGCGCCGCCATGAGAAGTCTGCGATGGACTGCAGTTGCAACGCAGCTTCGCGAGTACCTCGCCTTCGGCTCACTTAGGCGGAAACTGTCGCTTCTATGTCTCGTCTGTGCTACTCTTGCGCTGGTCACCGCCACGGAGGTCTGCTCATGGGGGACACACAGGTCCGGCTTCGCTCGCTCGTGCGCGAGCGTCACTGGCAGAAATACGAGACGTTTCGAAACGAGTACGAGAAGGCTGCGCAGGCGGTCGACCCGTCGCTCTCCGGCTCATGCCCGAGCCGGGCTCAACTGCACCGATGGATGTCCGGCCAACTCAAGGGACTTCCGTACCCGGATGCTTGTCGCGTCCTGGAAAAGATGTTCGAGGGACTCACCGCGGATCAGCTCTTTGAACCATCAAGTGCGGCCTACTCCACGAGCAACGGCGCACCGGACACCTTTACCGACGAGATCACCCGAAGTATTGAAACCGGCCTCACTGACCCTGAGGCCGCGGGCAGCTCGTGGGTTCAGCGCCCACCTGGCGACGGACGTCCTACAGCACATCGATCATCGGCAGACCTCAGCGAGGTACCGTTCTCCGAACTCCTCGCACGTAAGGTCACCAACCTCGGCCACGTTCTTCGCTTTCCGCCAGCCGAGATATCCGAGATCGCCGCCCTCGCCGGCAACCTGGTGGACCTGAGCCTGACGATCGATCTGAACATTGGAACTGATGGCATCTGCACCGTCACCTACCGTTACCACTCGCTCAACCTCACCGACCGACCGGTGCATCGCGCTCCGCGCGACCTCTGGTTCCAGCACAGCCGCGGGAAGCTCGAACTCACCGCGCTCCGCGACGGTCCGACCAAGAACGCCATCCAACGTCTGCATACCGCCGACAACATGGCCAAGTTCGCCTGCCAACTCTCGCCGCCCATCCAGCCGGGAGAGGCGACGACGTTCGGCTACGCATGCTCCGGGGCCGAGTTTCGAACGGACTACTACTGGCGCCAGGCCTTCGCTCGCTACACACGTCAATACACGCTGCGCGTTCGACACCGCGGATTGAAGGAATGCGCAGGGATCACCGCAACCGAGGAGCTTCCGGACGGCACTGAAACCGTGGCGCAGGAGTCTGTCGCGTGGGACTACGATGGCGACGACGTGATCATGACCTTCACCCGCGACCACCTCCAGCCGAACCAGTACGCGACCTTGCGATGGGAGCCTGTGTGACGCTTCGCGACCAGGTGGAGACGGTGCTCCGCTCGTGGAATCGCTACGAGATCGACCGCGGTGCTCCACCCGTCGTTGACTTCGACTGCCACCCGGTGGACGCGGCGGCGGTGCCGCGAGCGTCAAGCCGGCTAGAGGTCCGTGCCCGGCTGGAGTCGTTGCGCGCCGAAGCTGCTGACCATGCCGAGTCCGACGACGTATCGGACCGCATCGGTGCGGCGCTCGCCTACCTCGACGCGCTGCTTGGCACCCGCGAGCCCTTGGCCGACTACATCCGCGCGACACAGGGATGCGCAGCTGACGGCTGGTCGGACGATTATCTGGAGACCGTGAAGGCCGCCGCCGTCTCCGAGCTGGAGCGCCGGGGGGTTACCTGGGGCCCTGACACGGCCAGATCGTTGAAGGCAACCGAAGTGTCTGTGGACGCAGCCGACGCGGCCGACGTCATCCAGAAGTACGCGCGCGAGTTCGAGGACGATGTTCGGCGCCTCGCCAATACAGACGCGCCGTTCAACCTGACCGTCGAGCATGTCGACCTGGACGCCTACTGGGCGTACTGGCTGGACGGGGCCGGCGCCGATGTGCGCCTGCGGATCAACGCGCGGAACGCCAGCTTCACCGACGTGCAGGCATGCCAGTTCGCCTTGCACGAGGTGCTCGGGCATGGGCTGCAGTGCGCAACCTATGCCCAACAGTGCCAGCAGCACGAGGTTCCTTGGGTGCGCGTGACGTCTGTCCACGCGCAGCAACAGGTAATGTTGGAAGGGCTCGCCCAAGCATTGCCACTGTTCGTGCGACCAACCGATCAGCCGCTCCTCACCCGGGTACGTCTTGCCCACTACTTGGAGCTTGTGCGGGCGAAGCTGCACCTCGCGGTCAATTCCGGTACTCCGATCTCGGACTGCATTGAGCTCGCTCGCTCGCATGTGCCGTTCTGGTCCGAAGGGGCGATCGGCGACATGCTTACCGACCGTGGTGCCGATCCGCTGCTGCGTTCATATCTATGGGCGTATCCGGCTGGAATCGACTGGTTCGTCAGTCTCGCCGATCTTGCGCCGACGAATACTGCAACGGCAGTCATCCGCGCGGCCTACCGAGCACCGCTGACACCGCGAGAGCTTGCGCAGATGTGGCCGAATGGACCAGTTGTCGGCGGCGCACTGGATACTACCGAATAGACTTCAGATCAGTGAGTCGGCAAAGGTCCCGTGTCGCAACGGACCGCACTGCCCAATCCGTATTTCTGGAATCAAGGCGCGGGGCCCCGCCGACTCGCTCCGGCCACCTCCGGCCCGGTCGCGACCGGCGTACCCGTCTACCGGGCCACGCCTGCGGCCCACAGTGTGCCTCTCGTGTTCCTGATGTTCACCCTGGTCACGGGCAGATTCAGACTTGGACAGAGTGCCCCTCGCACGGCGCGGCCCGGGAGCCAACTTGGGAGCGAACTACAGCGCAACACAGGCGCGGGAGCCGTCGCGGGAGGGTAGGAAGTAGGTAGAGGCCCAGCTAGAAGGGCTAGAGAAAGGTATCACAGCGACTTCTAATCTCTAGGTCGCAGGTTCGAATCCTGCCGGGGGCACCCATGTGGTCTTATTCGAACTGTGGGCAGAGAAGGCTGGTTCGGGGTGGGCCTGTCCCCTGTGCTGGCCTGTCAGGCCAGTACGGGGTGTGTCGGTTGCCTCGGGGGCACGCCGAGGGCTGGGTAGGGTGCCGCATCGGCGGCCGGACGTGTCGGCGTAGGTCAAGCTCCAGCGAGCCGTCGGCTCGTGGTGGCCTGGGCTCATGTTGTTGGAGATCCGCGGTCATCACTTTCCGGGCCGGTTCTGGCACCTGGACGGCGAACCGTGCGACAACGTCCACGTCGGCATTCAAGTTTGAGGGGACCGTGTGGCCTGGGCCCCGGTGCTGTGGACGCTCAGCCCTCGGGTCCCGAACTGTTCCGCGTCATGGCAGCCCGACCTCCTGCGCTGGGTCGTCGCCGACCTGCCGTCGATGCTCGACCGGCGGGAGCGGCTGTTCCGGGACGCCCGGATCGTGTCGGTGGAACAGCGCGGGTCACGGCGGGCCGCCGGGTTACGATTCTGTTGGGCGCCGGTGACTGACGCCGGGGTGTCCGAACGGATTCGGAGGCACGGGTGACGGCACTGCGGCGAGTCGTGCACGAGGTCGGATCCGTCGAGTTCGGTCCCGCTACCTGTTATCACCAGCACCATCTGGTGGTGGGTCGGGGACTGGTCGAGTCGTTGTTCGCCGATCCGGCGTTGGCTGCGGTGCGTGCGCGGCTTGCCTCGCCGGGTGAGTCGGTCCGGATCATCACGCCGCTGGATGTGGTCGAGCCTCGTAGCAAGGGCCGGGGCGG
>JBOHEP010000451.1:0-14712 GCA_050701075.1 Pseudonocardia sp. | reverse complement strand
CCAACCAGGGCACCTGCGACCTGTCCCAGGTCAGCGTCACCGCCATCGACGAGGCCGACCGGATGGCCGACATGGGGTTCCTGCCCCAGGTCCGCGCCATCCTGAACCTCACCCCGGACGGGCAGCGGCTGCTGTTCTCCGCCACCCTCGACGGCGCCGTCGGCGCGCTGGTGCGCCAGTACCTGCACGATCCGGTCACCCGTTCGGTCGCCTCGGCCACGGCGCAGGTGGAGACGATGGACCACCACGTCCTCGTCGTCGACACCGCCGCGAAGCCGCGGGTGATCACCGAGATCGCCGCCCGTGACGGGCGCACGATCCTGTTCGTGCGCACCAAGCACGGCGTCGACCGGCTGGTCAAGACACTGCGCCGGGACGGCATCGTCGCCGGCGCGTTGCACGGTGGCAAGGCGCAGAACGCACGCAACCGGGCGATCGCGGAGTTCAAGGACGGCCAGACGCCGGTCCTGGTCGCCACCGACGTCGCGGCCCGCGGCATCCACGTCGACGACGTGAGCCTCGTCGTGCACGTCGATCCGCCCGCGGACCCCAAGGACTACCTGCACCGCGCCGGGCGCACCGCCCGTGCCGGTGACTCGGGCACCGTGGTCACGATGGTGACCCCGGCGGAGCGCCGCGACGTCGACCGGCTCACCCGCCTGGCCGGGGTGCGCGCCACGACCTGCGAGATCGGGCCCGGCCACGCCGACCTGGCCCGCATCACCGGAGCCCGTACGCCCAGCGGGGTGCCGATCCCGGAACGGGAGAAGCAGATCCAGGGCGCTCCGCGCGCCGGCCGGGGCTCGCGTGCCGGTCACAGCTCACGTGCCGGCCACAGCGCGCGCGGCGCCGGCCGCTCCGCATCGCGCTCGGGTTCGGGCTCCCGCGGGCGCCAACGCGCCGCCTGACCCACGCAGGCCCGCCACCGGCGCCCGCGCACTCTCGTCGGACAGGTTCGGACGAGAGTGCGCGTCGGGGTATCAGGCCAGGCCGAGCACCGAGAGAGCCAGGCGGGCTGCCGAACCGCCGGAATCCTCGGCCATCGCCAGCGCGCCAGGTACGTCCAGGTTGTCGAGCAGCGCACCCGTCACCGCAGCCGAGGACGCACCGGCCGCTGAGCGGGCGTCACCGGAGCCATGCGCAGCTGCGGTATAGAGCCGCTCCAGCCGCGCGGTCGCGCCGTCGAGCGCGGCCGGCTCGAAGTCCCAGGGCTGCGCCCACGGTCGGTCGACGATCAGCAGCCGCAGCGCCGCCGCCGGGTGCGTGGCCAGCACGTCGGACACCAGGACGAGGTTGCCGGTCGACTTCGCCATCTTCTCCCCGCCCGACCGCACGGTGCCCACGTGCATCCAGGCCCGCGCGAAGGGTCGCACCTCGGTCACCGCCTCGGCCATCGCCGACTCGTAGGCGTGGTGCGGGAACCGCAGGTCGGCCCCACCGGCATGCAGGTCCAGCGCCGGACCGAGCGTGGTGAGGGCCATCGCCGCGCACTCGGCGTGCCAGCCGGGCCGCCCGTCGCCCCATGGGCTCGGCCACGCGGCCTCCCCCGGCGCGGCCGTCCGCCAGACGGGGACGTCGTCGGGATGCTCGGCGTGCGCGTCGTCGAGCCGGTGCCCGAACTCGGCCGCCAGCTCGCGCGCCTGCGTGGGGTCGAGCCCGGCCCGCTCCGGCATTCCCGCCCCGCGGAAGTAGACCGTGCCCTCGCGCTCGTAGGCCTTACCGGACTCCAGCAACGCCGCGGCCAGCGTGACGACCTGTGCCACATGGACGTGCGCCCGCGGCTCGTGGCTGGGCCGGCGTACCCCGAGCGAGGTCATGTCCCGGTCGAAGCGGAACTGCTGCACCGCCGCGAAACTGTCCGAGCGGGCCCCGGCACGCGCGGCGGCGGCGTCGAGCACGTCGTCGACATCGGTGACGTTGCGGCACACCTCGACCTCGACACCGAGGTGGCGCAGCACCCGGGCCGCGACGTCGGCCCAGACGAACGTGGCGGCGTGACCGAGGTGGGTGGTGTCGTACGGGGTGATGCCACAGACGTACATCCGGGCCAGCCCCACAACCGGCAGCGGCCGGTCGCCGATCCTGAGCACGATCAGCGCGTCCGGTGGGGGCGGTTGGCCGCCCGACGCAGCTGCAGGATGCGTCCGGTCCCGGGGATGGCCACCAGCAGCACCCCGGCGATGGCGGCGAGCAGCAGCGCCACGCCGGTGGGCAGGGTGCCCGAGGCGCCGAGGAACTCGATCCGGACCAGCTCCAGGTTCTGCAGGATGAAGATCAGCAGAAAGGTCAGGACCAGCGCGGAGAAGATCAGCCCGATCCACAACCCACTGAACCGGGTGCGGCCGAGTTTCGGGTCGACGGCCGGGTCGACAGTCGGGGGCTCCGTCGGCAACAGCGCCGGTGCGGTGACCGGATCGGCGTGTGGATCAGACGGGCCGAGGTTGCCGCGATCAGCCGGCCTGACATCGCCGGTCGGTCGCAGCTCACCGGATCGCTCGTTCATCTCCACGCGCCCCTCGTTCCGTGCCGGCCCATCGCATCGAGCCACATCCCCGTCGGGCGAAGTATCCCGTAACGCTCTTCATGACCACGGACTACCCAGGTGGTCCCCCCAGAAGTCATCTGGCGTAGGTCAGCGGTGGGCACGGCGCATCGGGAGGTGCGCCACGCCCGCCCAGTCGTAGGCCGGGCCGATGGCGTCGAATCCGTACCCGCGGTAGAACGACGCCAGGTATTCCTGCGCGTCGAGCACGCACGGCCCGTCCCCGACCTCGCCGAGCACAGCCTCCACCAGCCGCCGACCCAACCCGCGGCCACGGACCGACCCGGTCGTGCACAGCCGACCGACCCGATAGTCACCGTCGGGCTCCTTGAGCAGTCGCAAGCACCCGAGAACCGGCTCGGGTCGACCGTTCCCACCGAGCCAGTAGTGCCGGGCACGGTCCTCGAGGTCACGGCCGTCGAGCTCGCCGTAGGGGCATGCCTGTTCGACGACGAACACCTCGACCCGCAGCCGGAGGAGCTCGTAGAGCGTGCGAGGCTCCAGGTCCGCCGCCCAGGAACGGTGCACGGTCGCTACGAGAGTCTCGCTGGTCACCATGCCTGCCTACCAGATCCGGGGCCGCTTCACCGGATAGCCTGACCACGTGCGTCACCATGATCTCGTCGTCATCGGCACCGGCTCGGGCAACTCGATGATCGACCACCGGTTCGACCATCTCGACGTCGCGCTCGTCGAGCACGGCGTGTTCGGCGGCACCTGCCTGAACGTCGGGTGCATCCCGACCAAGATGTACGTCCACCCGGCCGACATCGCCGAGGCGGTCCGGCACGCGAGCCGCCTCGGCGTCGACGCGAGCCTGGACAAGGTGCGCTGGACCGACATCCGCGACCGGGTGTTCGGTCGGATCGACCCGATCTCCGCCGGCGGCCGGGAGTACCGCATCGATCGCAGTCCCCACGTCACCCTCTACGAGGGTCACGCCCGCTTCACCGCACCGCACCGGCTCGACGTCGAACGCACCGACGGCACCGGCAACGATGCGATCAGCGCCGACCGGATCGTCATCGCCGCCGGCAGCAGGCCCGTGGTGCCCGCGGCGGTGGCCGGGGTGCCCTTCCACACCTCCGATACCGTGATGCGGCTCGACGCCGTACCTGAGCACGTCGTGATCATCGGTGCCGGTTACATCGCCACCGAGTTCGCCCACGTGTTCTCCGCCTTCGGCGCCACGGTCTCGGTGGTCGGGCGCAGCGCACCGATGCTGCGCGGGCAGGACCACACGGTCAGCGAGCGGTTCACCGAGCTCGCCCGCAGCCGTTGGGACGTGCACCTCGGTCACCAGATCGTCGGGGTGCACGGCGATTCCTCGGAGGTGGCCGTCCAGCTCACGAACGGCACGGTCGTGCGCGGCGACGTGCTGCTCGTCGCGACCGGTCGCAAACCCAACGGCGACCGGCTGGACCTGCCCGCCGCCGGCATCCCCACCCATCCGGACGGCCGGATCGTCGTCGACGACCAGCAGCGCACGCCCGTCGACGGGGTCTTCGCCCTGGGCGATGTCAGCTCACCCTTCCAGCTCAAGCACGTGGCCAACCACGAGATGCGGGTGGTGGCGCACAACCTCCTGCACCCGGGCTCCCCGCGCCGCACCGACCACCGCTTCGTCCCCGCCGCGGTGTTCACCCATCCACAGATCGCGACGGTGGGCCGCACCGAGGCACAGTGCCGCGCCGAAGGCCTCGACTACACCGCCACCGTGCAGCCCTACGGCGACGTCGCCTACGGCTGGGCGATGGAGGACACCACGGGGTTCTGCAAGCTGCTCGCCGAGCGCGGCACCGGGCGGCTGCTCGGCGCGCACCTGATGGGCCCGCAGGCCTCGTCGATCATCCAGCCGCTCATCCAGGCCATCTCGTTCGGGCTGGACGCGCGGGCGATGGCCACCGGGCAGTACTGGATCCATCCAGCACTGCCCGAGGTGGTGGAGAACGCCCTGCTCGGCCTGGACATCTAACATGTGAGGTGAGGCAAACTTCTCGCTCCCATCCCTCTCACCCAACGAGGTGCCGTAGATGACCGTCGCCGACAGTCCGGCCAGGCCGGGCGTCGCAACACAGATCCTGGACGGGCGGCGTGGAAGGGCCGAGCAGATGGCCGTCTACGTCTTCGTCATCGTGCCGCTGCTCGCGCTGTTCGCCGCCGTCCCGTTCGCGTGGGGCTGGGGGCTCGGCTGGACCGACGTCGCCATCGCCGCGGCCTTCTACGTGGTCAGCGGGCTCGGCATCACGGTGGGTTATCACCGGTACTTCACCCACGGGTCCTTCAAGGCGAAACGGCCGCTGCGGATCGCGCTGGCCACCGCCGGCAGCCTGGCGATGCAGGGTCCGGTCACCGTGTGGGTGGCCGACCACCGCCGCCACCACGCATTCTCCGACAAGGAGGGCGACCCGCACTCACCCTGGCTGTTCGGCACCGGTCCGGTGGCGTTGACGAAGGGCTTCTGGCACGCCCACACGGGGTGGCTGTTCGAACGCGACAACACCAACCAGGCGCGCTTCACCCCCGACCTGCTCGCCGATCACGACCTCGTCCGCATCGACAGGCTGTTCGTCCTCTGGTCCACCCTCACCCTGGTCGTCCCGGCCCTGCTCGGCGGCCTGCTGACCTGGTCATGGTGGGGCGCGGTGACCGCATTTTTCTGGGCCGGCCTGGTCCGGGTGGCGCTGCTGCACCACGTCACCTGGTCGATCAACTCGATCTGCCACATGATCGGCGACCAGCCGTTCGCCGCGCGCGACCACTCACGCAACGTGTGGCCGTTGGCCGTGCTGAGCTTCGGTGAGTCCTGGCACAACCTGCACCACGCCGACCCGACGTGCGCCCGCCACGGGGTGCAACGCGGCCAGGTGGACATCTCCGCGCGGGTCATCTGGGCGTTCGAGAAGCTCGGCTGGGCCCACTCCGTGCGCTGGCCCTCGGCCAAACGGCTGGAGAAGCTGGCGCGTCCGGCGTAGATCAACGCCGACACCTCGGCCGGCCGGTGGTGGAGGTCGTGCCAGGTGAAGCGTAAGAGGCTCCAGCCGGCGCGGACGGGAGCGTCGCCGGCGACCGCGGTTTCCAGCTGGGCCGGTGGGGATTCGTCGGCTGTCAACCGGGGCGAACGAGCTGGGATGGCGGCCGTGATCAGCTCACGGGGCGCTCCTGCTCCGGGGCCAGGCCGATCGGCCCCGTCGCGCCGAGGCCATCATCTGTCCGCGACTCGCCGAGACCGGACGGCAACGCCGCCGGGTCGTAGGGCTGTGCCGGGGGCTCCTCGCCCCGGATCTCGGCCACCAACGCGGTGACGTCGGCCATGATCGCCGCCGTGGCGCCGTCGAGCGCCGTGCGGGTGCGCGGCCCGCCCAACCAGCGCGACAGATCCACGGGCGATCCGGCCACGATCGTCACCCTTCGCCGCGGAAACAGACCCAGGCGCTTCGAGTCGGGAGGCAACACGTCCTGCGTGCCCCAGTTCGCCACCGGGATGACCGGCGCCCCGGTGACCAGTGCGATCTTGCCGATCCCGTTCTTGGCCTTCATCGGCCAGCCGGCCGGATCAGATGTATAAGTGGCTTCGGGATAGAACGCGACCACCTCACCCCGCTTCAGGGCGGCGATCGCGTCCCGGTAGGCGTCGCTCGCCCGCGCCGTCTCCCGGTACACCGGGATGTGTCCACCACCGGCCAGTACCCGGCGCACCACCGGCATGCTCCACAACTCGGACTTGGCGAGAAACCGCGGCATCCGGCCGTGGCAGATCGTGAACGCGACGTCGAAGATCGGGTCGGAGAACGACACGTGGTTGAAGGCGAGCAACGCGCCCCCGGTCCGCGGCACGTGCTCACCTCCCCGGAACGCGATCCTGGTGCCGAACATCGCGAACGGCCAGATCACCGCGATCGCGGCACCGAACCAGAACCCGGAACCGCGGTATCGGTGTGCGAAGGTGAGGGCGAACTTCTGCCGGATGGTCAGCGGCCGGAACCCGGACCTGATCAACGCGTCCTCCTGCGATCTCGGCCGATGCCGACAACAGAGTCATCCCGCGCCCCGTGCGGGCCGCCCGGGCGACGCGTATCGACGACGCCCGCGTCAGTCTCCCTTGACGCCAGAGAATCTGGCGCAGCACATGGTCGATCTCGACGAGGCCCTTCGCATCCTCCATGATCTGGTCGATGTCCTCGTAGGCCCCCGGGATCTCGTCGAGGAACCCCTCGGCGTTGTCCGAGCGCCACTCGATGCCCTCCATCGCCTCCACGAGCTGCTCGACAGTGAACCGGTCCCGGGCCGCGCGGCGGGAGAGGCTCCGCCCCGCCCCGTGGGGTGCGGACCGGATTGCGCAACATCACGTGAAGGTCATCGACACCGGTACAACGGCCTCGATGATCGGTAAGTGGTAGCAGCCACCGGGATTGGCTGTCGGCGGAGTTTCGCCGGCCTCAGCGAACCCGGGCAACCGCAAAGATCCGCCGGAACGGGAACCAGGTGCCACCGTCGGGGCTCACCGGGTACGCCGCCCGCAATCGGGGGGCGAGCTCGGCGCGGAAGGCAGCGAACGCGTGGTCGTCGAGCGCCGCGCGCACCGGGCGCAGCGTCGTGGAGCTGATCCACCCCAACACCGGGTCGGCGCCGGCGAGCCGGTGCAGGTATGTGGTCTCCCACGCGTCGACCTCAGCGCCGGTGCCGGCGAGCAGCTCCGCGTAGCCGGCGGGATCGAGCACCGACATGCCCACGTCGACGGGGCCGATGCCGCGCCACCGCGGCTCGTCGAGCAACCCGGCGACGAGGGCGCGCGAGGGCGCGGCGAGGTTGTCGGGTACCTGCATGGCGAACCACGCGTCCCGGGGAAGCGCCCCGATCCAGCGCGGCAGCAGCCTGGGGTGCGCAGGCACCCAGTGCAACACGGCATTCGTGACGACGACGTCGGTGTCCGGTTCGGGAGACCAACCGACGACATCGCCCAGCACGGCGTCGATCCCCCGCTCGCGCGCGGCCGCGACCATCTCGGGCGAGGAGTCGAGTGCGGTGATCACCGCATCCGGCCAGCGGGCGGCGAGCACGCCGGTGAGGTGACCGGGCCCGCAACCGAGGTCGACGACCCGGCGCGGCGCGGTGGCCCCGACCCGGGCGAGCAGATCGTGGAACGGCCGGGAGCGATGGTCGTCGAAGCTCAGGTACAGCGTTGGATCCCAGGGCGAGGCCGGACTCGAAGGCGAGGCCGGACTCGAAGGCGTGACCGCGCCGGCGGTCTCACCCATTGACGCTGCCGTGCTCGAGCGACCGTGCAACCTCGCCGACCACATCGCGCGCAACGGTCTCGTCGGTGCCGGGGTCGGGCCGCACCTGCACCACGATGCCGTCGCGGCCGGGCACCTTGCGCGAGACGATCCACGCCCCGCCGCCCGGTAGCTCGTGGTGCTGCCGCGACCGGATCGACGCCGTGACGCGCTCGTGCACCACCTCCGGCACCCGGCCCGGCTCGACCAGTCGCAGCCGGCGCGCCGGTCGGTCGGCGAGCAGGACGACGCCCCCGATGACAGCGCGCTCCTCGGCCTCCACCACTGTGATCGTTCCACCGGCCCACGCCGCCTTCGCGACCAGGTGCCAGCCCAACCGCCGCGCGACGTCCTGGGCCGGCAGCCACATCCCGAGCGAGGTGACGACGATGTGCCCACCGCCGGCCAGCGGGGCGATGGCGAGCACCCGCTCATCGGCCTCCAACCGCCCGGTGAAGCCCGCCGGCAGCTCGTCGCGGCCCAACAACCTGCGCAGGACAGCGGCGAGCCTCATCGCCCCAGCCTCACTGCGCCATCCCCGTCGCCTTGTCGCGCAACGCGATCCGGTACTGCTCGAGCGGCACGAGGTCACCGAACAGCTGGTGGTAGGCGTCGGCCTCGGTCATCGGGTTGATGCGTTGCAGCCGCGACTTCAGCTCGGCGACCTGGGCCTCGACCAGCGCGAGCCGGACCCCGGCCACCACGCTGGCGACATACCTCGCCTCCTCCACGTTCCGCCGCGGAAGCTCCAGCGGCTCCACGGCGAGCGCGGTGACCAGCTGGCGCGCCTCGGGGGTGCATTCCGCGGCGACCACCTCCAGCCAGGCCTGACCCTGCAGTCCGCGACCCACCCCGCCCGCCGCCTGGACCGCACGGTGCACCCCGGCGAAGGCGGGGTGGGTGAAGGCCTGCTCGGGGAGCTCGTCGTAGGTCGGTCCGGCGATGGCCGGTACCTGCAACGCGGCCTTGAGCGCCTCCCGCTGCAGGTGCAGGCGTGGGTCGTCCTTCGGCGGGACGGCTGGCGCGGCGCGCCCGCCCCGGACCGGCGATGCGCCCTCTCCCCCGCCTGCGGTCTCCCGGACCCGGCGGACGACCGTCGCCTCCTCCTGCCAACCCGTCCAGGAGGCCAGCTTCACGGCGTAGCGGTCGCGGAGGTCCTCACGCCGGATCTTCGCCACGATCGGGACGGTGCGCCGCAGCGCGGCGGCCTGCCCCTCGACGGTGTCCAGGTTGTGCTCGCGAAGCATGGAGCGGATCGCGAACTCGAACAGCGGTTCGCGACGGGCCACCAGATCGCGCACCGCGGTGTCGCCGTGGTGCTGGCGCAGCTCGCAGGGGTCCTGCCCGTCGGGTGCGATCGCGACGAAGGTCTGCGCGGCGAACGCCTGGTCGCCCTCGAACGCCTTGAGCGCGGCGGCCTGGCCCGCGGCGTCGCCGTCGAAGGTGTAGATCACCTCACCCAGGTCGAAGGAGTCGTCGCCGATCAGCCGGCGGATCACCGAGACGTGCTCGGCGCCGAACGCCGTGCCGCAGGACGCCACCGCGGTGGGCACCCCCGCGAGGTGCATGGCCATCACGTCGGTGTAGCCCTCGACGACGACCACCTGGCGACGCTTGGCGATCTCGCGTTTGGCGAGGTCGAGGCCGAAGAGGACGTGGGTCTTGCGGTAGACCGGGGAGTCCGACGTGTTGAGGTACTTGGCCTCGATCTGGTCGTCGTCGAAGATCCGCCGCGCACCGAACCCGACGACGTCGCCGCCGAGGTCGCGGATCGGCCACAGCAGGCGCCGGTGGAACCGGTCGATCGGGCCGCGGCGACCCTCCTTCGACAACCCGGCCTTCATCAGCTCCTCGAGGGTGAACCCGGCGGCGAGCAGCTGCTTGGTGAGGGTGTCCCAGCCGGCCGGGGCGTACCCGCAACCGAACTGCTGCGCGGCGCGCGCGTCGAAGCCCCGGGTGGTGAGGAACTGGATCGACGGCGCCGCCTCCGGGGTGCGCAGCTGCTCGGTATAGAACTCGGCGGCGCGCTTGTTGGCCTCCAGCAGCCGGGAACGGGTGCCGCGGTCGCGCTGTACCGAGCTCCCGCCGCCCTCGTAGGTGAGGCGGATCCCGACCCGGTCGGCGAGCCGCTCCACCGCCTCCACGAAACCGACGACCTCGATCCTCATCACGAAGTCGATGACGCTGCCGCCCTCCCCGCAGCCGAAGCAGTGAAAGGTGCCGTGGGTGGGCCGAACGTTGAGCGACGGGGACTTCTCGTCGTGGAACGGGCAGAGCCCCTTGAGGGAACCGGCGCCGGCCCGACGCAGCGCGACGTAGTCGCCGATCACCTCGTCGATCCGGGTGCGGTCGCGGACCTCGGCGATGTCGCTGTCCCGGATCCGCCCTGCCACGCCGGTGAGTCTAGGCGGCACCACCGACAGCCGGCACACGGCTTACGTGCCTCACGGAGCTGTTGCGCCGCTCGTCGCCATGGCGGGTGTTGCTGCGGTGATCATCCGAATCTTGGAGAATGGACTGCTGGCCCGCGCGTGGGCCTCGCCTGCCGCGCCGATCGACCATCGATCTGGCCCCCACACCAGACACAGGGGGAGGGTCGATCACGTCGCGGCCGGCACCGAGGCATGGGCCGTGTCGATCACCCGTGCGCCCAGTGGCGCCAGCGCAAGCACCGCGAGCTTCAGCGACGCGACACCGAACGGGATGCCGATGATCGTCAGGATCAGCAGGACCCCGGCGACGACGTGCCCCAGCGCCAGCCACCAGCCGAACAGCACGATCCACACCACGTTGCCGACCAGCGACGCCACACCGGCGTCAGGGTCGCGGACGACGGTCCGGCCGAACGGCCACAGCGCGTGTCCGGCCAGCCGGAACGAGGCGATCCCGAACGGGATCGTCACCACGAGCAGGCACGCGACGATGCCCGCGACCAGATAGGACAGCGCCAGCCACCAGCCGGCGAGCAGGAACCAGAGGACGTTGCCGATCGTACGCATGCGTCCAGGGTGCCCGAAAACCGACGCCGGGCGTCCACCTCCTGCCGGTATCCACCAGTCCCCTGAACGACGAGGATCGCCGGATGCGGCTCGGACGACGACCGGGACGGGCAGCGGCGATCCTGGTCGCCGTCATGGCGTTCGCGACCGGCTGCTCGTCCTTGCCCGATCTTCTGGAGGTGCCGGCGGAGTGGTCGGCACCCGGGTCCGGCCCAGGTGTCGCACCCGGTGGGGATGCGGCCCAGACGCTCGCCGCCCTGCCGGTGAAGGGCCGCGCCCCGCGCACAGGGTATGACCGCGACCAGTTCGGCCAACGCTGGGCCGACGTCGACCGCGACGGCTGTGACCAGCGCAACCAGGTGCTCGCCCGCGACCTCGTCGACGAGACGTTCCGCAGCGGCAGCATGTGCGTGGTGATCACCGGCCTCCTGCGCGACCCGTACACGGGTTCCGAGATCGCCTTCATCCGAGGCGAGGACACCAGTGACGACGTACAGATCGACCACGTCGTGTCACTGTCCAACAGCTGGCAGACCGGGGCGCAGCAGCTCGACGCCGCAGTCCGGCGGCTGTTCGCCAACGACCCGCTCAACCTGCTCGCCGTCGAGGGCGCGGTGAACCAGGCCAAGGGCGACGGTGATGCCGCGACCTGGCTACCCCCGGCCCGCGGCTTCCGGTGCGCATACGTGGCGCGCCAGGTCGCGGTCAAGTCCAAGTACCGGTTGTGGGTCACCGCCGCGGAGCGCGACGCCATCACCCGCGTACTGGGCGACTGCCCCGGCGAGCCGCTGCCAACGGACCGTCGATGATCGTCGCGGGCGGCCGTTAGCCGCCGCCCTCCGCTCCACCGCAGGAACTTCGGCTGTTCTGGGCCGGATTCATGTTGCAACGCGGAGGGCGCAGCAAGACGGCGGACCGCCGTTGCCCGGGTTCGGGTCATCGCTCCATGGATCCGGTCCCCGATCGGGAACGACGCCGGACGAGCGCGGCGTGACGTACCACCGCCTGCTGATCGGTGAGCGTCGCCACCTGGTCCACGATCACCCGCAGTCGGCCCGCGTCATCTGGCGCGGCGACCCAGTCGTCGGCGAGCACCGGGTCCAACGCCGCCGGGGCACCGGCCAGCAGCGCCACGCCGAGCTCGGTCAACAGCTCACGCTGGCGGGCTTGCATGGCGAGCCGGTGCGGGTCGCTCATCACGTAGCGCAGCGCCACGGCCTTGAGCAGTGCCACCTCCGCTCGTGCCCATGGCGGCACGACGAGGTCGGCGGCGTAACGACACAACGGCCGGTCCCCGTGGCCGGCTCGGGTGGCGTCCGCGGCGGCCTGGACGAACCGGCCGACGAGCTCACTGGTGAGCTGTTTGAGCGCGACATGCGCCGCGCCCGGGGCCGACGGGGCGTGGAAACCACAGACGGCGTCGACCACCGGCAGCGCCCGCAGAGTCTCGGCCGCCTCACCCAGGGCCGCCCCACCCACCACTGCGCCGAAATGGGTCGCCGCCAGATCCACCAGCGTCTCCCGCTCGACGGGCGAGCCCAGCGCGGCGAGATCGATGCGCCCCGACAGGATGCCGTCCTCGACGTCGTGCACCGAGTAGGCCACGTCGTCGGACCAGTCCATCACCTGCGCCTCGAGGGAGCCCCGGCCGACCGGGGCTCCCCCGCGCACCCACTCGAACGCCGCGCGGTCGGCCTCGTAGGCGCCGTACTTCACGTGTCCGTGGCCGGCCACCCACGGGTACTTGCAGGACGCGTCGAGCGTGGCCCGGGTGAGGTTCAGCCCCGCGGCGGAGCGGCCATGGCCCACCTTGGGCTCCAGCCGGGTGAGGATCCGCAGTGTCTGGGCGTTGCTTTCGAAGCCGCCGCACGCCGCACCGAACTCGTCGAGCGCCCGCTCACCGTTGTGCCCGAACGGCGGATGCCCGATGTCGTGGGCCAGCCCCGCGGTGTCCGCCACGTCCGGGTCACAGCCCAGCTCCTCGGCGATCCCCCGGCCGATCTGCGCGACCTCCAGGGAATGGGTGAGCCGGGTGCGCGGTGCCCCGCTGACCTCCGCCCCCTCCCCCGGCCCGACGACCTGGGTCTTGCCGGCCAGGCGACGCAACGCCGCGGAGTGCAGCACGCGCGCCCGGTCGCGGGAGAACGGGCTGCGGCGATCGATCCGGCCGGCGCCCTTGGACGGCTCCAGCAGCATCCGCGCCCGGTCGTGCTCGGTGTAGCCCTGCTGCTGCACGGTGAGCTGCTCCACCTCTACCCGAGGGCGGGGGGATGGACGCCGCCGCTCTGGCTCTCGACCGAGGCGTGGGTGAGCCCGTAGTAGAGCACCGCCGCGGTCTCCCGGAAGATGTAGCGGGCCTGGGTCTCGCGCGTCTGCACCGCGGGCCCGCTACGGGTGGGTGAGGTCCATGCCTCCAGGCCGCTGTCGCGGGCCATCATCCGGGCGCGCAACGAGTGCCACGGGTCGCTGACGACGAGCACCCGCTGCCAACGGTCCCCCTCGGCCCGGCTCGCCACCGCCCGGAGGCTCCCGAGGGTGTCGGTGCCCTCCCCGACCGCCACGACCGCGCGCGCCGGGACACCGCGATCGAGCAGGTAACGGCGGCCTGCCTCGGCCTCGGTGTAGACATCACCCTGCCGGCTGCCACCGGTGGTGACGATGCGCGGCGCGAGCCCCTGCTCGTAGAGCGCCTTGGCGTGCCGCAACCGCGCCGCGAAGATCGAGCTGGGTTGGCCGTCGTACTGCGCCGCCCCGAGCACCACCACCGCGTCGACGGCCTGCCGGTCGTCGACGCGCGCCACGTACCACACCCGGAACGCGGTGCCTGCGACGATCAGCACGGCGAGCACCAACGAGCCGATCACCAACCGGGCGAACCAGCGGGTCCCCCGCCGGGACGCCGGGCTCGGGCCCCGGGGCACATGCCGCATCGGAACCGTCGGTGCGTCCGCGGCGGCGGGCCCACGGGCCCCGCTCATCGCGTTCCCTCGCCGCGCTCGGTCGACGCTGCGTGCAGGCGCTGTGCCCATGGTCGCTCGGCCCATGGTCGCTCGGCCCATGACTCGCTCGGCCCATGGTCGCTCGGCCCATGGTCGCTCGCCGGCTCGCTCATCCCCCGATCCGGCCCTCGGCGCCGGCCAGGGCCGAGCCACGGCGCCCGGAGCGGGCGGCGATGACCTGCGCGACGATCGAGACCGCCGTCTCGGCCGGGGTACGCGCCCCGAGGTCGAGCCCCACCGGTCCGTGCAGGGCTGCCAGCTCCTCCTCCGAGGTACCGGCGGCCAGCATCCGGACGCGCCGGGCCGCCTGCGTGTGGCGGGACCCGAGCGCGCCGATGAACCCGCGACCGCGCCGCAGACCGTCGGCGACCACCACGTCGAAGGACGGCGCGTGGTCGAGCAGCACGAGCACGTCGGCGTCGGAGAAATCGGCGACGGCGGCACACGCAGCTGCCACCTCGGTCTCCCGTCGTCCGATCCAGCCCAGCAGCTCGGCCTGCGCGAGCAGGGCCTCGCCGATCGCCCCCGACCCGACCACCAGCACCGACGGCACCGGCACCCACAGATCCAGCAGCAGCTCGACGCCCGCGGCACCGAGTCGCTCGGTGACGGTGGCGCCGCGGCGCAGGAGACCGCGCGCTGCGCCGATCACCGTGTCGTCGACCTCGACCGGGCCCAGTGAGCCGTGCACCACCTCGAGCTCCGGGCCGACCAGCACGAGCGCCGCACTGCCATCGACCGGGGACACGAGCGCCGCCGGCACGCCGCGCTCCAGAGCAGCTCCGAGTGCCGCGGCCGGGCCGGCCGGCAGTGGGTGACCGAGCAGGGTGGCGCCACCACTGCATGCGAGGCCCGCCGCGACGGCCGCGGCCTCGGCGACGTGCGCAGTGCGCGTC
>JBOHEP010000450.1:0-1309 GCA_050701075.1 Pseudonocardia sp. | reverse complement strand
TGCGCCGGCCCTGGTCCTCCCAGAACTCCCGGTCCCCGCCCCCGCCGTGGCTCCCGGCGGCGATCATGTCCGCGGCCCGCTCGTTCGCCGTCACCGGGTCGGTGCAGCCGGTGAGCGGGTCGAACGTGATCGTCGACGGGCGGTCGCCGAGCCCGACCGGGTTGAACACGTACACCGGCCCCACCCGCTCACGCAGCGGGCCGGTCTGGTCGAGCAGATCCGTCCGAGTCGACGTCGCGAGGACCGCGCCGGGGGCGTCGATGATCCGCCCGGCCAGCCACTGCGTCTTCCCCGCACCCGGCCCGCCGAACACCACGACCACGTCCCGCACGGTCGACCACACCCGCAGGCCCCCGGTCCGGCACAGCTGCACCGCGACCTCGGCCACCGGGAACCGGCACAACTGCGCCATGTGCGCCAGCCGGGACCGGGCCCGCAGCGACGGGCGCAGGACGCCCACGTGACGGCGTATCGCCACCGCGGAGTGGGTACGGGTGATGTCGGTGATCGACGCCACCCCGGCCTTCCGTCGCGCGGACGCGCCCCACCGGGTGACCGTGGCCATCGTCCGGCCCCACCGCAGCCACGCCAGGACCACGAGCGCGGCCACGAGCAGGCCGAGCAGGAACGGGTTGCTCGTGCGGACCAGCGTCCACGCCGGCAACACCGCCGCCACCCCGGCGCCGGCCGTGACCGCCCACGCCCCACGGCGGCGCGCGATCAACGCGACCGCGACCAGCACCGCCAGAACCACCACCACCGAGGTGTTCATCACGACCTCCCTCCCGTCTCCACCCGGGCGCCGTTGATCCCGGCGCCTGCCATGTCCGTGTTGATCCCGTGCACCCGCTGCGGGTCCACGTCCTGCGCCGTGCCGATCTCCGTACCGATCTCGGTCTCCGCCGGTCCCCACAGCGGCGCGCTCACCTGCTCGGGCTCGTGTGCCGGGCCGGGTGGGGTGCGGTGCTCGTCGAGCAGCCGCCGGGCCTGGTACTCGCTGATGTCCAGCTCCTGGGCCAGACGTCGCCGGCCCGCGCCCTCCGCGATCAGAGCCTCCGCACGCCGCTCCGGCGTCATCTGCTCTGCGGCGAGGGGCGCGGTCTCCCACAGCCGGGACAGGCCACGATCGTCGAGCAGGCCCGCCGCGACGGCGTCCGCGTGCTCGCCATCAGCGGGCGCATCGGCGGCGTGCTCGTCGAACCCGCCGGCCGGGCCGGTCGCGGGCTCACCGTCGGCGCGCCCGACCAGCACAGCCAGGTGCACCACCGCGCCGAGCACCGCCGGCGCGACCGCCGAGACGATGACTACC
>JBOHEP010000449.1:0-8776 GCA_050701075.1 Pseudonocardia sp. | reverse complement strand
GTCCCATCCCGAACCCGGAAGCTAAGCCCTCCAGCGCCGATGGTACTGCACCCGCCAGGGTGTGGGAGAGTAGGTCGCCGCCGACATCAAACATTTCTCATAGTGGGCCCCCGCCACCAGGCGGGGGCCCACTTTTTTGTGTTTTTGGTTGACTCTCTCATGCGGGACCGACAGTCCGACCGTCGTGTTCAGCTGCGCGGACAAGTTGTCCACATGGCCCATCGCCTATCCACAGGTTGACGTCGGCTCTGGTTCTGTGCCGCGCGGATCGGCAGCATAGACCTCGCAACGGCAGTCACCGAGCGAGGAGCAAACGCGATGTATGAGACGCACACGACCGTGGTCGGTACGCTCATCACACCATTGAACAGGCGCTGGCTCGCCGACGGCACCTGCGTCGTGAGCTTTCGCGTCGCGAGTAACGCGCGGCGGTACGACCGGGCGAGCGACGGCTGGGTGGACGGCGACCGCGTCTACCTTTCGGTGACGTGCTGGCGCCGGCTCGCGGAGAACGTTTTCGCCTCGTTCACGACCGGAGATCCGATCGTCGTGCATGGCCGGATCTACACCCGTAACTACGACAAGGATGGTCAGCGCCATTCGATCATCGAGATGGAGGCACTAGCGGTAGGCCCGGACCTGATGCGGTGCACGGCCGCGGTCACCCGTACGAAACGGGCCACGGTCCCGGCTTCGATCGAAGGCGAGTCGAACGGGAGGGGGAGCAGCGCATCAGACGAGGGTGGTCACGAGGGCGGTGAGGGCGGTCGTGACGACGCCGGCCGTGGCGGCAGTCTCGGTGACGACCCTCTCGTGCCCGGGGGAGCGCCGTCGCGAGAAGCGATCACAGAGGTGGGCGTCACGGTCTGATGTGCGCGGAACTACGATCGTGGTCGTGGCCGAATACATCTACACCATGCAGAAGGTCCGGAAAGCACACGGCGACAAGGTCATCTTGGATGACGTGACGCTGGCGTTCCTACCTGGAGCGAAGATCGGAGTGGTCGGGCCGAACGGCGCCGGCAAGTCGACGGTCCTGAAGATCATGGCCGGTCTGGAACATGCCAACAACGGGGATGCGTTCCCGGCCCCCGGGACGACGGTCGGGATCCTTCAGCAGGAGCCCACGTTGAACGAGGAGAAGACCGTGCTCGGCAACGTCGAGGAGGGCCTCGGCGAGATCAAGGCGCAGCTCGACCGGTACAACGCGATCGCCGAGAAGATGGCCACGGACTACTCCGATCAGCTCATGGAGGAGATGGGGCAGCTCCAGGAGGTGCTCGACCACTCCGACGCGTGGGATCTGGATTCTCAGCTCGACCAGGCGATGGACGCGCTGCGCTGTCCGCCGCCGGACGCTCCGGTCACCCAGCTCTCCGGTGGAGAGCGTCGGCGGGTGGCGTTGTGCAAGCTACTGCTGAGCAGACCAGACCTGCTCCTGCTCGACGAGCCGACCAACCATCTCGATGCCGAGAGCGTGCTCTGGCTCGAGCAGCATCTGGCGAGCTACTCCGGTGCGGTCCTCGCGGTCACCCATGACCGGTACTTCCTGGACAACGTCGCTCAGTGGATCCTCGAACTGGACCGAGGCCGCGCTTACCCGTACGAGGGTAACTACTCCACGTATCTGGAGAAGAAGGCCGCGCGGGTTGCGGTGCAGGGGCGCAAGGACGCGAAGCTGCAGAAACGCCTGGTCGACGAGCTGGCTTGGGTGCGGTCCGGAGCCAAGGCTCGACAGGCCAAGAGCCGGGCCCGGTTGCAGCGCTACGAGGAGATGGCTCTCGAGGCCGAGAAGCACCGCAAGCTCGACTTCGAGGAGATCCAGATCCCGACCGGCCCGCGGCTGGGTAACCTTGTCGTCGAGGTCGACCACCTCGACAAGGGTTTCGACGGGCGAATGTTGATCAAAGATCTGTCGTTCTCGCTGCCGCGAAACGGAATCGTCGGCGTGATCGGTCCGAACGGGGTCGGGAAGACGACGCTGTTCAAGACGATCGTCGGGCTCGAACATGCTGACTCCGGCACGGTCCGGGTCGGGGAGACGGTCAAGCTGTCCTACGTCGACCAGAACCGTGCCGGGATCGACCCGAAGAAGAACGTGTGGCAGGTGGTCTCCGATGGCCTCGATCACATTCGGGTCGGTCAGGTGGAGATGCCCTCACGTGCCTACGTCGCCGCGTTCGGTTTCAAGGGGCCGGATCAGCAGAAGCCGGCCGGCGTGCTGTCGGGCGGTGAGCGCAACCGGTTGAACCTCGCGCTCACCCTCAAGCAGGGCGGCAACCTGATCCTGCTCGACGAGCCCACCAACGACCTGGATGTGGAGACCCTGTCGTCCCTGGAGAACGCGCTCGAGCAGTTCCCGGGTTGCGCGGTGGTGATCTCGCACGACCGATGGTTCCTCGACCGTGTCGTGACACACATCCTGGCGTGGGAAGGTACGGCGGAGAACCCGGCGTCCTGGTTCTGGTTCGAGGGCAACTTCGACTCCTACGAGAAGAACAAGATCGAACGGATGGGGGCGGACGCCGCCAGGCCGCATCGCGTCACGCATCGGAAGCTCGTCCGGGACTGAGCTACCGACGGGTCGACCGCGCGCCCTTGCGGGAAGCCGCATGCCGGTCGGCGGGGCTTAGGGTGAGCGAGGCTGGCAACCGCAACTGGTGGCGCGCCCGTTACACCGGTGGCGCCTGTCCAGTGACATCCAGTAGCGCAGGGAGCAGCATATGACCAGCCTCGCCGTGCGCAGGCCGCGGAGGCAGCGATGGAGCTCGAACTGAAGGCGCCTGCGGCGCTCCATATACGACACGCCTCCGACCCGCGGCGAGATGATCAGGCGCTGGTGGCGGCCCGGTCGCATCGTGTGCTCGCCGCCCGGCGGGTGGCGGGTGCTCCGATCGTCCGGGTCAGCGAGCTGGAGCCCGGAGTCGACAAACCTGCTGGGTCGGTCGTCGAGATCGTCACCGACGACATGCCGTACCTGGTCGAGTCGCTCCTGACCGGGATCGGACGAGCGGGGGGCGAGGTCCGTCGAGTGATCCACCCGATCGTCGTCGTGCGACGCGACGAGACCGGTGAGCTGGCGGAGGTACTCACCGACGCCGATCCGGCCGTGCCGCCGGCCGGGGCGCTCGTCGAGTCCTGGATGCGGCTGGACCTCGCCCCGTTCACGGGACGAGCCGACGAACTGGAGCGCGAGCTGGAGAGTGTTCTGCGTGACGTCGGGGAGGTCGTCGGGGACACCGGGTCGATGCATAGCCGGGCCCGTGAGCTTGCCGTCGAGCTACTGACCGGGCCCACCTCCGCGGCGATGGGGACGCCGCCCGGTGAGATCGCCGATCTGCTGCGCTGGCTCGTCGATGGCCATTTCATCTTCTTGGGCCATCGCCATCACCCGGCGAGCGGGTGCGAGCTGAGATCCGATGCACCCGGGCTCGGAGTGTTGCGTCGCGACAGCGCCGCCCCCCGCGGGTTCGCCCCGCCTGACGAGGTGGCGCCAGGGGCGCCCCGGGACCTGCTGGTGATCACGCGGGCCGACCTGGCCGGCCCGCTCCGTTCGGCGCACCCGTACTACCTCGCCGTCCGCACCCTCGACGCCGAGGGCCGCCCGGCCGGTGAACATCGCTTTGTCGGCATGCTCACGGTGACCGCGCTCTACGAGAGCGTGCTCGACATTCCGGTGGTGGCCGGCCGTGTCCGGGGCGCCATCCGCCGCGCGGGGCTCCCGTTGGAGTCCTTCTCCGGTCAGCAGATGCTCGAGGTGATCTCCGATCTGCCCCGGGAGGAGCTGTTCAGTGCCAGCGAGCAGAGCCTGCACGACACGGCGGTGGGCGTGCTGGCCATCGCCGCCCGCCGCGCGGTGCGGCTGTTCCTACGCCCCGATCCGTACCGGCGCTTCATCTCGGCGCTGGTCTACCTGCCGCGCGACCGCTACACGACGTCCTCACGGCTGGCGATGGCCGATGTGCTCCAGCGTCGCCTCGGCGGTCGCGGAGTCGACCACACCGCACGGGTCTCCGAGTCGATCCGCGCGTTGGTGCACTTCACGGTACATACCGACGCCGACGCGCCGGGTTTCGACGAGCCGGACATGCAGGCGCTGCAGCAGGAGCTGACCGAGGCCGTCCGCACGTGGGACGACCGCTTCCTGTCCCAGCCCGGCTGTGAGGAAGCCGCAGCCGCCCTGCTGGGCGGCGTCCCCGACGCGTACAAGGCCGCCGTCGAGCCGGCGCACGCCATGGAGGACCTGCGCCGGATCGCCATCCTGGACCGGTCCGGAGACTTCGACGTGCGGCTGTACCCGGGTACGGGCGCGGCGCAGTGGCACTTCACCCTCTACCTGGCCGGTGCGCCCGCAACCCTCACCGCGGTGCTGCCGCTGCTGCAGCAACTCGGTGTGGACGTTCTCGACGAACGCCCCTCGGAGTTCCTGCGCCCGGACGGTCTGCGCTGCTGGGTGTACCACTTCGGCCTGTGCATGGACCCTGCCACGCAGGCTGCGCTGGTCGGGCGACCGGACGGCGACGTCGAAGGGGAGTTCTGCGCCGCATTCTCCGCGGCCTGGCGCGGAGAATGCGAGACCGATCGCTTCAGTGCGCTGGTGCTGCGCGCCGGGATCGGATGGCGGGAGGTGGCGGTGCTGCGCGCGTACGCCCGCTACGGCCGGCAGCTCGGGGTCACCTACGGGCCGCAGTACATCGCCGACACCCTGCTGGCCCACGCCGGCGTCGCACGAGGGCTGCTCGCCTTGTTCCGGGCGCGGTTCGCCCCGCACGTCGAGGAAGATCGCCGTGCGGGGCGGATGGCGACAGCACTCGGTGAGGTACAGCGGCTGATCGACGCGGTCACCGGGCTGGACGCCGACCGGATCCTGCGCGCCTACCTCGCCGGGATCATGGCGACGTTGCGCACGAACTGGTTCCGGGATCGCCCCTTCTTCTCCTTCAAGATCGACCCGAGCGGGGTGCCGGAGATGCCCGCGCCGCGCCCGCGTTTTGAGATCTTCGTGTACTCGCCGCGGGTGGAGGGCGTGCACCTGCGGTTCGGGCCGGTGGCCCGCGGCGGGCTGCGCTGGTCGGACCGCCCGCAGGACTACCGCACGGAGGTCCTCGGGCTGGTCAAGGCCCAGAACGTGAAGAACGCGGTGATCGTACCGGTCGGCGCGAAAGGGGGGTTCGTGGTGCGGCGGTCCGACCTGGGCCCCGCCGAGGTCGAGGCGTCCTACCGGATGTTCATCTCCGGGCTGCTCGACGTCACCGACAACCTGGTGACCACCGGTGACGGCGCGACCGAGACCGTCGGCCCACCGGAGGTCGTGCGGCACGACGGGGACGACTCCTACCTGGTGGTGGCCGCGGACAAGGGCACCGCCCGGTTCTCCGACACCGCCAACGAGGTCGCGGCGTCATACGGGTTCTGGTTGGGCGACGCGTTCGCCTCCGGTGGCTCGGTCGGTTATGACCACAAGGCCATGGGCATCACGGCGCGCGGGGGGTGGGAGAGTGTCAAGCGGCATTTCCGCGAGCTCGGGGTGGACACCCAGACCGGGGACTTCACGGTCGTCGGCATCGGCGACATGTCCGGCGACGTGTTCGGCAACGGCATGCTGGCATCGCGCCACATCCGGTTGCTCGCCGCGTTCGACCACCGGCATGTCTTCGTCGATCCCCATCCTGACGCCGCCGGTTCCTTCGCCGAGCGCGAGCGGCTGTTCGCGTTGCCGCGTTCGAGCTGGGACGACTACGACCGGGCCGTGATCAGCCCGGGCGGCGGGGTCTGGCCGCGTACGGCCAAGTCGGTCCCGATCGGGCCGGAGATCCGCGCCGCGCTCGGGATCGTCGACGGCGTCGAGCGGCTCAGCCCTCCGCAGCTGATCGCCGCGATCCTGCGTGCCCCGGCCGACCTGCTGTGGAACGGCGGGATCGGCACGTATGCGAAGGCGTCCGGAGAGTCGCACGCCGACGCAGGCGACAAGGCCAACGACGCTGTGCGGGCGAACGGCAGCGAGCTGCGGGTGAAGGTCGTCGGGGAGGGTGGGAACCTCGGGCTCACCCAGCGCGGGCGCATCGAGTTCGCGCGCGGCGGCGGGAAGATCAATACTGATGCGATCGACAACTCGGCGGGCGTGGACTGCTCCGACCACGAGGTCAACATCAAGATTCTGCTCGACCGCCTGGTGCGCAGCGGGGACCTGGCGCACCACGCTCGCAACACGCTGCTCGCGGAGATGACCGACGAGGTGGCGGAGCTGGTGCTCGCCCACAACCGGGACCAGAACGCGGTGCTCGGCATCGCCAGGGCACATGCCCCGGCGATGGTGGCGGTGCACGCCCGGCTGACCGCGGACCTGGTGGCCAGGGCCGGCCTTGACCGGGAGCTCGAGGTGCTGCCCAGCGGGGACGGGGCCGAGGGGTTCGCCGCGTCGGCGGCTGCGAGCTCCGGTCTCACCAGCCCGGAGCTCGCCACACTGCTCGCGCACACCAAGCTGGACCTCACCGCGCAGGTGCTCGCCACCGACCTGCCCGACGTCTCGGCGTTCGCGGGGCGGATCACCGAGTACTTCCCGCGCGCGGTCCGCGCGCGGTTCCCGGCGGCGGTCGCCGGGCATCCGTTGCGTCGGGAGATCGTGACGACCCTGATGGTCAACGAGATGGTCGACGGTGCCGGTATCACGTATGCGTTCCGGCTGGGCGAGGAGCTCGCGGCCGGACCCGCCGACGCCGTGCGCGCTTACGCGGTGACGACCACGGTCTTCGACCTGTCCGAACTGTGGGCGCAGCTGCGCGACTCGACGATCCCGACCGCGGTCTCCGACGAGGTCGTGCTCGAGTTGCGGCGGCTGCTGGATCGCGCGTCGCGCTGGTTCCTCACCAATCGGCCGCAGCCACTCGCCGTCGGCGCGGAGCACACCCGCTTCGCGGAGACCGTGCGCGAACTGGGCGAACGGTTGCCCGAGCTGATGCTCGGCCGGGAGCGTGCGGGCCTGACCGGGCGGGCCGAGGAGTTCCGGGCCGCGGGTGTGCCCGCCGAGCTGGCCGTTCGATGCGCCGCGCTCCTGCATGCCTACGGGCTTCTCGACGTCGTCGAGCTGACCGAGATCGCCGAGCGCGACGGGGAGCCGCGCGATCCCGCCGAGGTGGCGGCGCTGTACTACGCGCTGTCGGAGCACCTTGGCATCGACCTGGCGCTCACGTCGGTGAGCGCCCTGGAGCGCGGCGATCGATGGCATGGGCTGGCGCGGCTGGCTCTGCGCGACGATCTGTACGGGTCGCTGCGGGCGATCACGCTCGACGCGCTGCGTGAGGCCGCTCCCGGCACCCCGGTGCAGGCTGCGATCGAGCAGTGGGAACGGGCCAACGTGTCGCGGCTGGTGCGGGCCCGCGCGGCGCTGCACGAGGTGGGCACGGCCGGCCAGCTCGATCTCGCAACGCTCTCGGTGGTGTCGCGGCAGCTACGTGGGCTGGCGCGGTAGGAGTGGCTCGCTTCGTCACGTACGTGCCGCTGCGCTGGACCGATCAGGACTCCTACCACCACGTCAATCACGCCCGCACGGTCACGTTGCTGGAGGAGGCCCGGATCGGGCTGTTCTTCGACACCGCCGCCGCGGAGGGCATCACCGGATTCGAACGCGGCCTGCTCGTCGCCGGGCTCCACGTCGACTACCGGCGCCAGATCCCGTACCGGTCGCGCACGCTGCGGGTCATCATGTGGGTCGACGAGGTGCGCGCGGCGTCGTTCCGAATCTCCTACGAGATGTGCGACGGACCCGACGCGGATTCCCGGGTCGCGGTGACGGCCTGGACCAGGATAGGCCTGGTCGATCTGGACGCGGCGCGGCCGCGGCGGGTGACCGCGCAGGAGCGCGCGTTTCTCGGGCGCTGGAGGGACGGGGCGTGACTTCGCTGCACATCCCCGACCCTGCCGAGCGCGACGACCTCGGCGCGTTCACCGCGCGGGTCGTGCGCCTCGACCGGTCCGCCCAGGTCCGGCTGTGCGGCGACGGTGGCAGGGTGACGGCATGGGCGGCCACCCCGTTCGATGTGGTGGCCACCCGGTCGGTGCGCGGCACGCTGAATCCGCGGGACGTGACCGTGGCGGCGTCGGGGTTGCTCACCGCGCTGGCCGTCGACCGGTCGGCAACGGTCGACCCGGGGTCCGACGGCGGGATGTGGCTGGGTGAACTGCCGCCGTGCAGTGGCTGGTCCCTGGTCGATGACGTGCCGGCGGCCGAGCTCGAGACGCTCATGGAGCGCGGATTGGCGGTGGCGCGGGAGAGTGCCGGCCCGCTCGGCCCGCCCGCATCGCTGCTCGACCAGACCGTGCTGACGGTTCGCGACGAGGGCGCCGGGCAGACGGTGAACGTGCCCCTGCGGTGCTTGTTCGCGTTGTCGGGGATGGGGTTTCTCGGTGGCGGGGAGTCCGAGCCGGGAACGGTTCGGGTCTCGGCGACCGGCTCCTGGCTGCGCCTGGACGCGCGGTTCGGCGCCGTCGTTCGGCGTCGGCTCACGGCGCTGCCGTTGGCGGTGCTCTGACCGCGAGGCTCCGCGGGCTGACAGCGGCGATGACCCGAATGGGATGTTCCGCGGCTTCGCTCCCAACCTCTTCGACCTCGTGATCGTCGACAACTCCGAAACGATCAACATTCAGAGCAGAGCTTGGTCTCAGCCGGTGGAAGCAATTGAGCTGGCCAGGAGGTCGGTGAAGACTTCTGCTGGGGTTCGGTAGCCGAGGATACGCCGTGGTCGGTTGTTGAGTTCGCGGGCGACGAGGTCGAGGTAGG
>JBOHEP010000448.1:0-1115 GCA_050701075.1 Pseudonocardia sp. | reverse complement strand
CCGCGCTGTTCATCGTCCAGGCCGGTGGCCAGGACCTGCCACTCGGTGCCCAGATCGCGCTCTGCGCGTTGATGGTGCTCACCTCCAAGGGCGCGGCCGGCATCACCGGCGCCGGGCTGGTCACCCTCGTCGCGTCGCTGCAGGCGTTCGGCGGCGAGTTCTTCACACCCGAGTCGATCGCCATCGGGATCGCGTTGGTGGTCGGTATCGACCGGGTGATGAGCGAAGGCCGCGCGCTGACCAACGCCATCGGGAACAGCGTGGCCACCATGGTGATCGCCAAGCTCCAGGGCGAGCGGGACGACGAACGGTTCCAGGCCGTGCTCGATGACCCGCGCCTGGCCGACCCGGACATCGAGACGGCCATGGGTGGCGTGGACCGTACGAGCCCTGACCGCGTCGGGTCTGTCGGTCACTGAGCGACAGACCGCCGGCGAGCAGACCCACTCCCCGAGGAGCTTCCCCATATGGAGCAACAGCTCCCTAGGTAGATAACGTTACGTTGCCAAGCTGCGAATCAAGTACACGTTGGGGGCCCAGTTTCACGAAGGGACTCCTATGTCGTCGATCCTCCGCCGAGCCGTCGGCCTCGGCCTGGCCGCTTCCTGTGTCCTCGTCACCGCCGCCACGCCGGCACTCGCCAAGGAACCGCCGAAGCCCTCCGACTCCCAACGCGCCGCCGCATTGGCCGGGCCCGCCGTGGTCTACCTGGAGACGGCCTACAGCGGCTACGTGTTCGACGAGACCGGGGGCATCTTCCACGACGGCAACCCCTACCGGTTCACCGCGACCTGCACGGGCTTCGTCGTCAATCCCGCCGGCTACATCGCCACCGCCGGCCACTGCGTGGACGTCGGCCCCGAAGGCGCTCGCCGAGATCTGATAGCCATCGTGATCGCGGACCTCGTCGGGGCAGACCCGACCATCCCCATCGACGCGCAGACGAAGTTCGCCTCGCTCAACTACCGGACCGAAGGTGTCAGCCCGGGCTCCCCCATCGATCGAACGGTCACGGTCACCACCGGCAACAGTCTGCGGGGTGAGACGGCCAGCGCCGAGGTCGTCGACCTCCAGGCGTTCAGCGAGGGCGACGTCGCGCTGGTGAAGATCCCGGC
>JBOHEP010000447.1:0-11822 GCA_050701075.1 Pseudonocardia sp. | reverse complement strand
CTCGATCCGACCGGACGGTCGATGACCGGGAAATGGCTGGGTCCGGACAAGTCCTTCGCCGTCGACTCCGGCGAGTGGCGACTCGCCCGGCGTTCTGGCATCACACCACCGTAGATACCAGCACCTGGATTCCTGCAGGTCACCAAGGGGTGCCGCCGGTGCCGACCGGACAACAGATCCGATTGAATGGCTCGGCGATCTCCGCGACGGGTTCTGCGCAGCCGTTCAGGGCGAGAGGCGTCGTCCCACCCTCGGGCACGAGGTAGAACTGACCGAACCGTCCACGAAGATCCTCCAGCACGGCCGGGTCGCGCTTCCAGCAGCTGCGAGCGCCCGCACGTGGTTCGAGTACGCGCCACCGAAGGTGCGCAGCGTGGTGACGCGCCGTCGCCGCGTCGTCGAGCAGGTACGTGAGTTTCCGCCACGTGTTCCCGGCGAGATCTGCGCCGATCAGATCGTCACGCTTGAGCAGGAGCCGGACCGACGGCAGCCCCACGTCATCGAGCGGAACCAGCGGCGAGGGCAACAGCGGGACAAAGACCGCGGCGACTGCCATTGGTAGTCAGGGGCGCAGGAACCGCGAAGCGGCCCTGTTTCCCCATCCCCCTTTCAATCCGTACGTGCGGTTTTCCCGCATACGGCTTACCGACGGTCTTCTGGACATGGTTACGCCGCCTTCGGGTATCGGATGGTGCCCATGAGCTGGTGTAGCCCCTGGTCGTGGAACCAGGCCGGTGTCCATCGCCCGGCCTGACCGGTTCGCAGGTTGCGACCCCGCTTCTTGATCAGCAAGCGTTTCAGCCGCCACCCCACGTGCCGGTCGAGCTGGACGAACTTGTCCGCGGCATTACCGGTTCGGAAGTGGTTGCCCCATCCCCGTAGGAACAGGTTCAGACCGGCGATCACATCCGCCAGCTCCATCCCGACCCGGCGCCGATCGGTGAGCGCCTTGACCCTGGCCCGGGCCCGCTTCATGTTCCGTGCCGAGGGCCAGCGGTGCAGGTAGTAGCGCACGATCTGCTTGCGCTCCCACAACCGACCCGACATGCGGGCATGAAGATGACAACCCAGGAAGTCAAACCCCTCCCGGCCCTCCCGGAGATCGACCACACGGGTCTTGTCCGGGTGCAGCTCAAGCCCCAACCCCCCGAGCAAGGCCGCCGCCCGGCTCGCAGCAGCCTCGGCCTGGCCGCGAGACGAACACAGCACCACGAAGTCATCCGCATAGCGGACCAACTCCCCAGTCCCGTGCTCGGCCCAGGCCCGATCGAACGCGTGCAAGAAAATGTTGGCCAACAACGGGGAGATCACCCCACCCTGCGGCGTCCCGGAGACCGTCTCGGAGTACGCCCCATCGACCATCACCCCAGCACACAGCCACAACCGCAACAACCTGAGCACCCGACGATCCGACACCCGCGCCTCGACCTCAACCATCAACCGGTCGTGATCGATCGTGCCGAAGAAGTCCCGGATGTCGGCCTCGAAGACAAACTGCTGCCCCCACGGGAACGCCACCCGTATCTTCTCCAACGCATCGGTGGTGCTGCGCTTCGGACGGAACCCGAAACTGCACGGCAGAAAATCAGCCTCGAAAATCGGTTCGAGGACAATCTTCGCTGCCTGCTGCGCCACCCGGTCCCGCACCGTCGGAATACCCAAAGGCCGTTTACGGCCGTCCGGTTTGGGAATCTCCACCCGCCGCACCGGCGACGGACGGTAGGTCCCCACGCGGAGGTCACGGGCAAGCTCGTCGAGCATCCGCTCGACCCCGTAATCCTCCACCGCCACCAGGGTCACTCGATCAACCCCGGCGGCGCCACGCTTTGCTCGCACCCGCTCCCACGCCTCCCACAGCACGTCACCGCGGTGGATCCGGTCATACAGGGCGTGGAAACGCCTACCCTCAGACTGCTTGGCCGCAGCCCATAGCTTGCGTTGGAGTTCTCGCACCTTCCCCACCGGCGCAAACCGATGCAGGACGACAGGCTCACGCCCACCAGGGTGGTTGGACCGGGCGATCCCGGTCATGCCCCCGTGCTTACCGCCTCCGCTTGCGTGACCGAAGTCGGGGACCTTCCCGCGCACCGCGTTGCTCACGGCGTTCTGCGGTACTACGACCCCGTCGGACTCCCGCTGCGCTCCACCAGATTTCACCATTGGCTTATACCGGTGGTCTTTGCTGACAAGGCTGCGCAGACGGGTCTCTCCTGTTCCGAACCAGACCGTGCGTGCGTGCCGATCCCCATACCCCGGAGGGACCCGACGAGCTGACCCCGGAACGGGGCTCGCCGGACATGGCCTTCGCCGTGACATGAGCGGCTCGGCTCCCCCATTGTAGGTCTGACGAGGCTGCAGGACTCACACCTGATGGTGCTACGGCCCGCACGCTTGCTCCCTCCGAAGAGGCTCTCGACGCCCCGCTCAGCCCGCCGCGTCTCCACAACGAACCGGGGCCTGCTACCCGGCGCTCCGGTACCTACCGGGACGGGACTCCCACCCGCTGGTCTGATCCAGCCTTCAGGACGCACCATGCACGAGACCGTACGCATGCCGAACCGGCCCCACGACCACCCGACGACGGGACAGCGAGTATCGACACTGCTCGACATTCAATCGCCGGTCTGGCATCCGAAGTGCACCAACCTCCTCAACGTGCTCGGGTTGCTCGTGGAGCTCGAATCGCGGCAGGCGACACTCTGCGATCGCATCGTCGCCGGACCCCTTCTGGCGGTGGCCGACATCGCACCCGGGCACCGCGATGAGCCCGGGTCGGCGGGGCGGTCTCGGACGACCACACGGTCGCGATGTTCGACATCGCCGACGGCGAGTAGCGGTCAGGCAACGGGTAGCGGTCGCCTGCTCAAGAACCTGAGCCGTGAGAGGGAGAACAACGAAGTCGATCAAACCTGCCGAAATCTCCTCGGGACTTCTCGCGTGGCACCGTGAACAGCCAGTGGGCGGTGGCAGGCCCGGACCCTTGACCGAGGCGCGGTTGCACCACGCTGGGCTCAGCGTTGCGACCTCTCGGCGCGCTGCGGCGAAACTGTCGGTGCTCGAATGTATGTTCGACTCATGGGTCAGGAACGGCAGATCCCGGACGGGTTGGCGACGATACCGCCGGGCCCCGGGCTGGTAGCCGCGCTCGCCGAGATCGAGCTGGATCAGGTCGCGGACGGCGATGCGGTGAACGTGCTGGCGGCGAGCGCACGGCAGCTCGCCCATGAACAGGCCCGGTTCTTCGCAGCGATGGTCCAAGTGGGAAGGGCCGCGACAGCACAGGCGCGGAAGGACACCGCACACCGAAACCTCGGGTGGGAATGGGTGGGCGCAGAGATCGGTGCAGCATTGACCTGGACCACCGCCAAGGCCGATCGAGAACACCACATCGCCGAAATGCTGGTCGAGCAGCTCCCGCTGGTGTTCGCCGAGCTCCAAGCCGGCCGGATCGACCAGGGCCGGGCATGGACCTTCGTCGACGTACTGGGCTACGCCGAGCTGACCCAAGCCCAAACCGAACACATCTGCGCGACCGTGGTGCCACTGGCCACCGGATTGACCAGCGGCCAGATCCGAGCGCGACTACTGCGCCTGCTGATCAGCGTGGATCCCGGCTACGCGAAACGGCGGTACAACAAAGCCGTCCGGGAACGCGGAATCCACGGATACCTGGGCAAGGACGGCACCGCGACGATCACCGGATCAGGACTGGGAGTCGACGAGGCCGTCGCGGCATGCGAACGAATCGAGCAACTCGCCGACACAGTCAAGAACGCCGGGCACCCAGCCACACTCCAACAGATCCGCGCCGACCTGTTCACCCGCCTGCTCGACGGCCGCCTCGACGGTATGGGACACGACCAAATGGTGACAGCGATGCTGACCGACCTCACCACCCACCCCAACACCGACGCGAACGAAACACCCCACACCGACACCCACGAAACACCCGACACCAACACCCAGGGAACACCCGACACCAACACCAACGATGCACCTGCTGCTGCCCCGCGCACCGGCGCTACCGGCACAAACCTCACCGACCCAACCGACAATGGTCCGGATGACCCCGATGACCCCGATGACCCGGATGAGCCCGATGAGCCGGAGCCGGATGACCCGGGTGACCCGGAGCCGGATGACCCCGATGACCCCGATGAGCCGGAGCCGGATGAGCCGGAGCCGGATGAGCCGGAGCCGGATGACCTGGGTGACCCGGCTGATCCGAGGGATCCGGCTGTGGCGTCCAGCTCCCTGGGACCTGCTGGCTGCGGTGGTGTCCCCACACCGCAGCCCCGTCGGGGCGGAGAAGTACGGGTCGGGCTGGCCACGCTGATGCACCGCGACGAGCACCCCGGTGAGATACCCGGCTGGGGCCCGGTGATCGCCGATGTCGCCCGGGCCATGGTCGCCCGCCAACACCGCGCCCAGTGGCGATTCGCGATCACCGACCCAACAGGTCACCTCATCCTGGCCGGGCTCACCCGCCGGCGACCTCACGACACCGCCGACACCGCCGACACCGCCGGGGAGTGTCACGGCGGGATCATCGAACTACACCTACCTGCTGCGCTGCTGGCCGAGCTCACCGCCGCCGAGTCCCGCGGTCCGTGGGCCACGGTCCTGGCCGACATCGCCGGCCAGTACACCCACCGCCACCGCCACCAACAGATGCTCGACGCCCGCCCCGACGACCGGTTCGCCAACGCCCTGCTCCGTCGCCACGTCCAGGTCCGCGACCGCACCTGCATCGCTCCCGGCTGCCGCCGCCCCGCCCGCCGCTGCGACCAGGACCACACCCTCGACCACGAACTCGGCGGTCTCACCGTCGCCGCCAACAGCGGCCCACTATGCCGACGCCATCACCGGATGAAACACGAGGGCCAGTGGCAGCTCGAACAGCCCCGACCCGGACATTTCATCTGGACCAGCCCCCTCGGACACACCTACCGCACCCGCGGCGAACCCATCTGCGCCCCCCAGCCCGACCCCGCACCCCACGACTCCACACAAGACACCAACCTCGACGAGGTCGAGAGACGGGCTCCCTACACCGGGCCGATCCTGTGGCCGCCACCACCCGAACCACCACCACCCGAACCACCACCACCACCGCCACCACCGCGTCCCGCGGACGACGACGAACCTCCCTTCTGACGCAAAAAACTGACACAGAAACGGACGCCGCTTCGCGCATCCACACGCTGGTGACCGATGACATCGGCGCCATCGCGCAGCCTGAACAAGAAAACATCGCAGAACCGAGACGAAGGAGACCACGATGACGAACCTTCCGCAGGTCGCGTCACGCGACGAGTGGCTGACGGCCCACACCGAACTGCTAAACAAAAAGAAAGAGACCACCCGGGCACCGGTGTCGCACAGCTCGACCACGAGGGGATTGGTCAACTGCTGGCCGAAGCGACCGGTCAGCTGCGCGGCGGGGGCGATGCTCTGGGTTCGCGGTCACCGCTCACGCCGGCGATCCCAGCCCGGCCCAGTCCGCGCAGCACGCCCGCTCGACCGGTGACGGGTCCACCCGGTCCAGATCCAGCTCGGCGACCGGCTCGAGCGGTGGTTGCGCCATGAACTTCGGCCGGCTGCCCCGGTGGCGCTGTGCGGCGTGCACGAGGAAAGGGTGACACAGGTAGACATCGCCGGCAGCCCCGGTCGCCGTGACGACCGGACGGCCCGCCGATGCCGGGACCATGCGCCGGGCGAACGCGAAGAACTCGGCGCCGTCCTCCCCGGTCGGGGCGAGCAGCGGGGGCACATCGAGGTGTGACCCGACCCTGATGCGCGTCGGAGCCTCATCGACGCCGACATCGGAGAACAGGAACAACATCAGCAGCGCCCTGCCGCGGGAGCGAAGGTTGAGCCGGTACCCGCCGGTCGCCGGGTCCGGATAGCTGCCCTCGACGTGCCAGCCGTCATCGCCCGGGTCATCCGGGTGCGGGAACCGGATCGGGAACGTGCCCAGCCCCGAGCGCGGCACCCATCGGCCCGCACCCACGAGCCGGTCGAACGCGGCGTGCAACCGCGGGGTGTTCACGGCGGCGCGGAACGGTTCGTCACCGAACCCCGGCAGCCGGACGACCGGCCGGGTCCATGTCGTCGGGTCGTCGGGGTCGCAGCCCGTGGCCGCACAGAGCAGCGCGCGCCCGGCGTCGGCGACCTCGCGCGGGAACGCACCGGGGAGGCGCACGAAGCCCTCGGCGACGAAGCGCACCACCTCGACGTCGGTCAACCCCTCGTCGTCCTTCGGCATCTCGCCACGGTGCCCCCACACGAGCGCGCAGATCCACCGACTTCTGCAGTGATGTGACCCACCCGTTGGGGCGCGCAGCCGCGCCTTGACCTCCGCGACCGTGCGCCACGTGGTGCGCTCCCCACTGGTGAAGCCCATCGCGGCGATCCACTCGTGCACCACGTCCGCGCGCACTCGGCCGTCCGAGCGCACGGTTCTCCATGATCTCCTCGTCGCGCTTCACCGGCAGACCCTCGCCGCCGGCATCCTGTGGTTGATCGCCGGGGAGATATCTGGCACCATCTGGATGGCCAACAGCTCGGGTTCGTCGTCATCGACACCGAACGCCGACCGTCGGCGAGGTCACCGACCACGACGAGCTGGCGTGCTCCACGAGGCCCCCTGTCGCTGCGGCGTTCCACCCTCATCCGACGCGGCCGTTATCGGCCCGAGCCTGTGCGTTGATCGAGATGTGCCAACATGTCCGATATGACCGACCCGGACGTCGTCGTCTCGTGGCTGCACTCACGAGCCGTTCGACTTGAGACGCTCGAGGCAGGCGGTGGTCGGGACGATCTAGCCCCGCTGGCCCAGATGTGGGCCGGGCTCGATGTCCTGGGGCTGGGTGAGTCGACGCACGGCACCCGGGAGTTCTTCACTCTCAAGCACCGCCTGCTGGAGTTCCTGGTGCTGGAGCTGGGCCTGCAAGTGGTCGCGATGGAGACCAGTGAGTCCGCGGCAACCGTCATCGACGACTACGTCGCGATCGGCGAGGGGGACGCCGGTGCGGCGCTCGCCGGGCTGCAGTTCTGGACCTGGAACACCCGCGAAGTGCTGGCGATGATCGAGTGGTTGCGTCGGCACAACCAGCAGGTGCCTGCCGAGCGTCGTGTCCGGTTCGTCGGAATTGATCCACAGCGTCCCGCGAGGGCTGTAAATACCGTACGGACGTACCTACGGGACTGGGCGCCGACCGACCTCGAGCGCTTCTCGGGGGTCCTGCGGGAGTTGGGCTGCCACCGGCCCGTCGACCCGCCGTTGCAGCCCGACGTCGTACCTCGCGTCGAGGAACTGATCGCGCTGCTGGACCGGCAGGCATCCGCGGCGGCCACCGAGAGACCGGACCACGAGCGTGCGAGGGCGCGGCGACACGCCGGATTCCTACTCCGCTCGGCCCGAGTCTTCGCCGCACCGCGCAGCGGTACGTACGGCGACTCGGTGTACGCCGTCCGAGACCGGCTCATGGCCGAGGCGACGATCGAAGTCGTCCAGGACGTCGCCGACCGACCCGGACTTCCGGTCGCGGTGTGGGCGCACAACTCACACCTTTCCCGAGGTGTTCCCTCCTCGGTGATCCCGACCATGGGCTCACACCTGCAGGGGCGTTTCGGGCGCGGCTACTACGCGCTCGGGCTGACCCTCGGCGCGGGGCGCTTCCATGCCCGTCACAAGCGACTACTGCGTGGAACCACGCCGAACCCGGTCGTGCACCGCATCGGGACACCGCCGTCGGCTACGGTCGAAGCCCGGCTCGCAGCCGCGGTATCCGCCGACCATATCGTCGATCTCCGGGATCCGGACGCGTCGGAACCGGTCACGGGCTGGCTCGGCCAGCGGTCCTGGACCCGCTCACACGGCGCCGTGGTGTCCGCGTTGTACCGCGTGGCGTTCACTCCGGTGACCCTGGGAGAGGAGTTCGACGGCCTGGCCTACATCCACCGGACCAGCCCGCCCACGCCGTGCTGACCTCAGGAGCGGGCGGCACCGCGGACGGGCTCGGCCGGCGTCCATTTCGGGGAAGGGGAGACCCACAGCCGGTCGTGGCCGAGGCCTACCCCTCCGGGTGCGGATAGACGCGGACCACCTGAGCACAGCTATCTGTCGTCATTGACACTGTCGAGCCCGTCCACCCTCTGACAAAATCACGACCATGGGTTCTTCGGGAAGACGGCCCGTCGATCGACACTTGCGAAATCTGCTTCTTGCTCTCGTGGCCGCCGTGGCCCTAGCAATGCTCGTGATCGTCGTCGGTGTGGGTGTCGGTTCACCATCCAGCCCCGCCGTTGCCGAGCCCGCCGACTCCGCGTCGGCGTCCAATCCCACCAACCAGTACGTCACCGATGCGCTCGATATGATGGAATCCGGTGGTTACTACGTCGACCCTGCCACCTGGCCGGCACAGCGAACCGAGGCCGAACAACTCACCAACAACGCGCCGGACACCGCAGCGACCTATCCAGCTCTGCGTGCCGCGTTAGCTGCGGCAGGCGGCGAGCACAGCGAATGGTTGCCCCCCGGCGCGCCTCTCGTGGACCCGAACCCGGTCGAATCCACCACCCCGTCGGTCACGACGACGCCCGACGGCATCTCGACCGTCTCGGTGCCCGAGTTGGTGTCGGGCGATCCGCAGGCCCTTCAGCGCTATGCCGATTCCACAGCCTCAAGCTTGAGCCGGGCCGGTCAGCCGACCTCGTGCGGGTGGATCGTGGATCTGCGCGACAACGGGGGCGGCAACATGTGGCCGATGTTTGCCGGGCTCTCACCTCTGCTGGCGGACGGCCCGATGCTGTCGTTCGCTTCGAACACCGGAGAACGCACCGAGGTGCGGATCGAGGGTGGTACGGCTCTGGCCGGAGCCCAGCCGCAGGCGAGCGTCGTCGATCTCCCCAAGAGCACGAAGCCGATCGCCGTCCTGCAGGGCGAGAGTACGGCCAGCTCCGGCGAGGCTGTGCTGCTCGCGTTCCGCGGACAGCCGAACGTCCGCACGATCGGCTCGGACTCGGCCGGTTCGTCCACGGCCAACATGAGCGTGCCGATGCCGGACGGCGCGACCATGGTGCTCACCACCGCCGTGTACGTCGACCGCTTCAACCAAGCGTTCGGCGGCCGGATCACACCGGACCTCTCGGCACCGGACGCCCTCGTCGCAGCTCGAACGTGGCTGCATGAGCAGTGTGGATAGCTCACGACGTGGATAGCTTACGACCAGAGATCAACTACACGGACCGAGTATCGCGGGTAAGCCGGCCGAACGTGAAGGCGGCCACGAGCGCGCCGACCGAGAGTCCGAGGAAGAGTGACCAGTACATCGTCAGCGCGCTGCCACCCACCAGTGCGACCGCGAGCGCCGAGGCTGCCCCCGCCGCAGCACTGAAGCCGAGACCGAGACCGCGCCGCGGCGGCTCGGCGAGAAACGCCATCGCCAATGGCAGGAACATCGTCAACGCCGCGACCAGCGACAGCAGCGACGTCTCCCCGCTGATAAGGATTTGCAGACCCGTGACGGCTGCGGACAGGAGGACACCGCCGACGGTCCACAAAACGAGGGTTCCAGTGTTGAATCGCGGCGGGATCCGGTCCTCCTCGACCATTGCCGGGTCGATCCACATGGTCACCATGGCCACCATTGCGGAAAGCATGTTTCCGATGCCGCTGCTCGTTCTCGCCTGAGCGCCCTGACGTTCATCATCCCCTACAGTCTCTTCGTTTCCCGACATGTCTGCCTACCTTTCGACGTAGGACCGGGTTGCCCAGCTCGTTCAACGACGCCGGTGTGGTGGCCCTGGTCCGGCAGTGCGTCAAGTATCTGTCGCAGGTCCTGCACGGCCTCCTCCGCACCCTCCGCGGCGTAGACACCGGCCGGATTCAGGATCACCTCATCGACCCCGGCGTCGGCGTAGCCCGCCAGACCGCGCACCACGTCGGCCGGCGACCCGGTGAGGAACGTTCCGGAGTCCACCAGCGCTCGAGCTCCGATTGCCGGTGAGGTGTGGTGAACCGTGAGACCGGCCCGTCGCAGCATCCCGGCGTAGTTCGGCTGGCTCAGATGTCGGTGTGCCGCGTTCCAGGCCAGCCGATACGGATCCCGACCGGTCCGGTCGAGGGCGACGTGCACGACGGTGGCGATTCTCGGAGTCCGACGTCCGGCCTCGTGAGCTCCACGACGCAACGCCGGTGCGACGACCTCGCGTACGTAGCTCGGCGGGGTCATCCAGGTGATCGCGACATCGGCCAAGGCACCGGCCAGGTGGGCCGCCCCGGGACGCAGGACTCCCAACCCCAGTGCGACCGGCGGGTGGGATCGCTCGGGAAGCCCACCGTGAAGTGTGAAGTACTCGCCGGCGTGCGCGCAGGTCCGCCGCTCGACCAGGTCCCGCAGGATCGTCAGGTAGTCCCGAATCGCGGTCAACGGACTCTGGTAGGGGACGCCGCGCAGGCTCTGCACCAGGTCGTCCGCCCCTGGGCCTACTCCAAGCACCATGTCGTGACCGGTCATCGCGGCCATGGTCCTGGCCTGGATCACCGCTTCGCACGGATGCCGCGTCGAGGTGAGGGCGACCGCGCTTCCGACCGGGACCCGGTAGCCGGCCCCGGCGAGATGAGCGACGCTCAGATGTGCATCCCAATCCAGCGTCTGGCCGTACCACAACCGGCGGGCCGGAGTGTCGCGCACGAGCACCGCCAACGGCACCAGGTCCTGCGGATGTGGAGTGGCGAACGGAACGATGATCGACGTCGCAGGCGCCGGCCGAGCAGGTGACACGGGTTCTGAGGTCGACTGCATGTTCAGGCCAGGCCCGGTTCGGGTTGGGGCTCGGGCAGGTAGCCCGCGGCCTGCAGATGGAACAGGTATGCGTAGTGCCCCTCGGCGCGCAACAGCTCGGCGTGGGTTCCTTCCTCGATCAGCCGGCCGTCCTCGATCACCAGGATCTTGTCCGCGATGCGCACGGTGGAGAACCGGTGTGCGATCAGAAGACTGGTCGCGTTCCCGGCGATGTCTCGCAGCCGGCCGAAGATCTCCGTCTCGGCCTTGGCATCGATCGAGGAGGTCGGCTCGTCGAGCACCACGACCGGCGCGGAGCGCATGAAGGCCCGGGCCAGCGCGACCTTCTGCCACTGTCCGCCGGAGAGCTGGTTACCGTCTTCGAAATGCCGACCAAGGGCGGCGTCATAGCCGCCGTGGAGCCCCTCTACGACCTGGGCCGCGCCGCTTGCCTTGGCAGCCGTTCGGATTCGCGCGTCGTTCTCGAGGTCCTCGATCCTGCCGAACCCGATGTTGTTCCGGACGCTCATCTCGTACTGGATGTAGTCCTGGAAGATCACACCCATCTTGCTGCGCAGGTCGTCGAGGTCGTATTGCTCGATCGGCACACCGTCGACAAGGATCTGGCCCCCGGTCGGCTCGTAGAGCCTGGTGAGCAGCTTTACCAAGGTCGTCTTGCCGGCGCCGTTCTGCCCGACCAGCGCGACGCACCGACCGGCTGGCAGCACGAAGCTCACCCGGTCGAGCACTCGCCTGTCGGTGCCCGGGTAAACGAAGCTGACATCGCGGAACTCTATGCCCTGCAGCAGCGGTGACGGGAATCGGCGATCGCCCGAGGCGATCCGCTTCTCGGGCATGTCGAACAACTCGAACAGGTTGTTCACAAAAAGCGTGTTCTGGAACAACATGGCCACTCCGAGCAGCATCGTGTGCGCCGAGACCTGGACGACGGCGACGGCCTGCAGGTAGCCGGCGAGTTCCCCGATCCGTCCGGACGAGGCTGTGGCGAACATCGCCAGCACGATCGCCGCG
>JBOHEP010000446.1:0-4037 GCA_050701075.1 Pseudonocardia sp. | reverse complement strand
GCCGCCCCGGCGACACCGAGAATCGCGACCACGGCCAGCACGTCCAACGGTGCACCTGAGGGTAGGGGCGGCGGTACGGGAGTGGTCCCACGCAGGTCAGCAGTCGGTGGGGCCCGGTCCTCCGAGGCCGGCTCGAGTACTACGGGTTCCGCGGTCAGCGCAGCCACCGGGTCGACGACCCCGTACCCGACGGCGTGATCGCGCCCACCGGCCGGGCGTCGCGCCGTCGCCCGGATCCGATCGGTCACCTGGATGGCGTTCAGGTCCGGGAAGCGTTGCCGGACCAGCGCGGCAAGGCCCGCCACCCAGGGCGCCGCGAAGCTCGTGCCGTCCACCCCATTGCCGGTCAGCTCACCGCCGACGGCCAGCGAACGCAGCGCGGTACCGGGTGCGGCCACGTCGACCCACGGGCCGGGAACGGTGAACGGTGCCGGTGCGTCGTCCGGGCCGACCGCGGCGACGGTGAGCACGTCGTCGCCGTACCACCCCGGCACGGACACCTGATCGGGATAGCCGTCCGCGGCGCACCCGCCGACCCCGGCGTTGCCGGCGGCCGCGACCACGACCACATCATGCTGGGCCGCGAAGCGCAGGGCAGCCTGCAGCGAGGCGCCGTCCACGGCTGCGCGGGCGGGCGGCAGGCAGGCCGCCTCCGAGATGTTGATCACCCCGGAGCGCTGCCGGACCGCGAACACGATGGCCTCGGCGAGTGTCCCGACATCGCCGGCGTGGCGAAGCTCGCCGTTCGGCCCGGGCATCTCGAAGACCTGGCTGGAGTGGCGGATCGCGAGCAGCTCGGCGGCCGGGGCGATACCGACCAGTTCGTCGTCGGGGCTGGGGGCTGCCGCGAGCAGGCCGGCCACCATGGTGCCGTGGCCGTCGCAGTCCGAACGCCCGTCGCCGCCGGTCAGGTAGTCGCCGCCGGCTCGCAGTCGGGTCCCCAGCCGCTCGTGCGGGTAGATCCCGGTGTCGATGACGGCGATCAGCTGCCCGTCGCCGGCTGCCAGTCGGTGCACTGCTGCCAGCTGTAGCCGCTGCGCCACGTCGACGTCCCTGCTCGGGCCCGCGAGCGACCCTTCGACGTCCCTGCTCGGGCCCGCGAGCGACCCTTCGGTGTCACTGCTCGGGCCCGCGAGCGACCCTTTGGTGACCGACGGTGTGCAGTGCAGTGGTGCGCGTAGCCCAGGAGCCGGTCCGGGTGAGCGTCCGGCCGGTGGCGCGGTCCGCAGCGGCGGCGGCTCCGGGGGCGAGGGCAGTGCCGCGGTGGCGTGCGGCACGGCGTGTGCCATGAGCCGGGGCGCGGGCGCCGCGACGGTCAGGAGCACGCCGAGCAGTGCGACCGCACATCGACCGCGCGTCGTCACAAGCCGCGGACCAGCTCGTAGGCGCCCATCGCGCCGAGCGCCAGCGGTATCGCCGCAGCCATCAGGAGCCCTTCGAGAAGGTCGACGGCCCGCCGTGACACCGGGGAGGAACGGTGACCCGTCCCGTACCCCGGGCGTGCGGCGACCGCTGCGGTGACCGCGCAGATCACCAGCACGAACACCGCCACCAGCCGCCCCGCCGGGCCACCCTCCACTGCGAGCAGGCCGGCGAGCCCGAGCGCGGCGCCGATCGCGGCCACCTGCAACATGCGTGCCGGGGCTCGGTCGGCGTAGCCCCGGGAACGTAGCCCGAGCACCGCGGTGGCCACCACGGCGAACGCCGGACCCGTCCAGCTCCCCGTCGAGGCGGCCGGCACCACCGCCGCGACGCTCACCGCCGCGCAGCCACCGACCAGGCCGGCAAGATAGCCTCGGGCCAGGTCGGCCCGTTCGGCGAGCTCGGCCGGAGGCAGCAGATCGGGACCGGTGTCCGCGGCGACGAGCTCGTGGGCGTCGCCCGGGACCAGCGGGGGTGGCAGCCCGGCCAGGCGCAGCGCGGCTCGCGGCAGGACCGGCCCGGCGGCGAGCGCCAGCGCACCCGCGCCTGCCGCCAACGCACCGGGCGAGATGCCGAACCGCAGGCTCAACAGCGCACCCACTCCGAGCGCCACCGCCACCACCACCACGCCCACCAGCACCGGTGCGATCACCCGCACCGCCACCTGGGCGACCGCCGCCACCGTTCCCGCAGCGGCCGCGGCCAGCAGCACATGTGCTGCCCCAGGTGCGCCCGGCAACGCGGCCCAGCCCGCCGCCGCCGCCAGGGGAACCGCTGTCATCGCCGCGGTCAGTGCGGCGAGCCGGTCCGGACCCAGCCGGGCGGCCCGCACCACTGCGACGATCGAGCCGGTGGCGCCCAGGGCGACCGCGAGGACCACCAGCGCGGTGGGAACGTTCGGATCCGGGGACAGCCCGCGGAACCCGGCCAGCAGCACGGCGGCCGCCAGCGCGACCACCAGTGTGATGACGGTCCAGAAGCGGCGTTCGTCGGCGGCGGGACCGCCGGCCCCGGACGCCGCCAGGGCGTCGACCGGATCGTCGTAGACCGGTGCGGCGGGCGCCGGTGCGACCGGACCGATCCGGAGCAGCTCGCCGTCCAGCACGCCCAGCTCGCCCAGCGTGGCCGCCGCGGGGAGGATGCCACCCGCGGGTCCGCTGAGCCGCCATGGCACGGGGCGGTCCCACGGCACCGGTTCGCCGACCAGTTCGAGGACCATCGGCACCAGCTCGGCGACCGGCACGTCGGTGGGTAGCGCAACGTCCACCCGGCTCCGCGGGGCCAGGACGGTGACCCGGCAGTAGACCGGGTTGCGGGCGCTCGCACGTGTCACTGTGACTCCTCCTTCGATCGGCGGTCGACACCCTGCCTCGACTTTCTCCCCGCTGCGGCCGAGTTCCGCGGATCTCGCCCGGCGGGCCCTCATAGCTGCCTAGTATCGCCAGGCCGGGGCTCTCAGATGGGCCGTTTGGTCGAACCGGTCGAACCGGTCGAGCCGGTCGAGCCGAAGGAGGCGCGAACGATGAGCACCGTCGACGCCACCCGGCCGCACCGGGTGCTGCCCCGCACCCCGGGTGGTGAGCTGATGCTGGAGCCGCCCCCCGAACCGGAGCGGATCGTTCCGGCCGGCATGTTGATGAAGCTGCTCCCGGGTGTCATGCTGCTGGGCTCGGTCGGTTTCATCGCGGTCCTCGGGCCGAGCAACCCCACCGCGTGGCTGTTCGGCGGCATGTTCGCGATCTCCACCCTCGGGATGGTGATGGGCGGTGGGCACCAGGGCGGCGCGAGCCGGCGGGCCGGGATGGACGAGGATCGCCGTGACTATCTGCGCTACCTCGGCGTGCTGCGCAAGCGGGTGCGGGCCATCGTCGCGGAGCAGCGGGCGGCCCTCGAGCACGTGCATCCGGACCCGGCCGGTTGGCCCGGAGTACTCGCCGCCGGTCGGCTCTGGGAGCGGCGGACCACGGACCCCGACTTCGGCCAGCTCCGGGTCGGGCGCGGAGCGCAGCGGCTGGCCACCGCGCTGATCGCGCCGCAGACCGGACCGGTCGAGGGAGTCGAGCCGGTCACGGCGCTCGCGCTGCGCCGGTTCCTGCGTGAGCACGCCGTGGTGGCCGACCTGCCGGTGGCGCTGGCGCTTCGGGCCAGCGCCACCGTCTGGTTGGAGCCGGCCGGAGTGGGCGACGGCCTGGCGCCCGCCCGGGCCCTGGCGCGAGCCATGGTCGCGCAGTACGCGCTGTGGCACAGCCCCGTCGACGCGCTGGTCGCCGTGGTCGCGCCGGGTGCCCTGACCGCCGAGTGGGATTGGGTGAAGTGGCTGCCGCACGCCGCCCACCCGCGTCGCCGCGACGCCATCGGGCCGTTGCGAATGATCACTGACGACGCCGACGACGTGCGCCGCTGGTGGGTCGGTGAGCTCGGCGATCGGCCGGATGGGGGATCGGCGGGGGATCGACACCTCCTGGTCGTCGTGGACGAGGTGGCCGAGGGACCCGGCCCGTGGGCGGGGGTCGCCGGAGTGACCGTGCTCCGCGTCGGTGCGCCGCCCGGCCGTCGCCCGGCGCCGTCGGTGGTGCGGCTGCTCGTCGGACCGGACCGGCTCGGGCGGTCGGGTG
>JBOHEP010000445.1:0-9946 GCA_050701075.1 Pseudonocardia sp. | reverse complement strand
GCCCGGGACCGCGGCCGTGCAACTGCCCTGGCCCGCCGCCGGCGCCGACGCCGTCGCGGCCCTGCAGGCTCGGGTGGACGGCGGCGCCCAGCCATGGCTGCTCGACCCTGCCGAGGTGGCGGCATCCTTCGCCAACGCGGCCTACGGATGGCAGGAGCCCGAGGCATCCGTGCGACCCGACGGCGTGACGGTGGACGTACGCGAGGCCGGCGGCGGGCAGGCGAGCCTCATCCTGTCCCAGCCCGGACGCACCGGGACCGGTGGCGTCTGGGTGGTCACCGGGGTCGAGCGTGCCGCCTGATGGCGGCCGTCCGGAGCAACCCGCGCTCCACAACCGCCAACCGGCTGAGCCGGCCGTCGCCGCGCTGATGCTCGCAACCCCGGCCTGACCCCTTGTGACGGCGGCCACGTAGGCCATTTGGGTGAACACTGTCTCACTATGCAGCGTTCGTGGTCTTCATAACGATTCCGTGCATGAGTCTGTCGCAGCTGCGACGGCCTACACCCGGCCAGGCAAGGATCGCAGGGGGCAACGATGACCACCGACGCCGTTCAGCAGGACATGTTCACCGTGCTACACGGGCAGCCCGCACCTGTCGTGACCAGGTGGTCCTACACCGCCGCTGACCCGTTCGCGGTCACCATCGCCGTCCGGACCAGGAAAGACCGGTGGATCGAGTGGCTCGTCGCCCGCGACCTCATCGTCGAGGGACTCACCGGACCGGCCGGTCACGGTGACATCCGGATGAGTCCGCAAGAGGTGCAGGGCTACGACATCGTCGAGATCGAGATTCGGTCCTCCGACGGCCGCGCCGTGCTCGAGGTCGACAGGGACCTGCTGCAACACTTCCTGCACACCAGCACAGAGATGGTCGCTCTCGGTGACGAGCTCAGCCATGTTGACCTGGACCGTGAGATCGAGAAGATCACTCGTACCCGCGCGGAGTAACCGGGCGCGGTATCGCTGCGCGTAGCCACAGCTCCCCCCACTGCTCGGACCTCACACAGCCGCTCCTCGGATATCGGACGCGGCGTCCTCGGCGGCCTGGTCGGCGTTCGGATCGGCGGCGAGTGAAGCGCTCACCTCGGGATCTCCGGCGGGACTCTCGTCGTCGACGGGCTCCAACCCGGCGTCGACATCATGCATTGCGGCCTCCTCGGCCGAGGCCGCACCACCGTCGATGCCCACGTCCGTACCGGCCATCGCGTCCCTGGTCTCCAGCGCGGCACCCTCGCCGTCCATCATGATCCGGCCGGACCGGTCGGGGTCCGCCGTCCACTCCTCGGGCTGCTCACGGCGCAGCCGGACCTCCAGGCTGTCGCCCTCGCGCATGCCCTTCGCGGTCACCCCGTCCTCATCGAGGCCGTAGGGCCGGTCGGCGGGGACGTAGCCGGCGTCGAGCCCGTCGCCGTCCCCGGCCGGCCCCTCCAACGTCTCGGAGTTCTCCAGCTGCACCGAGGCTCCCAGCTCGGCGTCCTGGGGCTGGCCCTCGTCGTCTCGCTGTGCCATGGGTCGCAGTCCCTTCCTCAGGTGTCGGCGCCGCACCCGACGGGCCGGCGATCACCGTGACTACTACCCCGGGCGGCGCGGCGCGACACCCACCGTGGCGGCTCGGTCAGGCCGGGTAGGTGTTGCTGTGGCCCACACGGGGTAGCTCAGCCAACCACCGGGTGTGCACGTTCACGCCACCGCGCAGCCGCCCGCCGGAACGCGCGACCACCCGCAGACATGTCTCCGTCCACAGGTTGAGCTGGACCTCCTTCGCCAGCCGCACCCGGTTGTAGAGCAGGTGCGAGAGCCAGTCGCCCGGACGCGCCCACGACTCGATCTCGAAGCACAGGTCATCGCCGACGGTCGCGGCCCGGAACTCGATCTGGCCGGCCTCCAGATGCCCGCAGAGAGTGGCCAGGCGATAGCTCGTCGATGTCCGGGCGATCACCCGCACCGGCCCGTTCCACGGACCCGGCATCCGCACGAGGTACTCGTCACCCACAGCCATCTCCCCCGGTTCCCCCAGGACCTTGACGAACACCGCCATGTCCCCGGGGGTGCCCCAGTTCGGCTCGTTCATCAGTTTGGTGACGATGTCCGAGGGCGCGACGGTCGCGCCGGCGGCGAGCACCGAGTAACGCCGGTGCAACATCGCCCCGACGCCGTCCTCGACGGTCTGGATCCGGTCGTCGAACAGCTGCGGCGGCACTGCCGTCGGCAGGTCCTCGGGGCCGCCCGGCTCCTCGCCGCGATGGACGGGTGTGACGCGCCACAGGTAGCGCCAGCTCACGCGCATCAGGCCGAGAGGCCACCGCAGGACGACGAGCACCCGGGTGCCAGGGCGCCCGATCCTCGGGACAGAGGAGCGTAGGGTCACAAGGGTTCGGGTACCCACTCACCATGATCACAACCGGCGATGTGCTGCGGCGGCTCGGATTGCCCGGCATGACGTTCCATCTGGCATCGATCGGATCGGTCGGGTTGTGCATTGCACTGTGGATCCGGGCGAAGACGGTCGATCAGGACGAACGCGGCAACGCCGAGCGCCGGGCGCTGTTCGTCGGGCTGTGGCCACCGTTGCTCTGGCTCATCGGTGACACCGTGGAGTCCGCCGAACGCAGCCGGGAGCGGCTCTGAACCGAGCGGCCGTCATCGCGTGCCAGCTCGCGGAGCTGCGCGATCGCCGGGTCAACTACGACGAGACCGAGGCACCGCCCCACGTGACGCACGGTTGGCACCAGGACCGGCTCACGGTGGAGCTGGGCTACGAGGCACCTGGGCCACCGGAGCCGGACGGGCTGGTGGAGACGGCGAGCAGGCTGGTGAACTCCTACCAGTTCAGCGACCCGAGGATCCTCCGCGCAGCGTTCCACCACCCCGGCGACCTCGGCGGCCGCGACATGCTGCTCGAGGGCCGGTTCCTGTTCCTGCGCTTCGTCCTCGGCGTCCGCGTCACCGCGCCGCACGATCACCGACGCCACGGCCCGAACGGACCGGAACAGGTCATCGGTTGGTCCTACCAAACCCTGCAGGGTCACCTGGAGCAGGGACGGCTGACCTATGACATCGCCAAGGAGGTGGACTCCGGCCGCATCGAGTTCCGGATCCGCGCCTTCTCGCGCAGAGCACCGATCCCGAACCCGGTGCTGCGGCTGGGGTTCCAGTTGTTCGGTCGGGGGATACAGGCCCGCTTCTACCGCAATGCCCTGCGCCGGCTCACCGAGCAGGTTCAGGACCCGCCCGCGACACCCCAACCCGGCCCGGATGGGATCGTGCGGGCCCCCAGCGGCGCCGGACCCGGGCGCTTCGAGGGGCTCGTCCTGCGCTTTTCGCACCCGGGCCGCTGACCGGCGGGAAGGCTCCGGTGAGCGTTCCAGGGTTTGGGCCCGGCCGCAGCGGCAACTCACTCACCATGCGGCCATTCGACGACATCTCCCGCCTCGAGAGCGCCACGGTGCTGGACAAGCCGGCGGCCATGATCCGTCAGGTGGTCCAGCGCCTGCTGAGCAATCGACGGCTCAAAGATGCGCTGCACGGTGTCTGGCTCGGCCATCCCCTGCATCCCGGCGCCGCGCAGTTCGCGCTCGGATCGTTCGTCTCCGCCACGCTGATCGACTCGGTTGGCGGCGACCGTCGGACGTCCAGTGGGCTCATCGCCGCGGGGTTGGCGATGACGGCACCGACGGTCGCGGCCGGCTGGGCTGATTGGTCGGACAGTCACGAGGACCAGCAGCGGGTCGGTCTCGTGCACGCGGCAACCAATATCGTCGCGGTGTCCTGCTACGCCACCGCGCTGGTCCGCAGGCGTGGCGGTGACAGCGGCCGGCTGTTCTCCCTCGCCGGCGGCGCGATCATGGGTGTCGGCGCGATGCTCGGCGGACATCTCGGCTATCGACAGGCCACCGGGGTGAACCATGCCGAGGAGATCGCGCACGTCGGCCCGCAGGACTGGCAGGCGGTCGGCACGTTCGCCGAGCTTCCCGACGGACGGGCGGTGCGCCGGACCGCGGGCGCGGTACCGGTGTTCGTCCTGCGCCGCGGCGATGCCGTCACCGTCCTGTCCGATCGCTGCCCGCACCTTTCCGCGCCCCTGCACGAGGGTGTCGTCGTCGGGTCCGACGGCGACACGCGGGTGATCTGCCCGTGGCACGGCTCGGAGTTCCGGGTCGCCGACGGATGCGTGGTGCACGGCCCGGCGACCGCACCGGTGCCGCGCTTCGACTCTCGTGTCGTGGGAGGCGAGCTGCAGGCCCGGGTGGTGACGATCCCGGGTGTGGCCGCAAGCTGACTCCCGGGGCGCGGTGCCGGCGCAGGGTCTGTCGCTCTGACGTCGGCTGCCACGACGACGGGCCGCCCTGCCGACGCGCTGCCGGCCGGTCTGCGCAGCTCGTTCGTCAGCGCCGGTCGGCTGTTGGTGCCGACGCCGCGGACGAGCAGCTGAACGGCTGTTGTCCCGGACCAGGTGGAAACTCACCAATCTGTCCGACGTCATTGCACGCATGCTGCTGCGTTCAGGTCGCGGAACGTGAGCGCGGCATCGGATAGTGCTCGCTGCTCACTCGCCGCGGTAGTTCTTTCGCCCGTCCCAGGTGCGGTTCATATCGTACCTGGCCCGCGCGTTCTCAGCCCGCCACCGGCCGATCAACAGCCCGAGGAATACACCCAGCCCCAGGATCAACCTTATCGCGTCCGCCACGATAATCTCTCCCCAGTCGGATTCGAACCAGCTATCACGGTCGGCGCCGAGAAAGTCTGGCCTGATCACAGAGTCGTATTCTGGCAGGATTGCGTTACTCTCAGGCCAGGCTCAGGCTCCGGGATCGACCGTCCGCAGGGTCCACCGGTGGCCTGCACGACGGCACCGGATGCGAGATGCACGATGACCCGGCGACCCTCGGTCAGATCCTCAGGCCGGGCGGGCCCGTCGACAACGGCCCACTACAGCCCCTCGACGCGCCGCACCGACGGCGTCGGTCCGCCGGCGCTGCTCACGCTCGGCGGCGCAACTCTGCCACCACGGTTCGCATGGTGGTCATGCTGCGCTGGTAGGACGTGGAGTCACCCCAGCAGGCTGGCGTAGAGGCGGTCCTCGGCAGTCCGTCACCGCGCGCCACCCGAACCGGCAAGGCCAGGTCCAGCTCGACACGCATCGCGGCCGCCCGCTCCAGGTCGCCCGGACGAAAGCCCGAGGCGTGCCATCGTGAGGTCGTCGAAGTCGGTGCCCAGCGCGATCGCCGCGCCCGCGAACTCGGGCAGCGCCACCAAAGCGTCGTGCAACGCGGACGTGCATAAATCACTCGGGTCGGTCGAGCTCGTCGGTGCACACCTCCGCCGGATCGCGCGACTCCGGGCGGACGCTCGGCGCGGCGCTCGGCATCGGGTAGGCTAGTCGATACGGCGGTCACCGCCACCGCGGTGGGTCCGAGTTCTTCGGCCGAGACATCTCCGGCCGAGCGCTGAATCCGCTCCGCCGGAGAACGCTACGCGCAACGCCCGCTCCTGCCGCACCCGCGCACGGAGCACCGCGAGCTGCGCCCGCGCCGCGGAATCGGTGGGACTGCCCAGATGGCCCACCATCGGTATGGTGACGGTCGAGGTAACACCGAGATCTCCGGGTACGAGTCCCCGGGAGTCTCAGTTGGAGGCGGGGAAGGAGGTCACGTGCAGAACCCGCGACAAAGCAGCCAGGACCCCCATCCCGACATCGACGACGGGCCGGTCGACCTCGCCGCGCTCCGAGCCGATGACGCTCTGATCGACGCGCTGGCCGCTGGTCACCGGCAGCCACCGGCAAATCCGGATGGTTCCGACGACCTGCTCGTGACCGTGCTGGCGGCATGGGCCACCGGCGTGGCCCCCGACCGGTTGCCACCCGAGCGGCCACCGATGCCGATCGACTCCGCATCCGAGCCGCCGCGGCCCCGGACGGCCCCGGCCCGACACCCCTACCTGATGCGACTGGCAGCGGCCGCAGTGCTGGTCGTCATGGCGTTGTCCAGCATGGCGGTCCAAGCGGGAGGCGCCGAGCCCGGCGATACCCTCTGGGGGATGTCGAAGGTCTTCTACGCCGATCGGGCCCGGTCAGTGGAGGCCGTCGACGAGGTCGAGATCCTGTTCGAACAGGTATATGCCGCACTGCGCGAGGGCCGACCGGAGGACGCGGCGGAGCAACTGGAGACGGTTCGGGCCCTGCTGCCGGTGATCCGCGACGACGAGGGCCGCGACATCCTGGTCCAGCAGGAGCAGCAACTCAGCGATGAGACGGCGAACGCTCCTGCCCGGGTGGGACCACCCGGGGGCGCCCAGGGACCCACCGAGTCGCCCGCCGCCGTCCGGGCCGACGCCGGGCCCACCGCCACTGAGCCCGCGCCGCCCGCCGCCGCCGCGCCGGCCGTTGAACCCGCCCCGGTCACCGCCGCTGCGGCCTCGACCACCGAGACCGCGTCCACCGGCGGAACGGGGTCGACCGACACCGCCCTCGAGGAGTCGACGTCCCCGCCGGACACCACCGAACCTGCCTCGACGACGACGAACACCCCCGCACCCACCACCGACCCTCAGGCGACCGAGACGTCGGGTGAGGCCAACACCTCGTCGCCCGACTCCACCGATCCTCCGCAGCCCCGATCCGACCCCACCGACACGACCGGTGGGGGCGAGCCGGAGGACGACTCACCCGAGACGGGCGACGGGACGGGCTGATCCAGGTGCCTGGTCGGACGCTCGTCAGGCACACGGGGAGCAGATGCACAGGCTCCCCGAGTTCTGCCGGGATCCGGTGGTGCGGGCCGTCTTTCCGGCCGGGAACACCGGCGGCGCCCCTTAGCCGGTGTTGCGCATTCCCGCCGCAATCCCGTTGATCGTCAGCAGCAGCGCCCGCTGCAGATCCGGATCCGGGTCCTCGACCTCGCGGCGGCGCGCCAGCAGTTCCACCTGCAGATGGTGCAGCGGTTCCAGGTAGGCGGCGCGGACCGCGAGCGTGTGCCGCAGCACGGGGTGGCGGGTCAGCAGGCCGGCCGAGCCGGTCACGCACAGCACCTCGCGCAGCGTCAGTTCGTGCTCGGCGAGGATGTCGTCGAAGATCGGCGCCACGTCGGGCTCGACCAGCCGCGAGACGTAGAACCCCGCGATCCGGAGGTCGGTCTTGGCGAGGGTCATCTCGACGTTGCCCAGCAGGTTCGCGAGGAACGCCCACTGCCGCATCTCCTCGAGCATCGGGCCGTATCCAGCCTTCCGCGCCGCGCGCAACCCACTACCCAGGCCGTACCAGCCGGGCACGACCATGCGCGTCTGCGTCCACCCGAAGACCCAGGGGATGGCGCGCAGATCATCGAGGGTTGGCGCGCCCCTGACCGGCCGCCGCGACGGCCGGGAACCGACGTTGAGCCGGCCGAGCTCGTCTACCGGCGTGGCGGCCGCGAAGAACTCCGGAAGCCCGGGGCGCTCCACCAGGGCTCGGTAGGCCGCGTAGGCCCCGTCGCTGACCGCGGTCATGGCCTCGTCCCAGCGGTCGAGCGTGTCCGAGGGCCAGCGGGACACCTGGTGCAGCAGCGTCGCGTCGAGCATCGAGGCGAGCAGGATCTCCAGGTTGTCACGGGCCAGCGCGGGCAGCGAGTACTTGTCGGAGATCACCTCGCCCTGCTCGGTGAGCTTCATCGTCGCGTTCACCGCGCCGAACGGGGACGACTCGACGGCCTCACCCGCCGGGCCACCGCCCCGGCCCACCGATCCGCCCCGCCCGTGGAACAGCCGCAGCGCCACCCCGTGGCGCGCCCCGACGTCGCGTAACTGCCGTTGCGCACGGTGGATCTCCCACTGCGAGGTAGTGATCCCCGCGCCCTTGTTGGAGTCGGAGTAGCCGAGCATGACCTCCTGCACGTCACCGCGGTTGTGCACGTGCCGGCGATAGCCGGGATCGCACAGCAGACCGTCGAGCAGCGACCCGGCCTGGCGTAGCTCCTCGACGGTCTCCAGCAGCGGCACCAGGTCGACCGACGAGCGCGGGTCGGTCTTGAGCTCCACCATGTATGCCTCACGGGCCAGCACCGCGACCGCCAGCAGGTCGTCGACGCCCTGGCACATCGAGACGATGTAGGTGCTCGCGACCTCCTGCCCGAAATCGTGCTGGACGGCGTGCAGCATGTCGAACGTCGCCAGGACCTCGACGGCCTCAGCCGGCACGCCGTAGTGCCGCCGGACGAGGGGGCGCGCGCTGGTCAGCTCCCGGGACAGCAACGCCGTCCGCTCGTCCCGGCTGAGCTCGGCGTAGGGCCTGTCCAGCTCGCCCAGCGCGTCGTAGATCGCGCCGAGGGCGCCGTGGTGGCGGCCGCTGTGCTCGCGGACGTCGAGCTCGGCCAGGTGCAGGCCGAGGGCCCTGGCGACGCGCAGGGCGCGGGCGAGCGTGCCGTCCGCGATCCGGGCGCCGCGATGACCGCGCAGCGAGCGGTCGAGCACGGACAGGTCCTCGACGTAGCCCTGCGGGCCGAGGTAGTCGCGGACGGGGACATGCGGACGGTCCTCGACGATCCGGGTGCGCGTGTTGTCCAGCCGCGCCGCGACGTAGGAGAGCTTGAGCCGGTAAGGCTCGTGTGCGTTGAGCCGGATGAACCGGTCGTGGACCTCGGGCAGCGCCCGGCGGTCCCGGGCCAGCGAACCGCGCAGCTCCTCCGACACCCCGACCACCTGGGTCGAGATGCTCAGCTCGTCGACCAGCTGCTCGATGAGCCTGCCATGGATGCGCAGGGCACGCTCGGCGTAGATCCCGAGCACCTCGCGGGTGACCGCGGGGGTGACGCTGGGGTTGCCGTCCCGGTCACCGCCCACCCAACAGCCGAGCACGAGCGGCCGCGCGCCGGCCGGCACCTCGAACCCGGCCGCACGCACCTCGCGCTCGAACTCGCCGATCAGGTCGGGCACGGTCCGCACACCCAGCTGCTCCAGGAACCACGTCACGCCGCGCGCCTCGTCAGCCACGGTCGGGCGGCCCGGCCGGATCTCATCGGTCTGCCACAGCAGGTCGATCAGGGCGCCCAGCTCGTCGTCAGGGGTGTTGCGGTCGAGCGCATCGGCCACCCGTCGCAGGATCGCGAGCACCGACTGCCGGGACGACTCGGTGGGGTGCGCGGTGAACACCGGCCGCAGCTGCGCGCGGGCCAGCACCTCCTGCACCTGCTCCCGCGCTGCCCCCGAGAACTCCTCGGCAAGGCGCTGCATGAGTACCCGCAGCGGACGGCGGTCGGGCGGGCGCAGCGTCCGCAGCTCACGGGAGCGGTGCAGCTGCTCGGCGGTGTTGGCGAGCTGGAAGTACTGGGAGAACGCCCGCGTCACTGCCACCGCCGTCCCCGCGTCCAGCCTGGAGAGCAGCTTCGTGATCTCCGCACCGCCGCGCTCCGGGGCCTGGCGGGCCAGACAGCGGACCTCCTCGACGAGAGCGAGCAGCTCCGACCCGCCGTGGTGCACGAGCGTCGCGCCGAGCATCGTCGACAGGCGGCGGATGTCGGCGCGCAGGGCCTCGTGGCCGGCCTCGGAGGTGACACCGGCGTGGGTGGCGACCGCATCCGGGGTGGCGGTGGCGTCAGGGGCAGCGGTGGCGTCAGGGGCGGCGGTCGCGTCAGGGGCGGCGGCCCCATCGGGAGCGGGTAGGTCCGTTCGGGCAGCAGGCACGGCTGGTCCTCCGCAGGCGTCGACATGGGGACCGCTCACACCGGCGGGAACGGAGGCCCCGATGATCCCTCTCCATGGGGTTCAACGCCAGCGTCGTTCACCGTCACGCGCGTTGGGTACTCAAGGTGCCGCAAGGATCTCCGTGCGGCCGCCCGCTCGCGGGGGGCTCCTCGCTGTATCAAGTGGGTTTGGTGATCCATTGGTGATCAAGTTCGTGTGGACCCGGCGTGGCGGGTTGACGAGGGGGTGATGGTTTCGTTGGCTGTGTGACTGTCCGTGATGGTCGCGTAG
>JBOHEP010000444.1:0-16354 GCA_050701075.1 Pseudonocardia sp. | reverse complement strand
CCGACCGGCAGCGGCTGGCCGCCCGGGCCCGGCAGCGCGGCGCGGTGCTGCTGGCGCTCGGTCCGTGGCCGGGAGCGGACGTTGAGCTGAGTTGTGCGGATGCCCAGTGGCAGGGGCTGAGCGCGGGGGCCGGGCGGCTGCGCACACGCAGGCTGCGGCTGCGGCTGCGCGGGCGGGGGATCGCCTCGGCTGAGCGAAGTGCGCGGTTGCTGCTGCCTGCACCGGGCGGCGGAATCGCCACGGCGGCGGGGCAGACGTGTCCCAGCCGGCGTAGTGATCATCAGGACGCTGTGATCGCCAGAAGCGGAACATGAGCTGCATGTATTCAGGTCATGTCCCAGTTTCGGCGATCATGCCTGCCAAGGTGTCCACCGTGGCATATCGGAGGCGGAGGAGCGACCCCTCCAGGTTGGGATGAGCGCTGGGTCGATACGGGTGCTGGCCCTGTGGTCGCCCGACTGGCCGGTTACGGCGGCGGCCCGGGCCGCCGCCGTCCCTGCCCACCGTCCGGCGGCGGTGATGGTGGCCGATCGGGTGCTGGTCTGCTCGGCGGTCGCGCGGGCTCATGGCGTACGCCGAGGCCTGCGCCGCCGAGAGGCGCAGGCCCGGTGTCCCGAGTTGGTGGTGTTGGCTCGCGACCCGGACCGCGATGCCCGGGTGTTCGAGCCGGTGGTGGCTGCGGTCGAGGAACTGGCGCCGGGGGTGGAGGTGGTGTGGCCGGGGCTGGTGGTGCTCGCCGCGCAGGGACCCGTCGGATACTTCGGCGGGGAGCGGGCCGCTGCCGAGCGGCTGGTCGACCAGGTTGCGACATGTACCGGCGTGGAGTGTCAGGTGGGGCTCGCCGACGGCCTGTTCGCCGCCTTGCTCGCGGCCCGCCGAGGGGTGGTCGTCGAGCCTGGCTGCACGCCCGGGTTCCTCGCTCCACTCGGGGTGGAGGAGCTGGACCGTGAACCGGAGGTCGACCGGTCCGAGCTGATCGGGCTCCTGCACCGGCTCGGGCTGCGCAGCCTCGGCGCGTTCGGCGCCCTGGACGCGGAGGACGTGGCGTCCAGGCTCGGTGCCGACGCGGTGCTCGCCCACCGGCTGGCCCGCGGCCTGGATCCTCGCCCCCCGATGCGTCGCCGTCCGCCTGAGGAGCTGGCCGTCGAGGTGGAGCTGGACCCACCCGTCAACCGGGTCGATACCGCCGCGTTCGCCGCGCGCGGGTTGGCCGACCTGCTGCACGGGTCGTTGGCGGGGCACGGGTTGTCGTGCACCCGGCTCGGGGTTGTCGCGCGCACGGTGGGGGGTGAGGAGCTGCGCCGGATCTGGCGTTGCGCCGAGCCGCTCACCCCTGCGGGCACCGTCGACCGGGTGCGCTGGCAGCTCGACGCCTGGCTCACTCAACGTTCTCGCCGGAGCTCATCGGCAGCGTTCGCCGGGTTTGCTGTGCCCGACGATGAGCTCGCAGGCTCACTTGCTGAGTCTGATGGTGAGCTCGCAAGCTCACCCACGCGGGGCAGCTCTGATGCGGTCTCCCGGTTGCGGTTGGTTCCCGAGGAGACGGTTACCGCCGGGGCGCTGCAGCTCGGGTTGTGGGGTGAGGTCGGGGAGGCCGACGAGCGAGCCGGTCGGGCGTTGGTCCGGGTTCAGGCGCTGCTCGGGCCGGAGTCGGTGGTCACCGGGGTGCTGATCGGCGGGCGGGAACCCGCCGATCAGGTTCGCCTGGTGTGCTGGGGTGACGACCGGGAGACCGGGGACGCGGGGTGCGGACCGGGCATGATCGGTGTTTCGGAACCGGGAGCCGCGAACAGTGCGGCCGAAGGTGCCGAACGGCCGATCATGTTCTCTCGCAGGCGACGGCAGGACGTCCCGCCGGAGGTCGTCCCGCTGGAGGTCGTCCCGCTGGGGGGTGAGCCGCTGGGGGTCGTCCCGCCGGAGGTCGTCCCGCTGGGGGGTGAGCCGCTGGAGGTCGTCCCGCTGGAGGTCGTCCCGCTGAGGGGCGAGCCGCTGGAGGTCGTCCCGCCGGAGGTCGTCCCGCTGGGGGGTGAGCCGCTGGGGGGTGAGCCGCTGGGGGATGAGCAGCCGGGGGATGAGCAGCCGGGGGATGAGCAGCCGGACGCAGCAGCTTCTGGTCTTGCGCCGGCTGGGTGGTCCGCCGATGTGATGCGGTCGACCGGCCGAATCTCCCCGCTCGCGGCCAAGCCGAGGCCAGTTGAGATCAGCACTCCGGAACAGGGAGCCGTAGGCAGCGCGGCCACGGGTGCCCAAGCGTCGATCATGGCAGCGAATGAGCCCGGTGCTGGAGCACCGGGAGAGCGAGCGGACTCGGGAGAGCGAGCGGGTTCGGGGAAACGACCGCCGATCGGCCGCCGCCGCCCCCCCGCTGTCCGCCGGGCGGCCGGCACCCGAGGTCGCCCTGCCGTCCGGGAGCCACCGCGGTCCTGGCCGGGGCGGCTCCCCGCGCCGTCCCCGGCCACCGTGCCGGCCGAACCGCTGCCGGCCGAGTTGCTCGACGCGGCCGGACAGCCGGTGCTCCTCACCGCACCGGATCTTCTCACCGCGCCGCCGCACCGGGTCGCAGTCGGCGGCGGTAATGCGCGTGAGGTGCAGGAATGGGCCGGCCCGTGGCCGCTCCGACAGCGATGGTGGACGCCGGACGGTGTTGAGGGGAGCCGGGTGCAGGTGGTGTGCGATGACGGGATCGCGCTGCTGCTGCTCAATCGGAATGGCCACTGGTGGGTCACCGGTGTCTATGACTGACCGCCGTCCGATCTTTCAGCCGGCATCCCACCGAGCGAGCTCGAGGTGCTCGCGGATCCGTCGATCCTTCGTGAGAAGCATCTCACCTTCGACGACTGCCTGCGCACTGATCAACCGGTCGAACGGATCTCGCGTCCAGATCAGGGCGGTCGCCGTTTCGACCACAGACGGGAACGGCGCTTCGCTGATCGTCAGGCCGATCGAGCGCCGGAGCTCCGTCAGAACCACATCGGATGGTGCCGACGTCCGGCCGATCTCGTGCAGGTGGGTCAGCTCAAGAGCGACCATCGGAGAGACGGACAGTGCAGCGGTGTCCAGGAGGTGCTGGACCGACGGCGGGAACACGTCGGCATCGCCCGCATACAGCCAGACGACAACGTGGGTATCTAGGTGCATCGCGTTCAGGCCGGGTCCGGACTCCATTGCCCTGACCAGTCCAGCTCGACCAAATCCTCCAGATCACCACGAACGAACTCCGGATGCGGGGTGAGCCTCGCCAACTTCGACGGGGGATCGTCTGCGACGATCCGCAGCCGTCGACCCTTGCGTTCGATCTCCAGCGGAACGCCGGTCGCGAGGACCTGGTCCAGGAGTTGGTAGATGTTCGCCCGCAGCTCCGATGAGCTCATCGTCATATGCACCTCCACGTCCGTACGCTTCAATGGTACTGCACGTACGTGGTCATCCAGCCAGCTCGCCGGTAGACAGGGCGAATCGGGCGAGCGCCGAGGCAACCGCATCGACATTGCGATCCAGTGCTGTGCGGTCGACGGCATCGATCCGGTCGCAGGCCTGGTGGTAACACGGGTCGAAGGGAGTATCTGCCGTGCCGCCCCAGCGCTGCGCCTGCTCCGCGGTCTTCGTCTCCTCCGCGCCGGTGAACAGGCCTCCTGAGGGAATACCGACGTCGATGAACGGGCCGTAGTCCGAGCGGCCGGTGAAGTCGATGCCCTCGGTGGCGCTCACCCCGGCCGCTGCGAGTCCTTCCGCCAGCACGCGTTCGATGACGGCAGAACCCACTGGGCCCGGCCCCGCTCCCTCGGCATCGGAGTTGTCACCGTCGTGGATCAGGTACCCGGCGTTGGGCGAGGCCACCATGTCGAGGTTCAGGTAGAGCGCGATCCGCTCCCGTTCGGCCTCCGCAAGCCCGTCCACGTACGACGTCGACCCGGCCAGCCCTACCTCCTCCGCGCCCCAGAATGCGAACCGCACGGTGTTCGCCACCGGGGGCGAGGCCCCCAGTCGCACCGCGGTCTCCAGAAGCGCGGCCGTACCGGATCCGTTGTCGTTGATACCTGGCCCGTCCGGCACCGAGTCCAGGTGTGCGCCGGCCATCACGACCTCGTCGGGGTTGCCGGTCCGGGTCTGGGCGATCACGTTGCGGCTGGTGGCTTCGTCCACTGTTGCCGTGAGTACGAGGGTGACCGGTGTGCCGGCACGGCGGGCAAGCCCCGCACCGTCGGCCTGGCTCAACCCGGCGACCGGTACTGCGCCCGCGACGTCGTTGCCCAGTGTCACGGTGGTGAGCGGTCCGTCCACGTTGTTGACCACGAGCACCGCGCCCGCGCCGGCTGCGGCGGCCGTGGTGGCCTTCTGACCGAACGGGCATGTGCCTCGACGCACCAGCACGATCGCCCCGGCCGGGACGCCGGCGAAGTCGGCCGCCTCGCAGCCTGAGGTGTCGTCCTGCGCGACAACGGCCAGCGGCGCTGTCAGACCCCCCTCCGGGGTGCTCGGGGAGAACTCCAGTGCGGTGGCCAACACCGGCGCGCCGTCAACGGCCAGCCGCACCTCCCGCAGCTCGAAGAGGCTGGCGGTGAATGACGGTGTGTCGACCTGATAGCCGGCATCGCGCAGCACGTCTGCCACGTACTCCACACTCGCGTCATAGCCCGGTGTGCCCAGCGCCCGGTTGCCGCCGTTCGCGTCAGCGATCCGCTGTAGCTCTTCGAGATGGCGGTACGCGCCGTCGCCGGTGACAGATTCCACCATCCGCTGGGGTAGGCCGGGATCCGGAGGTGGCGGGGCAGGGTCGGCGGCGGGGGTGCTGCACGCAACGGCAACCACCACAGCCCCGACTGCTGCGGTCAGTCGGGCAACGGTCGTCATCCTCATACTGAGAGTGTGCCGCTATCTGCGGAAGATCTCTTGGAAGTCTTCCCTCACGGCCCCCGGGACAGGTTGGCAGGAACTTGCCGTCCACCGGCTGATACCAGGAATTTGCGTTGGCGGGTCGCCCTCGGCGGGCATCCGTTCATTGAGCAGACTGCGAACATATGTTCGACTATACTGCTCGACATGAGCTGGAACAACCCGGACGTGCCGTGGTCAGAGCTGGAGGCGGCACTGTCAGGCCGCGCGCCCACCCGTCCTCGCGACGGGTCGAGCCTCATCGGGGGCGTGCCGACCGGCGACGGTGGCGACAGCCCGGCCTGGTCGCGCAAGCGCCCTCCGTACGAAGCCCCAGCACTCCCCGATCCGGCCGCGCGCGTTCCGTTCGCCGAGCTGCACTGCCACTCCAACTTCAGCTTCCTCGACGGCGCGAGCCATCCTGAGGAGCTGGTGGAGCAGGCCGCCCGGCTGGGTCTCGACGCGCTCGCGCTCACCGACCATGACGGTATGTACGGGGTGGTCCGGTTCGCCGAGGCCGCACGGGAGCTGGGCGTGGCCACGGTCTTCGGATCCGAGCTGAGCCTCGGGCTCACCGCCCCGCAGAACGGCGTGGCCGATCCGGAGGGCAGTCATCTGCTGCTCCTGGCTCGCGATCCCGACGGTTACCGCGCGCTGTGCCGCACGATCAGCACCGCGCAGCTTCGGGGCGAGGAGAAGGGCCGCCCGGTGTACCACCTCGATGAGGTGGTGGACGACACCGCCGGGCACGTGTTGGTGCTCACCGGGTGCCGCAAGGGCGCGGTCCGCCAGGCGCTACACACCGGCGGCCGGGCCGCCGCGGCGGCGGCGCTGCGGGCTCTGGTCGAGCGGTTCGGCGCCGACCACGTCGCCGTCGAGCTGACCCATCACGCACTGCCCACCGACACCGAGCGCAACGACGTTCTCGCCGGCCTCGCCCGCGAGGCGGGCGTCCCCACGATCGCCAGCACTGCCGCGCACTACGCCACCGCGGACCGGTTCCCACTGGCCACAGCGTTGGCCGCGGTGCGGGCCCGGCGCAGCCTTGAGGAGGCCGACGGCTGGTTGCCGCCGGCCGGCACCGCGCATCTGCGGTCCGGCGGGGAGATGGCGACCCGCTTCGACCACCGGTATCCCGGTGCGGTGGCTCGGGCGGCGTCGTTCGGTGCCGAGTGCACGTTCGCCATCGAGCTGGTGGCTCCGGAGCTCCCACCGTTCGACGTCCCGTCCGGTTACACCGAGGCGAGTTGGCTGCGCCAACTCACCTACCGCGGGATGGCGCAGCGCTACGGAAGCTACGCGGAGTACCCGCAGGCCGTCGCCACGGTGGAGAAGGAACTGAAGATCATCGAAGCCAAGGACTTCCTCGGCTACTTCTTGATCGTGCACGACATCGTCGAGTTCTGCCGCCGGTCGGACATCCTCTGTCAGGGTCGGGGTTCGGCGGCGAACTCCGCGGTCTGCTACGCCCTCGGCATCACCAATGTCGACGCGGTCGCCCACCGGCTGCTGTTCGAGCGGTTCCTGTCCCCGGCCCGCGACGGCTACCCCGACATCGACCTGGACATCGAGTCCGGCCGCCGCGAGGAGGTCATCCAGTACGTCTACGGCCGCTACGGCCGGGGCTGCGCTGCCCAGGTGGCCAATGTGATCACCTATCGGCCGCGTTCGGCGGTGCGCGACATGGCTAAGGCGCTCGGGTTCTCACCTGGGCAGCAGGACGCGTGGAGCAAGCAGATCGAGCGCTGGCACGGCCTGAGCCCCGCTCCCAGCGGCGAGACATCGGCACAGACCTCGGCGATGGCGCCGGCCGGAATGCCCGAGCTCGTGACGACGCTGGCTGATGAGCTGCTCGGCTTCCCGCGCCACCTCGGCATCCATTCGGGCGGCATGGTGATCTGCGACCGCCCGGTCTCCGAGGTGGTGCCTGTGGAGTGGGCCCGCATGCCGGGGCGCACGGTCGTGCAGTGGGACAAGGACGACTGCGCGGCGGCCGGGCTGGTCAAGTTCGACCTGCTCGGCCTGGGCATGCTCACCGCTCTGCATCTGATGATCGATCTGGTCGCCGAGCACCACGAACGCACGGTCGAGTTGCACGAGCTGGCACCCACCGATCCCGAGGTCTACGCGATGTTGCAGCGCGCGGATTCGGTCGGGGTGTTCCAGGTGGAGTCCCGGGCGCAGATGGCCACCCTGCCCCGGCTCAAACCGCGGACGTTCTACGACCTGGTCGTGGAGGTCGCGCTCATCCGGCCCGGCCCCATCCAGGGGGGTTCGGTGCATCCCTACCTCCGCCGGCGTAACGGGCTCGAGGAGTGGGAGCACGACCACCCGCTGCTGCGCAACGCTCTCGACAAGACCCTCGGCGTTCCGCTGTTCCAGGAGCAGCTCATGCAGGTCGCGGTGGACGTGGCCGGTTTCTCCGCCGCCGACGCCGACGAGCTGCGCCGGGCGATGGGCGCCAAGCGGTCGGAGGAGAAGATGGAGCGGCTGCGCGAGCGTTTCTTCACGGGCATGGCGGCCAACGGGATCTCGGGCGGCTTGGCGGAGAAGATCTTCGCCAAGATGCTGGCCTTCGCGAACTTCGGCTTCCCGGAGAGCCACTCGATCAGCTTCGCGTCGCTGGTCTACTACAGCGCCTGGTTCAAGCGGTACTACCCGGCGGCCTTCTGCGCCGCGCTGTTGAACTCCCACCCGATGGGGTTCTACTCCCCGCAGTCGCTGGTCGCCGACGCGCGGCGGCACGGGGTGCTGGTGCGTGGCCCGGACGTCAATCTCGGCGCGGCGGGTGCGGTGCTCCAGCCCGACACCCGCAGCACGGGCGGGCAGGCGATCCGACTGGGCCTGGCGGAGGTGCGCTCGATCGGCGACGGGCTCGCCGAAAAGATCGATGCGGAACGAGGTCGTGCTGGTCCCTTCAGGGACCTGGCCGACCTGGCCCGACGGGTGCAGCTCACCGTGCGCCACGCCGAGGCGCTGGCCACGGCGGGTGCGTTCGGCTGTTTCGGGGTGGACCGTCGCTCGGCGTTGTGGGCAGCGGGGGTGGTCGCCTCGGTGCGGCCCGGCCAGCTTCCTGGCACGGCGGTCGGGCTGGAGGCGCCCGCGTTGCCGGGAATGACCGCTGCCGAGCTCACGGTGGCCGACGTGTGGGCCACCGGGGTCTCGCCGGACAGTCATCCGATCCAGCATCTGCGAGAGCGGCTCGACGAGCTGGGCGCGGTGCGCATCGACGGGTTGGGCGCGATCGGCCTCGAGATCCCCGTCGGGGATCCGGAGCAACACCCACCGCGGGTGTTGGTCGGGGGTCTCGTGACGCATCGGCAGCGCCCGGCAACCGCACGAGGGGTGACGTTCCTGAACCTGGAGGACGAGAGCGGGATGCTCAACGTCACCTGCTCGGAGGGGCTGTGGGTGCGCTATCGCACGGTGGCGATCGGTAGCGCGGCGCTGCTGGTGCGGGGCCGCCTGGAGTGCAGCCCGGAGGGGGTGCTCAACCTGGTGGCCGACCGGCTGCAGCGGCTGGTGCTCACGGTGGCGGTCAAGTCCCGCGACTTCCGATGAGGTACTCAGGTCCGGATATACAGAGGCCCGCGGCGGGGTGCAGCGGGACCTCAGGAGATCGGGTACTCACCGACACGTGAACCCCTCCGATCGGCTGGTACAGCGCCGCATACGTTCATCGGGTCCGGATCACACCGCCAGCTTCATGACCGTTGAACGGGAACACGGAGCCGCGTTCCAGGCGGCTCCCCGGACCGAAGCGTTGATCTTGACGGTCTTCCCCCGGCTCCGGCAGGTCACACCCGGCTCCGGCAGGTCACCCCGGCCCGGCAGGTCACCCCGGCCCGGCAGGTCACCCCCGGCCCGGCAGGTCACCCCGGCTCCGGCAGGTCACCCCGGCTCCGGCAGGTCACCCCGGGCTCCGGCAGGTCACCGTGGCTCCGGCAAGGTCACCCCACCTCCGGTGGTGCCGCAGATCATCGGTTGGGAACCCGGAACCGCACACGGCACGGCTGATGGTTCCCTAATGTCGATCAAACGCTCGATACCGTCCGCCCACCGGATCCCCCGGCACCACCTCCACGCACCGAGCAGGGTGCCCGACCGCGAACCGGCCGACGCATCGGGCTGCAAGGATGGCCCGGTGACGGCGACGGTGATGGACGGCAGAGCCACCCTCGGTTCGATGCTGGTCGAGCTCGGTGGTCGGATCGAGAAGCTGGCCGAGGGAGGCGCCCCCCCCGGCCTCGGCACGCTGCTGGTCGGTGACGACCCGGGATCGCGCTCCTACGTCCGCGCCAAGCACCGCGACTGCGCCAAGGTGGGGATCACCTCAGTCCAGAAGGAGCTGCCCGGGGACACCACCCAGGCCGACGTCGAAAGGGCCGTCGACGAGCTGAACGACGATCCCGCGTGCACCGGGTTCATCGTGCAGCTCCCGCTGCCGACGGGCCTGGACTCGGGCGCGGCGCTGGAGCGGATCGACCCGGCGAAGGACGCCGACGGTCTGCACCCGGTGAACCTGGGCCGCCTCGTGCTCGGCGAGCCCGGCCCGCTGCCGTGCACGCCGCGGGGCATCGTGGAGCTGTGTCGTCGCTACGGCGTCGAGCTCGCGGGCGCCCGGGTCACCGTGGTCGGTCGCGGGGTGACCGTCGGTCGCCCACTCGGTCTGCTGCTCAGCCGCAGGAGTGAGAACGCCACCGTGACGCTGTGCCATACGGGCACCCGCGACCTGGCCGCGGAGGTGCGCCGCGCCGATGTGGTGATCGCCGCGGCCGGCGTCAGCGGGTTGATCACCGCTGACATGGTGCGCCCGGGCGCCACCGTGCTCGACGTGGGGGTGAGCCACACGGATATCGGCCTCGTCGGCGATGTCGCACCGGAGGTGGTCGAGGTTGCCGGGCTGCTCGCGCCGATGCCTGGTGGGGTGGGTCCGATGACCAGGGGGATGTTGCTGACGAACGTGGTGGAAGCAGCCGAGCAGGAACGCTGGGGCTGAGCCGGTGGTCGGGCGGGACCTGCGGTCGCGGCTTCCGGTGTGGGCACCGGCGGCGCTGGTGTTGGCGATCGCTGCGGTGGGCTTGCTCCGGGTACTCACCCAGCACTGGCGTGAAGGGGCCGCGTTGCTCGGCGGGGCGTTGCTCGTCGCGGCCGCGCTGCGGGCGGTGCTCCCGGATGATCGCGTCGGCCTGCTCGTGATCCGTAGCCGGATGATCGACCTGCTCTGCTACTGTGGATTCGGGCTTGTGACCATCGTGCTCGCGATGTCGATCACCCGGGGCGCGATTACCTTCGCGTGAGCGTTTTTGCTGTGTGACCGGGGAGTAGCCGTGAACGGGATGCTCGCCACGCATCTGGCTGCAGGTCCGTGCCGTGCCGGGCCGGCGTGCGGTGTCCGGATCGGACGCTGGCCGAAGCGGTCGAGGCGGCGTCCACCCGACGGACCGGGTCCCGCACCGTGCTCCGCAGGCTGGCGTGGATCTTCCGGCAGGCAGACCCGGGGCGTCAGCGGGCGTAGAGGGTGCGCACAAGGTCCTCGATGGAGGGTTCCACCACCGTCAGGTCGCGGATCTCCACCAGCTGGCTGACCTCGGCGATCAGCTCGGCGGCGGTGGTCGCCGACGGTGCGAACCGCAGGCGCTGGCGCAGCCCGCCGGCCTCGACGGCGACGTGGTGCACTCCGGCCAGACCCGTCAGTGCCGGCCCCGGTTCGACGAGTTCGACGACGAGCTCGCGGGTCCCACCGGAGCGCCGGCGCAGCGCGGCCAGGTCGTCATCGACCAGCACCCGGCCGCGGTCGATCACCACGACCCGCCGGCAGAGCCGCTCCACATCGGGCAGGTCGTGGGTGGTGAGCAGCAGGGTGACGTCGCCGCGTGCGTTGACCTCGGCGAGGAACCGGCGCAGGCGTTCCTTGCTGGTCAGGTCCAACCCGATCGTCGGCTCGTCGAGGACCAGCAGCTCCGGGCCGTGCAGCAGCGCCGCGGTGACCTCGCCGCGCATCCGCTGACCCAGGGAGAGCTGCCGCACGGGAGTCTGGAGGAACGCGGCCATCCCGAGCAGCTCGATGCACTCCGCCCGCCGCGCCCGGTAGACCTGCGCGGGCACCCGGTGGATCGCCGCGTGCAGGTCGAAGCTCTCGGTGAGTGGGAGGTCCCACCACAGCTGGCTGCGTTGGCCGAACACGACCCCGATCCGCCGGGCCAGCTCACGGCGCCGGCGCGCCGGGTCCAACCCACACACCCGCGCATGCCCGGCGGTCGGAACGAGCACTCCGGTGAGCATCTTGATCGTGGTCGACTTGCCGGCGCCGTTGGGTCCGAGGAAGCCCACGGCTTCGCCACGTGCCACCGTGAGCGTGACGTCGTCGACGGCCACCACCCGGGTGCGCCGCAGCCGGGTGCCGACCAGGAACTCCCGGCGCAGCGCGTCGGTCTCGATGATCTGAGATGTGTTCATTTCTCGCTTCGCAGGCGTTCGGGCCGGTTTGCGCAACTCGCCGTGCCGGAACGCGCAACTCGCCGTGCCGGTTTGCGCAACTCGCGGGGGGTCATGATCCTGTCCCCTGGTAGTGTCGCACCCCGGCCTGCCAGACCAGCGCGGCCGCGGCGACGGTCAGCACCGCGACCACCGGCGAGCTCCAGCGCAAGCCCGCCGGTAGCCCGAGCGGGTCGGGTCTGTCGAGCAGGGCGAGTGCGGGGAAGTAGGCGACGAACGCCGACGGGATGAGGAAGCAGATCAGCCGGCGCAGCCACGGCCCGTAGATCGTGATCGGGTAGGAGGTGGAGTAGTTCGAACCGTAGGTGAAGGCGTTGGCCATCTCGCGGGCGTCCACCAGCCAGAACGTCACCGCGCTGAAGCCGATCCAGACCGACCCGAGGATCACCGCGCCGACCAGTGGTGTCGTCACCAGCAGCACGACCCGGCCCGGGTCCCAGTCGATGTCCGCGCCCGTGACCGCGACGCCGAGCACCACCAGCCCGGTGACGACCCGACCGATCCGCTTGAGCGAGATGTCCGCGCTGAGCAGCTGGGCGAGTGATCCCAGCGGCCGCAGGAGCAGCACGTCGAACTCGCCGCTGCGGATGAACTCGGGCAGCTCCTCCACCTGCGCGACGGCGAGCGAGGCCAGCCCGAAGGCCACCGAGGCCAATCCGTACAGCAGCACGACCTCGCCCGCCCGGAAGCCGCCGAGTGACTGTACCTGCGTGAACACCACGAGGATCGTGACCAGCTCGACGCCTTGGCCGAGCACCTGGGCGAGCACGTCGAGGGTGAAGGAGGCGGGATAGGCGAGCTGGCAGCGGATCCGGGAGGCCAAGATCCGCCGGTAGACGCCGGCGGTGGTGATGGCCGCGGCGCTGCCTGTTCGACCCGGCAAGCAGGTCTCACCCACCCTGTACCACCAGGCGCCGCGACCCGCGGGCGAGCACCACCCGCCCCACCCCCAGCAGCACGACCGCCCATCCGAGCTGGTGGGCCAGCAGCGCGAGTGGGTCACCCCGCTCGATGAAGACGTCGATCGGGACCTGGAACAGTGCCGGGAACGGTGTCCACCACAGCACGTCCTGCGCCCACTGCGGGAACCACGCCAGTGGCAGCAGCAGCCCGCTGAGTACGCCGCCCGCCACACCCCAGAGCCCGATCACGCCGCGCGCGTCGAGCAACCAGAACGCGCTGGCGTTGAGCAGGAAGCGGATGCCGAAGCTCACCACGACCGCCAACAGCACAGACGCGGCGAACAGCAGCCAGGTCAGCGGCCGCTCCGGCCAGCGGAACGGGAAGAACAGCACGCCGACGAGCACCGGCGGAACCATCCGGATGCCCATGGCGTAGCCGGCGCGACCGAGGTCATTGGCGAGGAGCGCCGGGTACAGATCCCACGGCCGCCCGAGGTCGACCACGACATCGCCGGTGCGGATGCGTCGGGAGAGCTCGTTGTCGCCCCACAGCAGCACCACCGACAGCAGCCCCTGTCCGATCCAGACGTAGGTGACGGCGGTCGAGACGTCATAGCCCGCGACCGTGCCGCGCTCAGCGAGTACGGCGACCAGCACCGCCACCTTGATCAGCCCGAACACGACGTTCGTGGTGAGGCCGGCGAGGCTGGCCTGCGGGTAGCTCGCGTGGCGCAGGAACCCGGCGCGGACCAGCTGTGGGTAGGGCGCGAGCACGTCTGGCCACTTTACGGCCGGACGCAAGTAGTTTCAGATGGTGCTAATGCCGAGCTTCGATCTGGAGAGTGAACGAGTGAGCGGCACGATCGGCCGGGTGGCGGAGTACGACGACGACCGTTGGATGACCCTTGCCCTGCAACTGTCCCGGATGTGCCCGAGAAGCGAAACCGCGTACTCGGTCGGTGCGGTCGTCGTCGGATCCGACGGCGAGGAGATCTCGCGGGGATTCTCGCGGGAGACCGACGACAAGGTCCACGCGGAGGAGTCGGCACTTCTGAAGGTCGGCATGGACGATGTGCGACTTGGCACCGCAACGATCTACAGCACTCTGGAGCCGTGCTCCCGGCGTGCCTCGCGTCCTCGGCCCTGCGCGCAGCTCATCCTTCACGCCGGGATTCCGCGCGTCGTCACCGCCTGGCGTGAGCCGAGCCTGTTCGTCACGGATGTGCAGGGGATCGAACTGCTCGCAGCTGCGGGGGCCACCGTGGTGGAGCTCGACGAGTACGCGGAGCAGGCCTTGGTCCCCAACGCTCATCTCCCCATCGGCCGATCGGCGTGATTCCGGGCGGCTGACAGTACGCTCGTACCGGATAGGTACGGGTGGGACAACTGCACGGTGAGAGGAGCGCCCGGCCGACATGGCGAAGATCAAGGTAGAGGGCACCGTAGTCGAGCTCGACGGCGACGAGATGACCCGGATCATCTGGCAGTTCATCAAGGACAAGCTGATCCACCCGTACCTCGACGTGAACCTCGAGTACTACGACCTCGGCATCTCCTCCCGGGACAAGACCGACGACCAGATCACGGTCGACGCGGCCGAGGCGATCAAGCGCCACGGTGTCGGCGTCAAGTGCGCCACCATCACCCCGGACGAGGCCCGCGTCGAGGAGTTCGGTCTGAAGCGGATGTACCGCTCCCCGAACGGCACGATCCGCAACATCCTCGGCGGCGTCATCTTCCGCGAGCCGATCATCGTCTCCAACATCCCGCGTCTGGTGCCGGGCTGGACCAAGCCGATCATCGTCGGCCGCCACGCGTTCGGTGACCAGTACCGCGCCACCGACTTCCGCTTCCCCGGCGAGGGCACGCTCACCCTCACCTTCACCCCGGAGGACGGTTCCACGCCGATCGAGCACGTGGTGTTCCAGGCGCCCGGCGCGGGTGTGGCGCTCGCGATGTACAACCTCGACGACTCGATCCGCGACTTCGCCCGCGCATCGCTGAACTACGGCCTCAACCGTGGCTACCCGGTGTACCTGTCGACCAAGAACACGATCCTCAAGGCCTACGACGGCCGGTTCAAGGACCTGTTCGCCGAGGTCTTCTCCTCGGAGTTCGCTGCGAAGTTCGACGAGGCCGGCATCACCTACGAGCATCGGCTGATCGACGACATGGTCGCCGCCGCGCTGAAGTGGGAGGGCGGCTACGTATGGGCCTGCAAGAACTACGACGGCGACGTCCAGTCCGACACCGTCGCGCAGGGCTTCGGCTCGCTCGGCCTGATGACCTCGGTGCTCGCCACCCCGGACGGCAGCACGGTGGAGGCCGAGGCCGCGCACGGCACCGTCACCCGCCACTTCCGCCAGCACCAGGCCGGCAAGCCGACCTCGACCAACCCGATCGCGTCGATCTACGCATGGACGCGCGCGCTGGCTCACCGCGGCAACCTGGACTCCAACCCCGAACTGATCGAGTTCGCCGGCGTGCTGGAGGACGTGGTGATCAAGACCGTCGAAGCCGGCTTGATGACCAAGGACCTCGCCCTGCTGATCGACAAGGATGCGCCGTACCAGACCACCGAGGACTTCCTCGCATCGCTGGACGAGAACCTGCGGAAGGCCCGCGGCTGAACTGAGCCGGTGGGGAAGCCGCCGGAGGCCGCCTACCGCCGGTGTCGGTGTGATCCGCGGTGCGGCTGAGCTACCGTGAGCGGACAACCGGCGGGGGAGATCGATCGATGGCCAGGCTCATCAAAATCAAGAAGCCGGATTCGGCGACGTTCAAGGGTTGGTTGTTCGTCATCGTTTCCGGGGTGGTCCTCGCAATCGTGGCGCTGATCCACCGGGATGCTGCCGACGAACTGCAGGCATATCCAGCGGATGGTTCCACCGGCTGCCAGCTGGAGGTGGCGGTCGACGAGCTGAACGTCCGGACCGCGCCGGTTGCGGACGCCGAGCTGGTCGAGGTGCTGCGTCGGGGTGCGCGCGTCGACGGCACCCCGACGATCACCGACGGGTTCCGTGAGCTGGAGGGCGGGCAATGGGCCGTGAACCAGTCCCTGACCCCACTGCCCGGCTCCAACTGCGCGTGAAGCCCTGGCGGATATCGGACGACCCCGGCCGCCGCGACCTCCCGTCCGCCGCGACCCACCCGTCCGTCGCGACCCACCCGTCCGTCGCGACCTACTGTGCAGGTATGGCCGACCTGTCGCCCGAGCCCGTCCCGTCCGCATCGGCGTTGCGCCGGGCCCTGCGTCGGGTGCGTGAGGGCGTCGCGCTCGACGTGGCCGAGGCCGCGGTGCTCCTGGCCGCCCGCGGGCCACAACTCGACGAGCTCCTCACCGCGTCCGCCCGGGTTCGGGACGCGGGCCTGGTCGCGGCGGGTCGCCCGGGTGTGGTGACGTACTCGCGCAAGGTGTTCATCCCGCTCACCCGCCTGTGTCGGGACCGCTGCCATTACTGCACCTTCGCCACCGTGCCGCACCGGCTGCCCGCGGCGTTCCTGGAGCGCGACGAGGTGCTGGAGATTGCCCGCGCGGGCGCGGCAGCGGGATGCAAGGAGGCATTGTTCACCCTCGGCGACCGGCCCGAGGAGCGCTGGCCGGCGGCCAGGGACTGGCTCGACGCCCGGGGCTACGGGTCCACGCTGGACTACCTGCGGGCCTGTGCGATCGCGGTTCTGGAGGAGACCGGGCTGTTGCCGCACCTCAATCCCGGAGTGCTCAGCTGGGCCGAGCTCACCCGGCTCAAGCCGGTGGCGCCGAGCATGGGGATGATGCTGGAGACCACGGCCACCCGGCTGTGGTCCGAGCCCGGGGGCCCGCACTACGCCAGCCCGGACAAGGAGCCCGCGGTCCGGTTGCGATGCCTGACCGACGCCGGGCGGGTCGGCGTCCCGTTCACGACCGGGATCCTGATCGGGATCGGCGAGAACCGGGCCGAGCGGGCCGAGTCGATCTTCGCGATCCGGGCGGCGGCGCGCGCGCACGGGCACGTCCAGGAAGTGATCGTGCAGAACTTCCGGGCCAAGCCCGACACCGCGATGGCTCATGATCCCGACGCCGACCTGGAGGATTTGGCCGC
>JBOHEP010000443.1:0-5973 GCA_050701075.1 Pseudonocardia sp. | reverse complement strand
TCGGTAGTGCGCAGGCGTGTCAAGTGGCGGCGGCGGTTCGTGGGACAAGCGACTGGACGAGCCTCGTCTGAGTGGTCCGCGCAGCATCGCCGATGAGCAGATCGAGGCGGTGGTCGTCGCAACGCTGGAGCGCACGCCGAAGGACACCACTTACCGGCCGCAAGCGTCGATGGCGGCCGAGTCCGGCTTGTCGCGTTCCACGGTCGGGCGGTTCTGGCGGGCGTTTGGCCTCAAGCCGCACCGCCGCCGGCCCCGAAACACCGCCAGACCAGGCCGGTTGTGTGGATGCAGAACGTGCCCCCGGTGGGGGTCGAACCCACACTGGGACCCTTTTAAGGGGCCTGCCTCTGCCGGTTGGGCTACGGGGGCGCCGCGCCAGCCTACGGCCCTGCCGCTCCCCACCTACCCGCTCAGGGCGTTCGGCGTGGACCCACCACCGCACACTCGTTCGGCGGAGCATCGGGCGCCGGTTCACGACTGGCCGCGGGCCTCCCCAGCGGCGTCGGGTTTGCCGACCACCCGGTTGAAGTCCGCCCTCGGGTCGTTGATCTGACCGAGTGCGACCACCTCCCGCCCCATGAACAGTGCACCCGTCCAGTCGAAGACGATGCGGATCCGCCGGTTCCAGGTGGGCATCCGGCTGACGTGGTAGGTGCGATGCATGAACCAGGCGACGACCCCGCGCAGCTTGACTCCGTAGATCTCCGCGACGCCCTTGTACAGCCCGAGACTCGCCACCGATCCGGCATAGGCGTGCTTGTACGGCGTGAGCGTCCGGCCGCGAAGATGGGCCACAATGTTGTCGGCCAACACCCTCGCCTGTCGGACGGCGTGCTGCGCTGAGGGGCTGGTCCGCGCCTCGGGGTCGTCCTTGGACAGATCGGGCACCGAGGCGCAGTCGCCCGCACTGAACACCTCGGGATGGCCGAGCACCTGCAGCTCGGCGGTGCACTCGACCCGACCGCGGGTATCGCGTGGCAGGTCGGTGTGCTCCAGCATCGGATTGGGTTTGACCCCGGCGGTCCAGACGATCGTGTCGGTGTCGAACTCGGTGCCGTCGTCGAGCACGACGTGGCCACCCTTCATGGTCGTCACCCGGGTGTCGAGGAAAATCTCGATGCCGGCGTCCAGGAGCCGTTCCACGGTGTAGAGGCCCAGCCGTTGGCCGACCTCGGGCATGATCCGCCCGGATGCCTCGACGAGCACCCATCGCAGGTCGTCGGGCTCGATGTTCTCGTGGTAACGGGTGGCGTAGCGGGCCATGTCGGCGAGCTCGGCCAGCGCCTCGACGCCGGCGTACCCGCCACCTACGACGAGGAAGGTGAGCAGCCGACGGCGCAGGGCCGGATCGATCGTTGTGGCGGCGGCGTCGAGCCGGGAGAGCACGTGATTTCGCAGGTAGATGGCCTCGCCGACGGTCTTGAAAGCGATGCCGCACTCGGCCAGCCCTGGAATGGGTAGGGTGCGGGCCACCGATCCGGGGGCGACGACGAGCATGTCGTAGCCGATGGTCGTCACATGTCCGGCGGCGAGTTCGACGGTGACCTCCCGCGACGCATGGTCGATCGCGGTGACGCGGCCGGTCAGGTGGTGGCAACTCTTGAGCACCTTGCGCAGCGGTACCACCACGTGCCGCGGTTCGATCGAGCCGGCCGCTGCCTCCGGGAGGAACGGCTGGTAGGTCATGTGTGACTGCGGGTCGATCACTGTGACCGAGGCTTCGCCCCGGCGGAGTTTCTTCTGCAACCGTAGCGCGGCGTACATCCCGACATAGCCGCCACCGACGACGACGATCCTCGCGCTGCGCGCCATGGCCTCATATTTTCACCGGCGAGCGTCCCGCAACCCTCTCCTGTCGGTGATGCTGGCTACGGTTCCAGGGGACATGTCGAGACGTCCGCAGGTGCAACCCGGGAGGCTCAGGAGATCGAAGCGCGCCCATAGCGGGCAATCAGGCGCCAATGCCTGTGAGCAACGTGTCGAGGGATAGTCATGCAGCGCGAGCGGGAAGGGCATCCGCAGTCATGGCACCTGCCCGTCCGCGCCACCCTCGACCATGACTGACGGCGTGGCGTCAGACGTCCTCCCCCGCGGCGGCCAGCGTGACCGCGCAGCAGAACTGTCCCTCAGCCAACGGACAGCCCGGCCACGCGGGCCGCCGCGGCGAGCACGGTCTCCAGCATCTCCGGGGTCAGCCGACCGGTGAATGTGTTCTGCTGGCTGACGTGGTAGCTGCCGAACAGATGCAACGGCCGCGAACCCGCCAACTCCACGTGTGCGCCATGTCCGAACCTGGGCCGCGGCCGCGGCACCGCCCATCCCGCGCCGGCAAGCACCGGCAGCAGCGCCTGCCAGCCGAAACCGCCGAGCACCACCACCGCCCGCAGCGTCGGGATGAGCAGAGCGAGCTCTGTTCGCAGCCATGCACCGCAGGCATCACGCTCGGCGGGGGTCGGTTTGTTGTCCGGTGGGGCGCAGTGCACGGGAGCGGTGATCCGGGTACCGCGCAGGGCCAGCCCGTCGTCGGCGTGCACCGAGGTGGGCTGGTTGCCCAGGCCGACGGCGTGCAGCGCCGCGTAGAGCACGTCACCGCTGCGGTCGCCGGTGAACATCCGGCCCGTCCGGTTCCCACCGTGCGCGGCCGGGGCCAGCCCGACTATCAGCAGCGCTGCATCGGCGGGGCCGAAGCCGGGCACCGGACGTCCCCAGTACTCCTGGTCGCGGAACGCCGCCCGCTTCTCCCGCGCCACCAGCTCCCGCCATGCGACCAGCCGCGGACAGGCCCGGCAATCGGCTACCGCGGTGTCCAGCTCGGCCATGGCCGGGCCGGCTGTTGTCGACGTCGGCGACCAGCGCGACGGCCACGATCCGGCCGGCTCGGGGGACATCACGCGATCGAGCGGGCGATCCCGTCGAGGATGTCGTGCTCGCTGACCACCAGCTCGGTGATTCCGGCGCGCGCGGACAGCTCCTCGGCCAGCATCTCGGCGATCAGGGCTCCACCGCCGATGACGTCGACGCGGCCGGGATGGATCGCACCCCGCTCCGACCGCTGCGCGCGCGACATGCCGAGCAGCTCGCCGGCCACCCGGTGCAGGTCGTCGCGGGAGAGCCGGGAGAGGTGCACCACGTCGGCGTCATAGACCGGAAGATCCAGCGCCACCGCCGAGAGGGTGGTGATCGTGCCCGCCACTCCGACCCAGGTGCGCACGCCCTGGACCGGGACCGCCGCGAAGGCGTCGGCCAGGATCCCAGCGGTCACCCGGCGGGCGGTCGCGATCTCCTCGGCTGCCGGCGGGTCTCCGGACAGGCAGCGCTCGGTGATGCGAACGCTGCCGATGTCGACCGACCGCGCAGCGCGCACCGAGGCTGCGCCGTTCTCGAGCGACCCGACGACCAGCTCGGTGGAACCGCCACCGATGTCCACGACCACGAACGGACCATCATCCGGATCCAGATCGCCCACCGCGCCGACGAACCCCAGGCTCGCCTCCTCGCCACCGGAGATCACTTCGGCGTCGGTGCCGAGCGTCGTGCGGACCATGCCGAAGAAGTCCTCGCGATTGCGCGCGTCCCGGGTGGCCGACGTGGCGACCATGCGGACCCGTTCGGCGCCGAGGCGACGCAGCACCGCCGTGTAGTCGACGAGTGCGACGCGGGTACGTTCCAGAGCCTCCGCGGCGAGCATTCCGGTCGCGTCGACACCCTGGCCGAGCCGGACGATGCGCATCTCTCGATGGACGTCGCGCACCGCCACCGATCCACCGCTCGCGGTGGTCACGTCCGCGACGAGCAGGCGGATCGAGTTCGTCCCGCAGTCGATAGCGGCAACCCGGGACATGCGTCCTCCTCGTTCAGGTTCGTGCCAGGATCCCAGTCACGGTACGCGGGAGCCACAGGTGGAACCGCGCGGCACAGCGAGTTGCGCGTTCCAGCACGGCGAGTTGCGCATCTCGACACGCTGAGTTCGCCGATCCAGCACCGCGAGTTGTGCATCCTGGCACGGCGAGTTGCGCATCCCGGCACGGCGAGTTGTGCATCCCGGCACGGCGAGTTGCGCGTTCAGCACGGCGAGTTGCGCGTTCAGCACGGCGAATTCGCCGGTCGGCCCTGGCGCCGACAGCTCGGTACTGCCATGTGCGCGCGACGCCCTGCCGAGGCCAGGCTCGATCAGGCTGGAGCAGGCGCTCCGATCCACAATGCGCATCTCGGTCGTGCCGAGATGCGCAACTCACCGTGCTGAGATGCGCAACTCGCCGTGTCGAGATGCGCAACTCGCCGTGTCGGAATGCGCAACTCGCCGTGTCGGAATGCGCAACTCGCCGTGTCGGAATGCGCAACTCGCCGTGTCGGAATGCGCAACTCGCGGGGTGGTTAGGGGGCGCAGGGGCCGGGGAGCCACCATGGGCCCACCTCGGCCAGCGCCTCGTCGCCGAAGGGGTTGACCCCTGGGCCACGGGCCAGGGCGTGCGCGGCATGCACGTGCAGGCACTTCACCCGGTCGGGCATCCCCCCGGCACTCACGCAGGTGCCCAGCGACTCGATCGCGTCTCGCTCGGCCAGGTACGCCTCGTGCGCCCGCCGATAAGCCGCGCCCAGCTCTGGATCGGCGTTGAGACGTTCGGTCATCTCACGCATCCGCCCGGCCGCCTCCAACCCGCTGAGCCGCGAGGCAAGCCGCGAGCAGGTGAGGTAGTACAGCGTCGGGAACGGTGTGCCGTCCGTCAGCCGGGGCGCGGTCTGCACCACCGCCGGCAGACCACAGGGGCACCGGTGCGCGATCTCGCGGACCCCGCGGGGCGGGCGCCCGAGCTGGGCGGTGACGGCCGCCGCGTCGGCGTCGGAGATCGTCACTGCCGGCCGGCCGCAACCTCGTTCCACAGCCGTCGATACCAGGCCACGCCGTCGGAGGGGTCGAGGGCGGTATCGGTGTCGGCGGACTGCGGCAGCTGCACCACGTAGGGCACCTCTCCGGGCGAGACGTAGCCGAGTCGCGAGCGGGCCTGCGCCGCGGTCTCGGCCGGGTCGGTGAGTCTGGCCCGATCCCGGGTCAGCTCCTCGACCGCGTCGGTCAGGGCCCGCTGCTGCTCGGACACCGCAGCCAACTCCTGACGCTGAGCCACGTAGTTGCGGAGCGGCACGGCAACGGTCAGCGCGAGCGCGCACACCACCAGCGCGAGGATGACGGCCCGGCGGGTGGACGACAATCCGAGCAACTCGCTGGTGGCCGCCACGACTCCGCCCGCGCGGGACCGGAACCGGGTCAGCCGCCGTTCCCGGCCGCGGTGTCCCGACGAGGCGGCGGGCCGCGGGCGAGCAGCTGAGCGGCCGCGCTCACTCGGCCCGCGGGTGCGTTCATCGGCCACGGCGCCGCTCAGCCGTCCGGTCCGCAGCTGCCGGGCCACCACCCCGACCCGCAGGGCTGGGGATCAGGCATCGGGGCCGGCCGGGAGGGTCAAGCGGGCGAACGCGAGGTCGCCGGCGTAGCGCGCGGCGTCGCCCAGGGCCTCCTCGATCCGTAGCAGCTGGTTGTACTTGGCCACGCGCTCGGAGCGGGCCGGAGCGCCGGTCTTGATCTGGCCGCAACCGGTGGCCACGGCGAGGTCGGCGATCGTGGTGTCCTCGGTCTCGCCGGAACGGTGGCTCATCATGCAGCGGTAGCCCGCGGTGTGTGCCATCGTGACCGCGTCGAGGGTCTCGGACAGGGTACCGATCTGGTTGACCTTCACCAGCAGCGCGTTCGCCGCCCCCCGCGTGATGCCCTCCTCGAGCCGCTCGGGGTTGGTGACGAACAGATCGTCGCCGACGATCTGGAGCCGGTCACCGAGCGACTCGGTGAGCGCCATCCAACCGTCCCAGTCGTCCTCGGACAGCGGATCCTCGATCGACACCAGCGGGTACGCGTCGACCAGCCCGGCGTAGACCGCGCTCAGCTTGGCGGCGGTGAGCTTCTTGCCCTCGTAGGAGTAGACG
>JBOHEP010000442.1:0-3654 GCA_050701075.1 Pseudonocardia sp. | reverse complement strand
GAGTATTGCCGGGCGGCCTCGGACCACCGGCCTGCCCCGGCAGCTACGCTCGCGGGGGACGGTTTCGTGAACCGCGCTGCCCTCGTAGCTCAGCTGGATAGAGCAAGAGCCTTCTAATCTCTAGGTCGCAGGTTCGAGTCCTGCCGGGGGCACCAGGTCAGAGCGTTGATCGACTCGCTCCGCTCCGCACTGGGAGCCATAAAGGGAGCGAATTGCTACTCTGGCCCCATGGCGGCCGGGTCGGGGTCACGCAAGAGGTCGCGCGGCGAGGTCGAGGAACGATCCGGCGGCGCGCTGCGCGTCCGGGTGTACGCCGGGCTCGACCCGCTCTCGGGCAAGCGGCACTACCTGACGGAGACGGTGCCCGCGGGCCCCAAGGCCGCCAAGGAGGCCGAGAGGGTTCGCACTCGACTGCTCGCCGAGGTCGATGAGCGGCGCAACCCGCGGACGAGTGCGACCGTGAACCAGCTGCTGGATCGGTACCTGGGCGTCCTGAAGATCGAGGACACCACGCGCAACGGCTACGACAGGCTGATCCGTCTCTACATCCGTCCGCTGATCGGCGACCTGTCGATCGGTCGCATCGACGGCGAGACCCTCGACGCCTACTACGCCGAACTGCGCCGGTGCCGTGCGCGGTGCGACCGCCGAACCCGCATCGACCACCGCACCGACGCCGAGCACGAGTGCGACCACCGTTGCGGACGGCACGTCTGCAAGCCGCTCGGCGCCTCCTACCTGCGACAGATCCACACCGTGCTGAATGGCGCCTTCACCCGCGCTGTGCGCTGGCGTTGGATCGGCGTCAACCCGGTACGCCAGGCCGAGCCACCATCCCAGCCTCCGCCCGACCCGCAGCCACCATCACCGACGCAGGCCGCGCGCATCGTCGGTTCCGCCTGGAACGACCCGGACTGGGGCATGTTCGTCTGGCTCGCTATGACCACCGGCGCCCGTCGGGGTGAGCTGTGTGCCCTGCGCTGGGACCGCATCGACTTCTCGACCGGCGTCGTCGACATCCGGACCGCGGTCGCCCAGATCAACACCCGGACGTGGGAGAAGGACACCAAGACCCACCAGCGGCGCCGGATCGTCGCGGACCCGCAGACCCTCGCGCTCCTGCGCGCGTACCTCCAGCACGCGGCCCAGACGTGCGCGAGCCTCGGTATCGAGCTGGCCGAGGACAGCTTCGTGTTCTCCGGCGCGCCGGACCACAGCACGTGGATGAAGCCCGACACCGTTACTCAGCGCTACTCGCGCATGTGCGAACGGCTCGGCTGGGACATGCACATTCACCAGCTGCGCCACTACTCGGCGACGGAACTCATCGCGGCCGGCGTCGACATCCGCACAGTCGCGGGCCGCCTCGGGCACGGCGGCGGGGGGACGACGACCCTGCGCGTCTACAGCGCGTGGGTCGCCGAGGCGGACCAGCGCGCCGCAAGCTCGTTGGCCGCCCGCATGCCCGTGCTCCCGGTTGCCGCGTCGAACGGCGATGGCACGCCGGCGCTCCCCGCGGCCACGATCGACGTCCCCTACAGCGACAGCCCGTACCGCCAGATCGCGGCCGACCTGCGCTCCGCCACAAGGTGTGGCGCACTCGCGCCCGGCACGGAGTTGCCGACGGTCAAGAGTTTGGCGGCTCGGTACTCCGTTTCCGAAGGAACAGCCCATCGGGCGATGGCGGTGCTCAGTGAGGCTGGCGAGATCGCCGTGTCTCGTGGCCGACGAGCGGTTGTAACCAACCCTGGAGCCAACGGCTGACGGTGCGGTGTTGCGATGCTTGCCGCACTCTCAGCCGCGAAACTGACCGCTGCCGATCAAGGCCCCAGGAAGCCGCGCGATCGCCGGAGCTGTCGGTGCCCGCCAGTACCGTCCGCGCATGATGCCCACACTGGTCGTGTCGATCCTCGCGCTGATCCTGGCGGTGATCTCGCTGTGCTGGCAGGCGTGGTCGTGGTTCCGTACCGGTCCTGTCGTCAGACTCAAGACCGGGTGGGCCGTCGGAGTCGGCGGGCTGAGCGGGCGGTGGATCCACATCACCGCTCACAACACGGGCCGGTCCCCCGTGCAGGTCACCGGGTACTCGCTGGAGACCCCTACCGGGATGTCGCTCGTCGCACCGATCCCGGTGCCCGGAACTGCACAGGTCCCTCACACTCTCGACGCCGGCAGCCAGGCGACGTTCTACTTGGACGCCGACGACGTGGAGCATCGCTGCGCGCAAGGCGGCTACGAGCTCAAGCTCCTCCAGGCTCGCGTAACCCTCGGGAACGGAAAGGCCGTCATCGCGCGTCCGGGCATCGGATCGGTTCGCTAACGGGGCGCGACTGCGAGGCCACCTGCGCTACCGGCCGGTGATCCGAGCCCACCATCCGGAGCGACGCTCGATGGGCGGTGCAGGTGGTGGCGAGGGCGGCTGGTGCTGGATCTGCTGCGGTGGCTGATGCGGCGTTCGCGAGACGGGGATGACCGGCGCGGCGGCTTCGCGGACGTGGTGCAGCACGCGCTTTGCGGTGACGGCGCGGTCGACGGCCTTCTTCGGCCGGGCGACCGTCACGCCGGCGTCGGTGAGCATGGTCAGATCCAGCGTCCACACCCGCGAGGATCGCTCGGTCCACAGGTTCTCCGACGCGTAGACGTGTCCGTAGGTCTTGCCGTCGTCCCAGCCGTTGACGCGCCGCAGGTGCGCGAGAGCTTCCTCGGTGCGGCCGGTGACGTTGGCGTAGCCGAGGTGGGTGACGAGGTGGCAGGGCGAGCACAAGCAGATGAGCCGGCGCAGAGTCTGCACGCCGGTGTCGTTGTTGTAGTGCCAGCGCTCGTGGACCTCCAGGCGTCGGCCTATGGCGCGGTCCTCGCCGTCGCCGCACGCCTCGCACCGGCGCCCGGCGCGGCGCAGGATCGGGCGGCGTAGCCGCTCCCAGTCCTGCTCGGAGACACAGGAACGGACGTTCGTGAGCCAGCACGAACGCGGCACCAGGTCGACGAACAGGCCGGTCCCGAACGTGCGGTCCTCCCCGGGCAGCAGCTCGGGCACCTCCGGGCGGGCGGCCCACCGGTCGAGCCCGGCCGTCGGTGGGCGGGGGTCGTACCAGCGGCGGGCCGTCTGGTCCCAGCGGGCACCGAGCGCCTTCGCGGCGTCCTTCTCGGCGTAGGGCACGTCCAGGTACGCCCGGCCAGCGCTACCGGTGCGCGGGTGCGGCACGGAAGGTTCGTACACCATCGGTTTCCCCCCGATCGCTCGACGTGGGCACCGCGGTCAGGGTGGCATCCGGCGTCCGCCTCGCGCCAGGTCCGGGCGCCGCTCCGCCTCGGTCTCGTCGTTGACGGTTACGTGTCAACGGCGCTGGTCAGCGGTCAGCCCGCGCACGGGAAACCACGTCTCGCGCAGCGCGTCAAGATCGACAGCCCCGGCCGTGGTGCGGCCGGGCATGACGATCATGAGGCGGTTCTCCACGGTGAGGTGGTACTCCTGACGCCCCGCCTCACCGAGCGCCGCGGCGCATCTGCACAGCGTTTCAACGGCGGCGGCGGCCGCAGCGCCGGCAGTCGGTTCGCGTCCGTCTGCGAGCGGGATGAAGTTCTCTACTCCGGACGGGAGTACCGCGAGTGTCCAGGTGGCGTCCATGGCCGGAGGGTGACGCGGTCGGGGCG
>JBOHEP010000441.1:0-12928 GCA_050701075.1 Pseudonocardia sp. | reverse complement strand
ACGCGATGACGAGGCCGGGCAGCTGCTCGCGGCGGTGCCGGGGCTGCCCTCGACCACCGCCGCGGGGCTGGCCAGGCGGTTTGGCCCGGCGCATTTCCAGGCGGTGGAAAGCGGGGTCGCCGCGGTCACCGCGACGATGCTGGCCATGATGGCGGTGGCACAGGCCGCGGCGCTGTGTGAGGCGCCCACGATCGACCTGGACACCACCGATGTCGAGGTCTACGGCCGGCAGAAACGTGGGGTGGCCTACAACCATCAGGGTCAACGGGTCGGGCGCCCGCACGTGGCGACCTGGGCCGAGACCGGCGTCGCGTTGGCCGCGGACCTGATGAGCGGCAACGATGATCCACGCTCACACTCGGCGGCGCTGCTAGGTCGGGCGTTGGCCGGGCTTCCGGTCCAGGCCCGCGCCGGGAAGGTCCGGTTGCGGGCGGATGCCGGGTACTTCGCCGGTGAGCTGGCCCGCGCCGCGCTGTTCGCCGGCATCGAGTTCGCGATCGGCGCCAAACGCATCGCCCCGCTGTGGCGGATGCTCAACGGGCTCGCCGAGACCGACTGGACCGACGCGGTCGACATGACCGACGCGCAGGTCGCCGTGGCCGACTACCGCCCCGACTGGTGGCCTGCGAAGACCCAGCTGCTGATCCGCCGGGTCCGCCTCGACATCGACGCCGGGCAGGTCTCGGGCGATCCCCGCTCGCGGCGCCGCCGCACCCTGCACCCCGACCAGCGCGCCCTGGCGCTGCCCGAGCTCGCCGCCGCCGGCGCCGTGTATGCCTACTCGTTCATCATGACCAACCTGGATGTGTCCACACCAGAGCTAGCCGCCGCGACCGAGCACTGGTACCGGCACCGCACCGAGATCGAAAACGTGTTCCGCGACGCCAAGGACGGCGGCGCCCTTCGTCATCTACCGTCGGGATATCCCGAGGTCAACACGGTGTGGATGTGGGGTGCGCTGCTCGCCGCGAGTATCGCCGGGTGGCTCCACCAGCTCACCGCCGCCACCACAGGAGACGGGCACCTGATCGGGCACGGCGTCCGCGGCGGCAAGGCCATGATCGCCACCCTGCGGCACCGACTGATCCGCGTCCCCGCCCGCGTCATCCGCCACGCCCGAGCGCTGAGTCTGCGCCTGCCTCCCGACCATCACCTGCTCACCCAGATCCTGACCCGGATACGAGCACTTCCCCGCACGTGCTGATCCACCCGCTCACAATGAGCCCGACCAGAACTCGGAACCCGCGAACCCGGCGCGATCACCGGGCCACCACCCTGCCCGCACCACGAATCACCCCACTCGAAGATCATCCTTAGCCTCCGAAGATCGACTCGCTGGATACTCGCGGATTCGGGTCAGAGCCGACACCGATCTGAGCGTCCCGTCGCTGGACGACCGGCCGGTGTCCGGCACCACCCGAATCGGATCGTGGCACCGAGTCTGACGCGCGGCGGGCGCCTCCTCTCATCGGCTCAGATTCTGGAATCGGCGAAGGGTCAGCGGGACGAAGATGACCAGGATCACGATTGGCCACGCAACTGCTCCGAGGATCGGGTTCTGGAGCGGAAGGGCAACGTCCGCCGTGGTCGCCGTCGGGTTGCCGAAGAGGTCGCGGATGGCCGCGACGGTGGCCGACAGCGGGTCCCACTCTGCGACCGTGCCCAGCACCGAGGGCATGAACTGTGTCGGCACGAACGTGTTGGCGATCATCGTGACCGGCAGCAGCAGCGGCATGAACAGAGCCGCGCTGTCGGGACTGCGCACCAGCAGCCCGATGTAGAGGCCCACCCAGGTGAACGCGAACCGCAGCAACAGCAGCAGTCCGAACGCACCGAGCGTCTCGCCCGGCGAGCCCTGTGACGTCCAGCCGATCAATAACCCGCAGATCACCATGACGACGATTTCGATCTTCGAGTTGACGAGGTCCACCGTCGCTTGGCCCAGCACGACCGCCGACCGTGACATCGGCATCGATCGGAACCGGTCCATGACGCCGCGCGCCGCGTCGGTGGAGATGGTGGACGCGGTGGCGACGATCCCGAACATCATCGTCTGCGCGAAGATGCCCGGCAGCAGGAACTCGCGGTAGTCGCCCCCGCCGGGCAGCGATATGGCGTTGCCGAACACGTACCCGAACAGTAGAACGGTGACGATCGGCACGAGCACCATGCCGACGACCTTCTCGGGCACCCGCCGCAGGTGGATGAAGTTGCGCCGGGCGATGGTCCAGGAGTCGGCCAGGGCCCAGCGCAGCGACTGCGAGCCGTTGCCGTTCGTCGTCAGGCCAGTGCCGGTCGACGGATCCGTCGTCATGGTGGTGGACATCAGCCGCACACTCCTTCCTCGGCTCCTCGCGCGGAGTGAGCCCGCGAGTCAGCACTGTCGGTCAATCGAAGGAACACCTCGTCGAGACTCGGCCTGCGGACCGCGATGTCCTCGACCTCCACGCCCTGGTCGGCCAGATCGCGGGCGACGTCGGTGAGCGCCCGCACCCGATCGCTCACCGGGGCGCTGACCCGTCGGCGGTCCCCGTCGACGGTAGGAGAGGCCGTCGCGGCCCTGGCCACGATGTCGACGGTCCTCGACAGGAGGCCCGTTTCCCGGACGACGACGTCGAGCTGATCACCGCCGATGGCCGACTTCAGCTCGCTCGGGGTGCCCTCGGCGATCACGCGCCCGCCGTCAATGACGGCGATCTGCTCGGCCAGCTGGTCGGCCTCCTCGAGGTACTGCGTGGTCAGCAACACTGTCGTGCCCTGCACGGCCAACCGGCGGATGGCGTCCCACACCTCGTTGCGGTTCCTCGGGTCCAGGCCGGTGGACGGCTCGTCGAGGAACAGCACGCGCGGCGCGATGATGAGACTGGCGGCGATGTCGAGGCGCCTGCGCATCCCGCCGGAGTAGCCGCTCACGGGTCGGTCCGCTGCAACGGTGAGCTGGAACTGCTCTAGCATCTCGTCGGCCCGAGCCTTCGACCGTCGCGAGCCGAGGTGGTAGAGCCGCCCGAACATCACGAGGTTGTCCCGACCGCTGAGGTCCTCATCGACGGCCGCCTGCTGAGCGACGAGGCCGATCCTCTCCCGGACCCGCCGCGGGTTGCTGCGCACGTCCACTCCGGCGACCTCGACGTACCCCGAGTCGAACTGCAGCAACGTCGCCAGCACCCGGACCGCCGTCGTCTTGCCGGCTCCGTTCGGCCCGAGCAGGCCGCATACGGTGCCGGCAGGCACCGACAGGTCGAAACCGTCGAGCGCCCAGTTGCTCCCGTACGCCTTGCGCACCTCGCGCGCGCAGATGGCCGCTCCGCCTGTCGTCATGCTCACCTCCTGATTATGAGTACGTGGTACTCTTTATGCGTACGTTGTACCATGCTGGTACCGTTCGTGGCAATGGCTGAGAGCGCGGACCGCGATCGCGACGCACGATTGGACGGCCTGTCCTTGCTGTGGGACCGGCCCCGGTCTGTCGCGCGAGGGCGGCGACCCGGCCTCTCGCTGCGCCGGATCGCCGAAGCTGGGGTGGCCATTGCCGACGGCGAGGGCCTGGATGCCGTCACCATGCGTCGGGTGGCGGGCGAGCTGGGTACCGGCACGATGTCGCTGTACCGCTACGTGCGGCACAAGGACGATCTCGTCGACCTGATGACCGACCTCGTGCTCGGGGAGCACGAGGAGCGCGACCTCGCCCCCCGCCACTGGCGGGACAGGTTGCGGGCCTCGGCGCACGCCGACTGGGAGATGTACCAGCGGCATCTCTGGGTCCTGCAGACGACGATGAGCAGGCCGCCGCTCGGGCCGAACGCGGTCCGCGGCATGGAGATGTCGCTGCAGGGTCTGGACGGGCTCGGGCTGGAGATCTCCCAGATGGTGTTCCTGATCGGTGTGGTCGACGGCTACACGCGGGGAGCCGCACTCCACCTGGTGAACGAGCAGACGGCGCAGCGCAGGACAGGTCTCACCCTCGAGGAGTGGCTCGACAGCCAGGACCAGGTGGTGCTCACGAAGATCTTCTCCTCCGGCGAATACCCGCTGCTGCAGATGTTTGCCTCGGAGGAGAAGCGGCCGGATGCGGAGCGAGACTTCGCGGCCGGTCTCGAGCTCATCCTCGACGGGGTGGAGGGGTTCGTCCAGCGGAGCTGATCCGCGCCGGGTGACCCCGGCCTCGACGGAACTGCGCAGCACCCGCATCCGGGCGTCCCGTTGCCCGCCCCGCGGCGAGCGGCGACAGCCGGTGGAGGTGACCTCGGTCCACCCGGGGAGGCCAGCCGTGCGTGGACGGCCAGAGCTGGCGGAGCCTGGCGCGCATTGTGTGCCCCACGGCGCGCGAATTGTGCCCTCGCGCGCGATTTGCGGCGCGCGTGGACCCTGTTTCTAATTTGCTTCACGCGGCGCTGGTGAGGATTCGTCGTCGCGTTCTGGGCGACCGGCGAACAGCGGAGGCCACCCGCAGACAGAATCACGCCATTACAGAAGATCAACAGCGTGGAGGTCGACAGCCGTGTCGCAGATTAGCCAACAGGGTCCGCGTGGCCACATCCGGGGCCCGACAAGGCCTACCCTTATAGCACTCTCCGACCCAATCCGTGGGCAGCGTCTCCTGCCGAGGCTGCCCGATCGGGACGATCAGGGGCTACTCGCTCCGAGCACCTCCGACACAGATGATCTCCCGCGCCGTGGGGCCGCCGGCGGTTTACCTTCGGCCCGTGGAGTCCGACCGGTTCGGGCCGGCGGGTGGGCACTGTTCACGCCCTACCGCACGAGCCTGGTGATCATCGTCGTGTGGGTGCTGCTGAGCAGCGGCCTGGGGATCATCACCCCGTTCCTGACGAAGGCGAGGTTCGATCAGGCGCTGTTCCCCGTCGACGGGAGCGGCCGTCGACATCGAGCTGCTCGCCTGGTTGGTCGGTGGCATGCGGTGCCGGTCGTCACCGCGCTGATCGGCCTCTACCAGACCTTCCCGACCACGCTGCTGGGCAACCGGGTCATGGCCGACCTGCGCGGGCGGCTGTTCGAGCACCCGCAGCGGATGGACCTGTCGTTCTTCACCGCCAACCGCACCGGGGCGATCCAGTCGCGGCCGGCCAACGACGTCTCCCAGGAGAAGCTGCGCGTACACCAGTCGCGCTACGCCAACAACGCCGTCCCACAAGCTGCATGATCATCACTTCAGAGGAGCCGCACCCAATCCATTCTCAGGACGAGCCGCCGTCGCGCTTGTTCCGCCGTACGTCCCGGACAATGCTGCGCAGGTGCTCGGTGTGAGAGCCGTCCGCGTCGATCATCTCGGCCACCTGTTCGGCGCGGTCGGCCAGGATCGGAGCGGCCTTCTCCGGAGACAAGGCAAGCAAGGCAGCGGTGGCATGCTCGGCTCCCTCATGGGGGTAGCCCTCCCGGGCCATCGCTTCGGCGCCGTCCAGCCGCAGGAATGTCGTGTCGGTGGCGGCCCCGGGCGGGTAGGCCGGCAACGATTCGTCCTGGTAGGAGCGCGCTCGCTCGAAGTCCCCGAGCCGGGTGTGGACCTCGCTGGCGAACCTGCCGAGACGGTACCACGGCATCGAGTAGGCGGTGAAGGTCTCCTGGTCGGACTGCGCGTCGACGGCGCGCCGCGCGCAGTCCAGCGCCTGGTACGCGGCTGCCCGGTGACCTATCCGGGCCAGTGTCGCGGCGGCGAGCGCGTTGCCGAGCGTCGAGCCGAGCTGCCCTCGCGGGGACAGCATCACCGCGTACGCCGCGTCGTGCAGCACCTGCCGATCGTCACCCTGGTGGACGGCGAGCAGGGTACTTCGCCCCGCGATCCACGCCGCGGACTCCCGGGACCGGCCACGCCCGGCGTGCAACAGGCCGGCCCCGTACCAGGCGTGGGCCGCGTCATAGTCCTGCCAGGTCGCCAGGTTCCCGCCGGCGAACGCGCACAGTTGGCTGAGCCCGTGCTCGACGCGGAACCGATGATGATCACCGACCGCGCCTGCGAGTCGCCGGAACCCCGCGTAGTCGCGCAGCAGGCGGGGAAGCTGATCGATGGTCGGCGTCGTGGGGAACTCCAGTGCACGGGCGTGTACCGTCTCCTCCAGCTCGGCCACCTGCCGAGCCAGCGACCCGGCCGCAGAGGTCGGCTCCAGACGGGCGGCGGAATCGAGGACGCCGCGCGGGATCGTCAGACCGACCAGGGCGGCGGCGAGGAACTCCCGGCGACGCATGATCTCGTCTTCGGTCGGTGTCATGACCCGATGGTCCCCCACCACGTCGCCGCTCCGCCAGGGGCCTGTCTGGTCCCACGCTGACCGACGACCGAAACTCCGTCCTCCGGGACGCCGGGTGTGAACATACGCGTCGGCGCACTCCATACGGGATGTCATCCGCGGGTGGAACGTGATCAGGCGATGATCGCTGGCCTTGAGCCGCTTCGCCAGCGTCAGCGCGTAGCAGTTGTCGCAGCCGGGTGTTTTCGCCACTGGCGAGCAGCTCGACGCCGAGGTCGTCGAGCACCAGGCGTCACCGTCGTGGGCTGGCCGGCGACCTGCGGGCCGCTCTCGACCGCGGCGCGACGACCGTGCTCAGGTCACCGGGCCGGAGCCCGGGCGCCCTCGATCGCCGGGTTGTCCGCTGGTGGAGACCGGTGACGCCAACGGCCAGGAGCACGGACGCCACCATGACGGGGAGGGAGACGGCGAAGTGGGTGATCCACCCCCCGCCCAACGTCGGCCCACCCCAGGCCTGGTCGTAGGGCCCGTCCTCGACGAATCCGTACAGCGCTCCTCGGGCGACCATCAGGCCCACGATCGCGATGAGCATCCACGCGACGAGTCCGAGTAGGACACTCATGACGGCATGCCCCGCCAGCCAGACGCGGCTCGGCGTGCGATCGAGATCTCCGGTGCGGTGATTGATGGTCCCTCGCGCGAGCCGGCCCCAGAGCCGGGCGGTGCGGTCGGGGTGAGTTACTACCGTGGCGAGGGCCGCGACGCCGACCGGGGTGATCGACGCGGCGTAGGTCAGCGACCTCAGCAGGGCGATGAGCCGGGTGCCCTGCGCTTGGACGTGTTCGGAGCTGCGGTTGTGCGGGGGCATGCGTCACGACACTACGTCAGGGGCGATGCTGTCGTCGCGGTGTTACTCCGGCGCGGTCCACTGCGCCCCACCATGAACGTGGCGCAGGCAGGGCCCGCGGCGCGCCGGCGCGGTGAGCATGCCGAGGATCAGCCGCCCGACCTGCATGAGCGAGACGTCGGATCAGGTGGCTCGATGCTTCGCGACGACTGTGAGCCCCGCTGAGCGCCAGGGCATACGGCTGACTCGTGTCCGATCAACGCCGACGGCGTCGTCGTTGACACCGCCGGCACCTGGATTGCCGGCGCGAACGGCCCGACGACCCTGATCATGCCCCGGGAACCGTGGTCGGGCCAATCGCCCCGTCCGGATGACACTCAGCGCTCCGAAGTCCCGATCAACGTCCTTGAGAGACGCCGCACGGCTCGCTCACTTCCGTCAGCGGGAACGAAGTCCGCAGGCCTGGCGAGAGCGGAGACGTCGGCCTCGGTTCACAACTGCAAACCAGGGGTCCCGACGAGTAGTAATCGAACAAATGTTCGAGTACAGTAATGGTGTGACCGAGTGGTGGCAGGCCTCCGATGCGGAGCTGCTCGCTGCCTTGGGTCAGTCCAACCGGGAGCTCAACGCCGCCCATCTGGGTGTGCTGGAGGTGGTCGCTGAGGTCAGCGCTCGTGGCCTGGGCGGCAAGGAGGGGTTCGTCACCGATGTCGAGTTGCTGCGATGTGCCCAGAACCTGACCCGTCCCGAGGCCAAACGGCGGATTGCGGCGGCCCGGGATGTGTTGCCCGGGCGCACCAGCACCGGTGAGGTGATCCCGGCGGTGTTGGCGCAGACAGGTCAGGCGGTGGCCGAGCATGCGGTGTCCGCCGAGCATGTCGCGGTCATCCAGCGCATCCTGGCCGCGGTACCTGCACACGCGGACGCCCATCGCGTCGAGTTGGAGGCCCGGCTGGCCGGGTGGGCACGCACCTTCGACCCGGTTGCGGTGCACCAGTTGGGGCGGCGCGCCCTGGAGGTCCTGGACCCCGACGGGCCCAAGCCCCGCGACACCGACCCGACCCGCACCCGGTTGTCGCTGTCCGCGCAGGGTCAGGGCTACGCCATCGGGGGGTGGCTGGACCGGGAGGCCCACGCCACCCTGATGACCGCACTGTCCCCGCTGGCCGCACCGAGACCCGCCGCCGACGGCTCGCCGGACCCGCGGACGGTGGCCGAGCGCCAGGGCGAGGCGCTGGAGGCGTTGGCCCGGCGGATGCTCGACTCCGCGACCCTGCCCCTCGACGGTGGCCACCGCCCCCACATCACCCTCACCGTGCCGCTCACGGTGCTGGAGGACCGGTTGGGGTTCGGGCTGCTCGACTTCGGCGACACCACCCTGGCCGGGGCCATCGCCGCCGAGGACGCCCGCCGCCTGGCCTGCGACGCCCAGGTCGCCACCCTGGTCATCAACGGGCGCAACCAACCCCTCGACATCGGCCGCCGCAACCGGGTGGTGCCCCGCGCGATGCGCCGGGCACTGGCCGCCCGCGACGGCGGCTGCGCCTTCCCCGGCTGTGACATTCCGGCGCGATGGGCCGACGCCCACCACATCATCCACTGGGCCGACCTCGGGCCCACGGCCGTCGACAACCTCGTCCTGCTCTGCGGCCGCCACCACACCCTGATCCACAACACCGACTGGGCGGTCACCATCACCGACGGCCTCCCGACCTTCCACCCACCCGCCTGGATCCCCGGGGGATCACGACGCAACCCGCTGCACCGCATCGACCTCCTCCCGGCCGCGAACTGCGACGCCGCGGATGCCGCGGATGTACGCCTCCAGTCCTCGCTCAACACGATCCTGCGCACGTGAAAGCGCTCGGGTGGTCGACAGCCGGATCCCAGCGAGTCAACTGGTGGCGACTCGGGTCCGAGTGCGGAGATTACCGGCGAGAGCCGGTCTGTCGTGCCGGTTTTCAGGAGGTGGAGGAGATGAGCGGCGCAGGTAGCCTCGGGGTCGTGCGCAGGAGAGATCGGCGAATCCGGTACGGGCCCTACTCGTACGGGCCCGATCCGCTCGCTCCACCATTCGACCTGCGGGCGGCGGTGGACGAGATCGGGCGCGACGTGATGGAGGGCGCATCCCCCCGGTCCGCGCTCCAGGAGCTGCTGCGCCGCGGCATGGCGGGCCGCCGCGGGCTCGATGAGCTCACCCGCGAGATCTGGCAACGCCGCAGCCGGCTCCAACGGGAGAACCGGCTCGACGGCACACTCCAGCAGGCCCGCGAGCTGCTGCAACGGGCACTGGATGCCGAGCGCGACACCCTGGGCCGCCGGGACACCGACGACGCCCGTTTCCGGGAGATGACCCTCGACGCGCTGCCGTCCGACACCGGTGGGGCGGTCCGGGAGCTCGACTCCTACGACTGGCAGTCCAGTGACGCCCGCGAGGCGTACGAGGAGATCCGCGACCTGTTCGGCCGCGAGCTGCTCGACCAGCGTTTCGCCGGGATGAAGCAGGCGATGCAGAACGCCACCGCGGAGGACGTCGAGCGGGTCCGGCAGATGCTCGACGCCCTCAACGACCTGCTCGCGAACCATGCCGCCGGGCGGGACACCCAAGCCCAGTTCGGGCAGTTCATGGCCGCGCACGGCGAGTTCTTCCCGGAGAACCCGCAGAACACCGACGAACTGACCGACCTGCTCGCGCAGCGTTCCGCGGCGGCCCAGCGGATGCTCGCCTCGATGACCGCCGAGCAGCGCGCCGAGCTCGCGCAGCTGTCCCAGCAGGCGTTCGGCGACCCGCGCCTTGCCCAGGCACTCGCCCAGCTCGACGCCCAGCTCCAGGGTCTGCGCCCGGGGGAGGACTGGAACTCCCCCGGCCGGTTCCGCGGCGACAACCCGTTGGGCCTTGGCGAGGCCAGCCGGGCACTGGAGGAGCTGGGGCAGCTCGATGCGCTGGCCGAGCAGCTCTCCCAGAGCTACCCGGGTGCGCGCATGGAGGACATCGATCTGGATGCGCTCGGCGAGCACCTCGGCGAGCAGGCCAGGGTCGACGCCCGTGCGCTGGCCGACCTGGAGCGCGAGCTGCAACGCCAGGGCCTGTTCGAACGGATGCCGGACGGGTCGTTGCGGTTCTCACCCAAGGCGCTGCGGCGGCTGGGGGAGTCGGCGCTGCGCGACGTCGTCGACCGGATCGGCGGGCGACGGGGGGAGCGGGCCACCCACCGGTCTGGGGCGGCCGGCGAGCCGACCGGGGCATCCCGGCCGTGGGCGTTCGGCGACACCGAGGCCTGGAACGTTCCGCGCACGCTCACCAACGCCGTGCTGCGCCGCGCCGCCGGCGACCCGCGCACGCTCGACGTCACCGACGTGGAGATCGTGGAGACCGAGCTGCGCGGCCGGGCCGCGGTGGCGCTGTGCGTCGACACGTCCTGGTCGATGGTGCAGGACGGGCGTTGGGTGCCGATGAAGCGCACGGCACTCGCCTTGCACCAGCTGATCTGCACCCGCTTCCGCGGTGACGACCTCAAACTGATCACGTTCGGCCGGCACGCCCGCGGTGTCGAACTCGGTGAGCTGGTCGGGCTGGACGGGGCCTGGGAGCAGGGCACCAACCTGCACCACGCGCTGCTGCTCGCCGGCCAGCACCTGCGCCGCAATCCCGACGCCCAGCCGGTGGTGCTCGTCGTCACCGACGGTGAGCCCACCGCCCATCTCGAACCCGACGGCCACGCGCAGTTCGACTATCCGCCTCGCCCGCAGACGTTGCGCGCCACGGTGGGGGAGGTGGACCGGCTGGCCGGGCTGCGCGCGGCGTTCACGTTCTTCATCCTCGGCGACGACCCACGGCTCGCCGCTTTCGTCGACGCGGTGGCCCGCCGGTGCGGGGGCCGGGTGGTGGCGCCCACGCTCGACGGGCTCGGTGCCGAGGTGGTGGCGGACTACCTGCGTACCCGGCGCTGAGCACTAGTGCCGTGAAGTAAGGGTGTGCACAGCACGGACGGTTACCCCGTCACCGTATAGAACTGTCGCCGTTGATCACTTACAGTTCACGGAACAACAGCCTGCCTCGACGGGGTGATCCTCATCGGCTCCATGTCGCCCGCGCCGCACCGACTGCTCCGCGCAGTCGTGGCGTCGGCCGGGGCGATGGCAGCCGGCGCTGCGGCGCACCTGATCGGCGGCGGCTCACTGTCATCGGTCGGCGTGCTGGCCGGTTTGACGGTGCTGCTCGGCCCGGCGTGGTTGGCGACCGGACGCGAGCGGGGCTGGGCGGCGATCGCCGGGCTCCAGGTGGCCGGCCAGCAGGTCGTGCACGTGCTGCTCGAGTTCATCACCGGCGAGCACGGCACCCCGGCGCCCGATGACGTCACGCTGTACGGGCACGTCGCCGCGGCCGCCGTCATCGCCACCTGGCTGCGCTGCGGGGAACGACATCTCTGGGTCGCGGCGCGGCGCGCCGCCCGGTCGATGGCCGCCTGGGGTCGATGGGTGTTGCGCCTGTGCGAACGCGCTCCTCACACCTTCCCCGTTATCGCCGCGGCGGCGACCGGGGCACCTCGCATCTGCTCCGGGGCTGCGCTACGCCACGTCGTGACTCGTCGAGGTCCGCCGCTTCTCGCCTGATCTGTGCATCGTGCGGTGCGTGCCGATCACGGCCCGTCCCGCCGACCCCATCCGCGCCCGTTCGTCGGGCGCCGGGCCCCCTTGTCGTCCCTCTTGCGAGGAGCCATCCGTGACCACAACCGCGGACCGGTCGCAGCCGGTCCTCACCCATCCACCGCCGGCCCTGCCGGGTACCTGGGCGCTCCTGCGTCCGTTCGTGCTGCGGATCCATTTCTACGCCGGCGTGTTCGTCGCGCCGTTCCTGGTCGTCGCTTGTCTGACCGGCCTGGCCTACGTGTTCAGCCCGCAGCTCAGCGACGCCGTCTACGCCGACGAGCTGCTCGTCGGCACCCACACCGGCCCGGTCCTGCCCCTGGACACCCAGATCGCCGCCGCGCTCGCCACCCAACCCGAGGGCACTCTCAGCTCCGTGGTCGTTCAGTCCGACCCGGACCGAACCACCGCGGTGGTGCTCGCCGTGCCCGGGTTGGCCGAGGACGTCGAACGCACCGAGGACGTCGAACGCACCGTGTATGTCGACCCCTATACCGGGCAGGTCCGCGGGGTGCTCGACACCTGGTTCGACGTGCCACCGGTGCAGACCGTTCTCGACGGGCTGCACCGCAACCTCCTGCTCGGCGAAGCCGGCAGGCTCTACTCCGAGCTCGCCGCGAGCTGGTTGCCGGTGCTGGTGCTGGGCGGGCTGGCACTGTGGATCGGCAAGCGCCGGGCCCGGCGCACGGTGGCCGCGACGCTGCTGCCGCCGCGGCGGATGCGGCCCGGTCGGACCCGGATGATGGGCTGGCACGGCTCGATGGGCATCTGGCTCGCCCTCGCGCTGCTGTTCATCAGTGCGACCGGACTGACCTGGTCGCACTACGCGGGGGAGCGTTTCAGTGCCGCGGTCGTCGCGGTGCACGGGTCGAGCCTGCAGTTGGCGGCCGAGCCGGTTCCGGTCCGGGACGCCGGCCGGGTCGATGTACAGACCGCCGTGGACGCCGGCCGCGACGCCGGTCTGGCCGACCGGTTGAAGGTGACGGTCCCCGTGGAGCCCGGCGCGCCGTTCACCGTCAGCGAGAACGCGGATACCTGGCCGGTCCAGCGCGACGAGGTCGCCGTCGACCCCTACACCGGGCAGATCACCGAGACCGTCCGGTGGCAGGACTACCCGCTGATGGCGAAGCTGACGACGATCGGGATCCTCGCCCACATGGGGTCGCTGCTCGGCCTGGTCAGCCAGCTCGCCCTGACCGCGATGGCGGTGGGGTTGCTCTGCGTCCTGTTCTGG
>JBOHEP010000440.1:0-13741 GCA_050701075.1 Pseudonocardia sp. | reverse complement strand
TCGGCGAGAGCGTCACCGAAGGCACCGTCACCCGGTGGCTCAAGCAGGAGGGCGATCGGGTCGAGGTCGACGAACCCCTGCTGGAGGTGTCCACCGACAAGGTCGACACCGAGATCCCGTCGCCGGCCGCGGGTGTGTTGCAGCGGATCGTCGCAGGTGAGGACGAGACGATCGAGGTGGGCGGCGAGCTCGCGGTGATCGGCGACGTTTCCGGTGACGGCGCCGGCGCCTCGGGTGGTGACACCCCCGCCGGATCGGAGGTGGAGGCACCGCCAGAGGAGGAAGCCGACGCGCACGCACCCCCGGCTCCCCCGAACCAGGCCGCCGAGCCGGCTGCAGTATCCGAACCGACGACGGCGGCCGAGCCGACGACGGCGGCCGAGCCGGAGTCCGCCCCGCGGGCCGATACCGAGGCCACCGGCGCCGGCACCGCGGTCACCATGCCGGCGCTCGGCGAGAGCGTCACCGAGGGCACCGTGACGCGCTGGCTCAAGCAGGTCGGTGAGACCGTGGCGGTGGATGAGCCCTTGCTGGAGGTGTCCACCGACAAGGTCGATACCGAGATCCCCTCACCGGTGGCAGGCACCATCCTGGAGATCACCGCGGCCGAGGACGAGACCGTCGACGTCGGCGGGCAGCTGGCCATGATCGGCGACGCGTCCGCGGCGGCGGAACCAGCGCCCGCACAGGCTCCCGGACCCACCCAGGCTCCCGAAGCCGCACCGGCTCCCCAGCCGGCTTCCGAACCCGAGCCTGCCGCCGAGCGCACGCAGGGTTCCAAGCCCGCGCAGACCTCTGGGCAGGCGCCGGTTTCTGAGCCAGCGCAGGGTTCCAAACCCGCGCAGACCTCTGGGCCAGGGCAGAGTTCCGAGCCGGCGCGGACCTCCGCCCCCCCGGCCGAGGCGCAGGCCGACCAGACCGAAGGGCAGGCCGAACGCGACGGCCTGCCCGCCATGCAGTCCGAGCGACCGGCCGCCGCGCAGGACGACGGCGCGGCACCGAACGGTGTTGATACCGACGCGCCGCGCGGCGCCCCGTACGTCACACCGCTGGTCCGCAAGCTCGCTTCCGAGCACGACGTGGACCTCTCCACGATCACCGGTTCCGGGGTCGGCGGACGTATCCGCAAGCAGGACGTCCTGGCCGCGGCGGAGGCGGCGAAGCAGCCCGAGCCCGAACCCGAGCCCGAGCCCGGCGCCGCGGCGTCGGCACCCGCGCGCCCCGCCACGTCAGGAGCGCACGCGACCGGTGCTCCCCAACCGGGCGAGACCGTGAAGCTGCCACGGCTGCGCCAGGTGATCGCCCAGCGCATGACGGAGTCACTGCGGGTCTCCGCACAACTCACCACCGTGCAGCAGGTCGACGTCACCCGGATCGCCGGACTGCGCGCCCGGGCGAAGGCCGAGTTCGAGCGCCGCGAGGGCGTCAAACTGACCTACCTGCCGTTCTTCGCGAAGGCCACCGTGGAAGCGCTCAAGCAGTTTCCGCAGGTCAACGCCTCGATCAACGAGGAGTCCCGGGAGGTGACCTATCACGGCACCGTGCACCTGGCGATCGCGGTGGACACCCCCCGGGGGCTGCTGGTGCCTGTGATCAGAGGAGCCGAGGACCTCAACCTGGCCGGGCTGGCCAGGCGGATCGCCGACGTGGCCGCGCGCACCCGGGACAGCAAGATAGGCCCGGACGAGCTCTCGGGGGGCACGTTCACGATCACCAACATCGGTAGCGTGGGCGCCCTGTTCGACACCCCGATCATCAACCAGCCGCAGGTCGGCATCCTGGGCACGGGAGCGATCACCAAGCAGGCCGTCGTCGTCACCGGTCCGGACGGCGAGGACGCCATCGCGATCCGCTCGATGTGCTACCTGCCGCTGACCTACGACCACCGGCTCGTCGACGGCGCCGACGCCGGCCGGTTCGTCTCGGCGATCAGGACCCGGCTGGAGGAAGGCGCGTTCGAGACCGACCTCGGCCTGTAGCTCCGCGAAGATCGCTTCGAGACGTCGGTGAGCGACCGGCACGGGGCTGGCGCACGTCCCGCGGCCGGCACGGTGACTGGTGCACGTCCCGCGACGATCATCGCCGAGCGCAGCCCGATTCGCGCGTACCGCGATGGTCGGCAAGGATCACCGCGTGCGCGTCGTCGTCGCCGGGTCGTCCGGCCTGATCGGTACCGCCCTCGTCTCCGACCTGCGTGCCGCCGGGCACGAGGTGCTGCGCCTGGTCCGGCGCCCGCCGGCGGCCCCGGACGAGCGGGGTTGGGACCCGCCTGCCGGGAGGATCGACGGCGGGACGTTCGACGGAGTCGACGCCGTGGTGAACCTCAACGGGGTGGGCATCGCTGACCGGCCGTGGAGCGGGACGCGCAAGCAGGCGATCCGGGACAGCCGCAACGTACCCACCGAGGTGCTCGCGGCCGCCGTCGCCGAACACGGCGTGGTGACATTGGTGAACGCATCGGGCATCAACTACTACGGGGACACCGGCGCGTGGATCGTCGACGAGACGGGCCAGGTGGGCACCGGGTTCCTCGCCGAGGTCTGCCAGGACTGGGAGGCCGCGACCGCGCCGGCGGCGGTGGCAGGCGCTCGGGTGGTGGTGCTGCGCTCGGCGCCGGTGCTCTCCCCTGCAGGCGGTATCCTCGGACGGCTGCGGCCGCTGTTCCGTCTCATGCTCGGCGGCCGCCTCGGCTCGGGCCGGCAGTACTTCCCGTGGATCTCCCTCGACGACGAGATCGGCGCCATCCGGTTCGTCCTGGAGACCCCGTCGATCAGCGGCCCGGTGAACCTGGTCGGGCCGGAGATCGTCACCAACGCCGAGTTCACCCGCGCTGTGGCTGCCGCCGTGGGCCGCCCAGCGCCGTTGGTCGTACCCGGCTTCGCGCTCAAGGCCGTGCTCGGGCAGATGGCCGAGGAGATGGTGCTCACCGGGCCCGGAGCGATACCGGCAAAACTGGAGGCTGCGGGCTATCGGTTCCATCACCGCACGATCGCGGAAGCACTCGACGCGGTCGTCGATCAGTGACGCTGCTTGATTCGGGTGGCGCAACCGATCGCCGTCCCGCGCGTAGCGTGAGTGTCATGAGCAGCCGCGCGGGCGCCGCCGTCCGGTCCTGCCGTCGCAGCCCGGAGCCCCTCCGGGTCGACGTGCCCGGCACGGTCGACTACCTCGCCGCCCGGGACACCCAGCGGGCGCACGCCGCGGCGCGGCGCGGCGGCTCCGGCCCGGACGTGCTGATGCTGCTCGAGCACCCGTCGGTCTACACGGCCGGCAGACGCACCCGGCCCACCGACCGACCGGCGGACGGCACGCCCGTCATCGACGTCGACCGCGGCGGGCGGATCACCTGGCACGGGCCCGGGCAGCTCGTCGGCTATCCCATCATCGGGCTGGCCGAGCCGCTGGACGTGGTCGACTTCGTGCGTCGCCTGGAGGAGGCCCTCATCGCGGTGGCCACCGACCTGGGCGTGTGCGGGGCCGGGCGGGTCGACGGGCGCAGCGGGGTGTGGCTGCCCGCCGACGACCGCCGTCCGGAGCGCAAGATCGCCGCAATCGGTGTGCGGGTGCAGGGCGGGGTCACCCTGCACGGGTTCGCCCTGAACTGCGATCCCGATCTCACGGCGTTCGACCGGATCGTGCCGTGCGGCATCATCGACGCCGGGGTGAGCTCGCTGTCCGCCGAGCTCGGCCGTCCGGTCGGCGTGGCCGAGGTGCTCGACGCGACGGCGGCCGCGGTCACCGACGCCCTCGACGGCTGCCTGCCCGTCACCGATCACACCTTCCCGAGGTCCGCCTCGCCGGCGGGGCTGGACCTGCAACTGCATCCGTCCCTGCGCTGAGCGCAAGGCCGCTGTTGGCCAATGCGGCGCCCGTGAGATTCGTCTGGATCCCGACGGCGCGACGAACGGCGTTCTGGGTGACCGGCGAACGGCGCTGTCGTCCGTTAGGTATGGACGACAGTGCCGTTCGTTGCGTTCTGGATGGTGACGCACCGCACCCTGCCCCTCGGCATGCGATCACGAGCTGTGACCGACCGACCACCCGGCCGTCGTCCCAGACCCTGACTCACTCAGAGCTGCGACGCCACCTCGGCGGCGATCAACTCCACCTGGTCGAGGTCGGCAAGGTCCATCAGCTGCAGGTAGACGCGGGTGATCCCGGTGCGCTCACGCCAGGCGCCCAGCCGGTCGACGACCTCGGTCGGGGTGCCGGTAAGGCCGTTCGCACGCAGCTCGTCGACCTCACGACCCAACGTCAGCGCGCGACGGGCCACCTCGGCGCCATCGCGGCCCACACAGACCACCAGCGCCACGGAACGGACCAGCTCGGCCGGATCGCGGTCGATCTCCCGGCAGGCCGCGTCGACCCGTTCGAACTGGGCGGCAGAAGCCTCGATCGAGGAGAACCCGACGTTGAACTCGGTGGCGTACCGCGCCGCCAGCTCAGGGGTGCGTTTCTTTCCCTGTCCTCCGACGATCACCGGCGGGTACGGCTGCTGCACGGGCTTGGGCAGGGCCGGGCTGTCGTCGAGGCGATAGTGCTTGCCGGTGAACCCGAACCGTTCGCCGGGCAACGTCCGCCATAGACCGGTGATGATCTCCAGCTGCTCGGCGAGCCGGTCGAACCGCTCCCGCAGCGGTGGGAACGGGACCCCGTAGGCGGTGTGTTCGCCGTCGAACCAGCCCGTGCCCAGGCCCAGCTCGACGCGCCCGCCCGACATCTGGTCGACCTGCGCCACGGAGATCGCCAACGGCCCGGGCAGCCGGAACGTGGCCGAGGACACCAGCGTGCCCAGCCTGATCCGCATCGTCTCCCGGGCCAGCCCGGCGAGGGTCAACCAGGAGTCGGTCGGGCCCGGCTCGCCGGACGCATCGCCCATGGCGAGGTAGTGGTCGGACCGGAAGAAGGCATCGTAGCCCGCCGCTTCGGCGGTCTGCGCGACGCGGAGCTGGTCGACGTAGGCGGCACCCTGTTGGGGTTCGGTGAAGATCCGGAAGTCCACGGGCTGAGGTTAACGGCGCGACTGGCGCTCCGCCGGACCAGCGGGTACTACTGCGAGCGTGCGGTGGACCCTGGGCTCGATGCCCGACCAGACCGGTCGGATCGTGCTCGTCACCGGCGCCACATCCGGTCTGGGGCTGGCCTCGGCGGTCGCGCTGGCCGGCGCCGGGGCCCGGGTGCTTCTGACAGCCCGTGATCCCGAGCGCGGCAAGGCCGCGGTGGAACGGGTGCTGCGCGAAGGCGGTCCGGGCGCCGAGCTCGTCGAGCTGGATCTCGCCGACCTCGACTCCGTCCGCCGCGCCGCCGCCGATGTCCGCGACCGCACGGGCGACACCCTTCAGGTGCTGATGAACAACGCCGGGGTGATGGCCACCCCACCTCGGGTCACGGTGGACGGCTTCGAGCTGCAGATCGGCACCAACCACCTGGGCCACGCCGCGCTGACCTGGCTGCTGATGCCGGCGCTGCGGGGCGCGGGTGCCGCGCGGGTCGTGACGCTGTCCAGCCTCGCCCACCGCAGCGGCGGCCTCGTCGTCGACGACCTGCACTTCGCCCGACGCCCCTACCTCGCCTCGCGCGCCTACAGCCAGTCCAAGCTGGCCAACCTGCTGTTCGCAACCGAGCTCGACCGCAGGCTCCGCGCCGCGGGATCCGACGTGATCAGCGTCGCCGCACATCCCGGCGTCACCGGCACCGAGCTGCTCGCCAACTCGATGCGCCATCGCAGCGGCCTGCTCGCGACGCTGACCGCACCGCTCAACACCTTGTTCACCCAGAACGTGCGCACCGGGATGCTGCCGCAGCTCTACGCAGCCACCGCGCCCCAGATACGGGGTGGGGACTACGTCGGCCCCGGCGGACCCGGCGAGATGTTCGGGCATCCCCGTCCGGCCCGGCGTAGCGCAGCGGCCGCGGACGAGGACCTGGCCGACAGGCTGTGGGCGACCACGGCAACCGTTACCGACGTGCAACCCGATCCGGCGTGAGCGAACCATCGCGCCGAGCGACGCTCGCACCGAGCGAGCCATGTCGCGGCGTAGCCTCGGGGCCGTGACGACAGCACCTCAAGAGACGAGCGTCAGGGAGACGACCCCCCCGGCGCCGGCCCGCAAACTGCTGCGTCTGGAGGTCCGCAACAGCGAGACCCCGATCGGGCGCAAGCCGTCGTGGATCCGCACCCGGGCGCGCACCGGGCCGCAGTACACCGAGCTCAAGGCGCTGGTGCGCAGCGGAGGCCTGCACACCGTGTGCGAGGAGGCCGGCTGCCCGAACATCTACGAATGCTGGGAGGACCGCGAGGCCACCTTCCTGATCGGCGGCGAGCAGTGCACGCGGCGGTGCGACTTCTGCCAGATCGACACCGGTCGCCCCGCCGACCTCGACCGTGACGAGCCGCGCCGGGTCGCGGAGTCGGTCACGGTGATGGGCCTGCGGTACTCCACCGTCACCGGGGTGGCCCGCGACGACCTTCCCGACGGCGGGGCGTGGCTCTACGCGGAGACGGTCCGGAAGATCCACGAGCTCAACCCGGGCACCGGCGTCGAGCTGCTGATTCCCGACTTCAACTCCGTCGACGTGCAGCTCGCCGAGGTCTTCGAGGCCCGTCCGGAAGTGCTCGCGCACAACCTCGAGACCGTCCCGCGGATCTTCCGCCGCATCCGGCCGGCGTTTCGCTACGACCGCTCGCTGGGCGTGCTCACCAAGGCCCGCGCCGCCGGGCTCGTCACCAAGTCCAACCTCATCCTGGGGATGGGGGAGGAACCCACCGAGGTCACCGCCGCGCTGCACGACCTGCACGACGCCGGCTGCGAGATCATCACGATCACCCAGTACCTGCGGCCATCGGCGCGGCACCACCCCGTCGAGCGCTGGGTGCGGCCCGAGGAGTTCGTCGCCCATGCCGCCGCGGCCGAGCGGATCGGATTCGCCGGGGTCATGGCCGGACCGCTGGTGCGCTCGTCGTATCGGGCCGGCCGGCTCTACGCGCAGACCGTGCGACACCGCGGCGAGGAGCTGTCCGACGCCCTCACGCACCTGGCCGCGGAGGGTGCGGCGGCGCAGGAGGCACGTTCGCTGCTGGCGCGGTGACGGGTCGCCAGGGGCGGGTCGAGCGGCGCGGTGACCCCGTCTACGCCGGGGCGCTGACCGACGTCCTCGATCGGATCCTGTCGTGTGCGGCTGCGGAGCCCGACCTGCCCGTATCCTGCCCGTATGGCCGTGAAGCCCAAGCTCGCCAAGGCTGCCAAGAAAGAGGTCGCACGCGCCAAGCGGGCGGCGTCCAAGCAGCGACGCAAGCAGATATTCGAGGCGTTCAAGATGCAGCGCCGCGAGGACAAGGCACTGATCCCGTGGATGGCCGGGGTCTTCCTGCTGTCCGTCGTCGTGGCCTTCGGGATCGGACTGATCTTCGGCCTGGAGTGGATCCTCCTGCCGTTCGGGATCGCGACCGGGCTGCTCGCGGCGATCAGCATCTTCGGGCGGCGGGTGCAACGGTCGGTGTATTCGAAGGCCGAGGGCCAACCGGGCGCGGCCGGGTGGGCGCTGGACACCATGCGCGGCCAGTGGCGCGTCACGCCGGGTGTCGCGGGCACCACCCACCTCGATGCCGTGCACCGGGTGATCGGCCGTCCCGGGATCATCCTGGTCGCCGAGGGTGCCCCGCACCGGGTGAAGAACCTGCTCGCGCAGGAGAAGAAGCGCACGGCCCGGGTGGCCGGCAAGATGCCGATCTACGACATCGTCGTGGGCAACGACGAGAGCCAGGTGCCGCTGAAGAAGCTGCAGCGACACCTCATGAAGCTGCCACGCAACATCACCGCCGCGGAGATGGACGCCATCGAGGCCAAGCTCACCTCGCTGGGCTCGCGGTCGGCCGCCCTGCCGAAGGGGCCGCTACCGCAGGGCGCGAAGATGCGCAGCGTGCAGCGCACGGTTCGTCGGCGTTGATCTTGTCAGTAGCGGCAGGCGGCCGCGGCTCAGGCCGAGAGCTGCTTGTGCCCGATCCGCGAACTCGCCGCGCCCGATCCGCGAACTCGCCGTGCCCGATCGGCGAACTCGCCGTGCCCGATCGGCCAACTCGCCGGGGTCAGGCCCGGGTGCGCACCACGATCGTGCGGGTGGCTCGGTCGTGCAGACCGCGGCCGTCAGCGTCGCGGGCCAGGGCCGGCAGGACCAGCGCCACCAACGCCGTGCGGAGCAACGCCCGCGGCACCCCGACCATCGCCGCGCCGTCGATCAAGGACACCCGGATCCCGAGCACCGCCATGCCAGTGCTGGCGCCGAACACCGCGATCGGTGCGGCGGTGAGCAGGAACCACACCCCGAGCACCCGCCAGTTGATGTTCGGGTCCCCGACGGCGCCAGGGCCGGTGAGCAGCGCGGCGATCAGGTAGGCGAGCAGCCAGTCGACGGTCAGTGCGGCAAGTCTGCGGCCGAACCCGGCGACGGACCCGGCACCCGAAGCAGGCAAGCCGAACTGCTCGCCCGAATGGCCGTCGCTCACTCGACCATTCGGACCTGCCGTCGATCCGGACGACCAGGAGTCGATCCAGCGAGCCATGAAACCCCAGCCTATGCGGCGTCCGGTAACTCACTATACTGGTCCAGGCCGTTAACCTCAGTGGAACACATGAGTGACGGACGGGCAACAACGCGACCATACGGTCGCGCTCAATCCAGTGTCGGTCGAAGATCATCGCTCGTTCGAAGGAGTCAGTGAGGGTGTTCAGCAACTCCGAAGAGGCCCTGAGCTACATTACGGACGAGAAGGTCGAGTACATCGACATCCGGTTCTGCGACCTGCCCGGCGTCATGCAGCATCTCACCATCCCAGCCACCGTCTTCGACCAGGACTTCATCGACGGCGGTATCGCCTTCGACGGCTCCTCCGTCCGGGGATTTCAGGCCATCAACGAGTCCGACATGGCGCTGTTTCCCGATGCCGCCACGGCCCGGCTCGATCCGTTCCGCAAGCACAAGACACTCAACATCAACTTCTTCGTGCACGACCCGATCACCGGCGAGCCGTACAGCCGCGACCCCCGCAACGTCGCACGCAAGGCGGAGCAGTACCTGGCTGCGTCCGGCGTCGCCGACACCTGCTACTTCGGTGCCGAGGCGGAGTTCTACATCTTCGACTCGGTGCGCTTCGGGTCGGACCCGCACCAGCAGTACCACCACATCGACTCCGTCGAGGGCTGGTGGAACACCGGCCGCGAGGAGGTCGGGGGCAACCAGGGCTACAAGGTCAACTATAAGAGCGGGTACTTCCCGGTGCCGCCGGTTGACCACTACGCCGATCTGCGCGACGACATGGTCACCAATATGATCGCCAGCGGCTTCGACGTCGAGCGCGGCCATCACGAGGTCGGCACCGCAGGCCAGGCTGAGATCAACTACAGGTTCAACACCCTGCTGCACGCCGCCGACGACATGATGCTGTTCAAGTACCTCATCAAGAACACCGCCTGGCACGCCGGCAAGACCGTCACCTTCATGCCCAAGCCCCTCTTCGGCGACAACGGCTCGGGCATGCACGCCCACCAGTCGCTGTGGAAGGACGGCACGCCGCTGTTCCACGACGAGGCCGGCTACGGCGGGCTCTCCGACATGGCGCGGTACTACATCGGCGGCCTGCTGCACCACGCGCCGAGCCTGCTGGCGTTCACCAACCCCACGGTGAACTCCTACCACCGCCTGGTGCCCGGCTTCGAGGCTCCGGTCAACCTCGTCTACTCGGCCCGCAACCGTTCGGCCTGCATCCGGATCCCGCTGACGGGCAACAACGCGAAGGCCAAGCGCCTCGAGTTCCGCTGCCCCGACTCGTCCGGCAACCCGTACCTGGCGTTCTCCGCGATGATGATGGCGGGCATGGACGGCATCAAGAACAAGATCGAGCCCGCAGCACCGATCGACAAGGACCTCTACGAGCTGCCGCCCGAGGAGGCCAAGGACATCGCGCAGGTGCCGGGCAGCCTGAACGAGGTCATCGACCGGCTCGAGGCCGACCACGGCTACCTGCTCGAGGGTGGGGTGTTCACCCCCGACCTCATCGAGACCTGGATCGCCTACAAGCGGGAGGCGGAGATAGACCCGCTGCGGCTGCGTCCGCACCCGTACGAGTTCGCGTTGTACTACGACATCTGATCGCGGCCCCGCTACCGCTGCTACCCCGTGGCCCCCGCTGCCAACAGCGGTCGGCCGCTGGGCCCGACCTCCGTTCGCGCTCGGGCCCGGCGGCTTTCGCGAGGCGAGTCGCCGGAGCCGAACCCGCGGCCATCCTGCTGCTGGGCCCACACGGCGCTACCGTCGGCCATTATGGGCGACAACGACGACCCGGAACTCTCCGGCAAAGACCGGCGGAGGCGCTTGCGGATCCCGATCGTGACGATGCTGCTGGCTCTGATCCTCGGCCTGACGGTCGGCTTCATCTTTGGCTACGGTATGAGCGAAGACTCCTCGGTGTCGGCCGCCGAAGGGCCCGCCTTCTCCTATCCGGCCCCGGTACCCGTCCCGCAACCGCAGCCGTGCCTGGACGCCAGTGAGGCTGGCGCCGCGGTGCTCGAGCAGGTCGAGCAAGGGGTGCGGGCCATCGGTGAGCTCGATCCCGACGCCTTGCGGCAGGCCCTCGACCGGCTCCAGCCCCTCCAGGCCGAACTCGAGCAGGCAACGGCCGACTGCCGATCGGATCTCACCGAGGAGCCACCGGTGCCCTCCGGCAGCTCGACGGTCCCGTCCCCCGAGCCGACCCGCTGACCACGGTCTCCCCGGAAGCGCGGTTGGGTATGGACCGATCCGCTGACCACGGTCTCCCCGGAAGCGCGGTCGGGTATGGACCGATCCGCTGACCACCACTCACCCATGGGCGGTCGGGGCGCCACCAGACTGATGATCGGCCTCACCGGTGGGGGCTGATGCTGAGCATCTGGCAGCCACTGCCGTTCGTCGTCGGAGCCGTCGCCGGCGCCGTGGGAACCGCAGTGCTCGCGGTCGGGATCCGACGTCGGCTCGGACAGGGCGAGGGGTGTGTCGCGGCACCGGGGAACCCGTTCGCGACGACCTGGGCACTGGTGCGTACCGACCGGGCACTGCGCAACTGGGCCATCGCCAACACGCTGTGGGAGGCCGCGCTCGCCGCGCTACGGACCTTCGTCGCGCTCTACCTGATCCAGGGCCTCGGACTCTCCCTGGCGGCGGCAGCCGGTGCGCTGGCGCTCGTCGGGTTGGCCGCCCTGGTCGCGGCCCCCGTCTCGGGCAAGCTCGCCGACCGCTTCGGGGCCCGCCCGGTGATGCTCATGGCCTTGTGGGTGTTCGCGCTCGGCGCGCTGACCGCAGTGATCGGCAGCGAGACGATCCCCATGGTCGCGGTCGTGCCCGTGGCGTTCGCCGCGGTGGCGCTGCTGCTGCTGCCGTACTCGGTGCTGATCGGGCTGCTGCCCGGCGGTCGCGACCACGCCGCGGGAGCCAGCCTGTTCAGCACCAGCCGGGGCCTCGGAGTCCTCGCCGGCCCGGTACTGGCCGGATTCGCCATCGACACGTTCGCCGGGGTGCCGGTTCTCGCCTTCGACGAGACCAGCGGTTACGCAGCGGCGTTCCTGGTGACCGGCGTGCTCCTGCCCTCGAGCACCGGGCGCCGGGCGCTTGATCGTTGCGAGAGCTACACCAGTGACGGCCTGGCGACGCTGAGGTAGCTCTCAGAATGATCACCGATCGGGTACGCCGCAGCCGGTATCCGAGCGCACCGGAGGGTCCGGGCCGGTCAGCCGCCGTCCCGCCTAGCCGCTGAACCATCCGAACAGCGAGATCAAGCTGGGTCCTCGACGACGACACCCCGCCGGCCGGGGCGGACCCCGAGGACTGGGCTGCGCAGCAGGGCCGGACCCCCGCCGGCCGGGTAAGCTGCGCTGCAGGGCCGGGCCCTCGTCGGCCTGGTCGGGGCGGTCCGGCCGACACTGCGCGAATCGCGTGACCTCCATCAGATCCTCGACGCGATACCCGCAGGGCGGTGGACGAGCTGCGGCGACATCGCCGCCGCCATCGGTAGTCACGCCGTACCGACGCGCACATGCTCGCCGCCGACGGCCACGCACCTGGCGCACCTGTCCGAACCCGGACGCCCTCGGGTAGGGCACCGCTCACCGCTCGAACCGGATTGCCCCGCCGGTACCCCGCGCGCCTCTCGACGCAGCGGGCGCGCGGCCGGTCGGCGCCCTGCCCCCGCTCGTCCGTTTCACGACGTCGAGATGATCAGTAGCACCTGTCGTCGGAGAGGAAGCGACAGGTCCGCGGACGGGCGGCGGGCATCCATGCTCCCGGCTCGGCGTCAGCCGCCGTAGAACACCCGCTCCACCACCGCGCGGGAGCGGCGGGTGGCGCGGCGGTAGTCGTCGAGGAAGACCCCGGAGTCCCCGCCCGCCGGGTACCCGAGGGCGCATGCGGCCGCGGCCAGCTCCCGGCCCGACCGCGGCAGCTGGTCCCCGGGTTTGCCGCGCACGAGCATCACCGCGTTGCGCGCGCGGGTGGCCATCGTCCAGCCTGCGGCCAGCTCCGCTGCGTCCTGCCTGGTGAGCAACCGCGCGTCGGTGGCCTCCCGCAGCCCGTCGAGCGTGGATGTGGTGCGCAGCTCGGGGAGGTCACCGGCGTGCTGGAGCTGCAGCAGCTGCACCGTCCACTCGACGTCGGCGAGCCCGCCGAGCCCCAGCTTGGTGTGCGTGCCGCGGTCCGCACCGCGCGGCAGCCGCTCGGCGTCGACCCTGGCCTTGATCCGCCGGATCTCGGTGGCGGCCGCGGCGCCGAGCCCGTCGACCGGATAGCGAATGGGGTCGACCAGCTCGACGAACCGGCGTCCCAGATCCTCGTCGCCGGCGATCGGCCGGGCCCGCAGCAGGGCTTGGGCCTCCCACACCTGCGACCAGCGCGCGTAGTACTCCCGGTAGGAGCTCAGCGTCCGGACCAGTGCCCCGGAGCGGCCCTCCGGCCGCAGGGCGGCGTCGACGACGAGCGCCGGGTCGGGGCTGGGCGCCGCCAGCCGGCTCCGCACGGTCTCGGCAACCCTCGTGGCGTACCGGACGGCCTCGTGCTCGCTCCCCGCCCCGTCGCCGGCACCGTCACCGGCATCGACCGGCTCGCAGACGAACAGCACGTCGGCGTCGCTGCCGTACCCCAGCTCGGCCCCACCGAGCCGGCCCATCCCGATCACTGCGATCCGAGCAGGCGCCGCGCCCGGGCTCAGGGCCTGCTCCACCGAATGCAGCGTCGCCTGGAGCACCGCGACCCACACCGAGCTCAGCGCCTCGCAGACCCGTTCGACGGGAAGCTCGCCGAGCAGGTCCGCGCACGCCACCCGGAGCAGCTCGTGGCGGCGCAGTGAGCGGGCCGTGGCGGCGGCGGTGTCGGGGTCGGTCTGGCGGGCGACGGTGGTACGCAACGACGCGGCCACCTCCGCCGGGTCCCGGGTGAGCTCGTCGGCCTGCCCGGCCATCGGCGACGCGAGCAGCCGTAGCACCTCCGGGGCGCGCACCAGCAGGTCCGGGACCAGCGCGGACGTGCCGAGCAGCCACATCAACCGCTGGGCGACAGCCCCCTCGTCGCGCAGCAGCCGCAGGTACCACGGCGTTTTCGCGAGCGCCTCGGAGACCCGGCGGTAGGCCAGCAGCCCGCGGTCCGGATCGGGGCTGTGCGCCAGCTCGTCGAGCAGCACCGGCAGCAGGGTCTGCTGGATCGCCGCGGCCCGCGACACCCC
>JBOHEP010000439.1:0-6675 GCA_050701075.1 Pseudonocardia sp. | reverse complement strand
GGCACTGCGGGCATGCAAGGATCTGGCCGCAACGGGGCCTCCTGGGACTAGAGATTTCGACAATCCCTGTCCTAGCGGGGCCCCGTTGCCGATCACCGCACCGACACGCACCAATCCCCGAACTGATCACATCGGGATGATCCCGACGCAACCAAGCGTGATCACACACAGCCACCGGCCACGACTCATTCGGTGGCCACCGACGTGGCAGCCGCTCAAACCCCGAAGGCGGGATCACCACCCGCCCGCCACCCCTCAGCCCAGCACGATCACTCCCCGACCGCTCGAACAATGCACTGACCTGGGCAAACGACTTTGCGCGTCACCCTGCCGGCCCGGGCGCCCTTGATTGGGATTTCGGAACGTCGAGCGGTGTATTCCGCGGTCACTCGTTGCGTGGTTGATCATGAATCCGCTATCCGGAAGCCGATCTTGAGCGTGGTACGGTCACCATGGGTCCGAGTGCCGGTGAACACCGGCAACACTCGGGCCACCTTCATGCCAAGAAACTGCGAGCCACCGGAGCAGCGCGTGCTCATTCTTGTGGATCATCCGGTCGATCACGACTTCGCCGAGATTTCCGACTTCGACGTGTTGTATTGTCCCGAGCTCGCAGCTGCGGACGAACAGGTCTACGGACGTGAGCTCGCCCGCATGAGGCCCGACGCACTGCTGACCAGGCGCCCGGTGGGAGGCCGGGCGGCACGCGACTGGAGAACGGCCTGTTCCTCGCCGAACCTCGTCGTAGTCATGATCGGCCCGGCGGATGCCTCCTCGCCCGACGTGCTACCCGTAGGTATCGTCAGTCGTGTTCTCCAGCCGAGCGAGGACTCGCTGGTCGAGGCCCTCATAGCCGCAGAGAACGCCTGGACCGACACCGCTTCGGAAACGAAGCTGGCCACCGCGCGGGTTCAGGCCCGGGCCGCTCGCGGACGGTCGGTGGCCATGGTCGGAGCCGGCGTGGTCAACCTGGTCACCGCGGTGCGGCTGACCCGGGAAGGCCATGCGGTCACCATCTACGAACAGGCACCCGACCCACGAGTCGATGCCCACTGGAGGGACTACGGATGCAGCCGGGGTGGTGGTGACGCCCGGATGTTCAGCCTCACCGAGGCCGACGGCTATTACTTCGACGCAAGCACCGGGTCACCGCATCCGCTCCGTACCTCACTGTGCGACGGCGGATGGCGAATAGCCCGTCTGGCTTCGCTCACCGATTGCGACCTGGAGTGGGCATCGGCGAACGCGGCAGTTCCGCGATGGCTGGCCGGTGCATATACCAGCGACATCCTGTCGTTCAACCGCGCGGCCGGTGCGCTGTGGGACGAGCTGATCCGTGCCGAACCTTCGGCGTTCGACGGTGTCGGGCTGCGGAGCGGAATACTTCGCCTGTACACCGATGGGCCACACTTGCGGAAGCAGATCGCTCGGCAGGAGAAGGTCGTCGCGAACCCGGTGGTACTCACCCCGGACGAGATCGCCACCCGTCATCCTGCCCTGGGCGAGGCGGTCCACGATCACGTGATCGCCGGCGGCATTCAGGTGCCCGGCTTCACGATCCAGGCGCATGCCTTCCTGAGCAGGCTCGTCGATCTCCTCGTCCGGTCCGGTGTCCGGTTCGTCTGGGGGCAGCAGGTCTCACAGGTCCGGCGGGATGCCGGCGGGGCTCCGTGCGGACTGTGGGTGGGCGATGAGGTCGTCGCGGCTGACCACCTCATCCTCTCCACGGGGGTCTATGGCGGTGGGCTGCTGGTGGGCACCGCGTCGGAGGGTCTGATCCACGGGGTGCTCGGGGTGTGGCTGACGGTTCCCGGTGGCCACCCGACCCTGGAGAACTCCCTCAAGATCGGCCGGCGGGGTCACCTGACCGAGGACACGAACGTCACGGTGGCGAACGGACCTGACGGCGAGCCACAGCTGATCATCGGCTCCGGCTACGGCTGGACCGGACACGACCCGAGCAACATCGACAGAGCGGAGCTGGACAGGCTCTACGAGGCCGTCGAGGACACCGCCCGCACGTTCTTCCCCCGTCCGTTCGCGCAGGCCCAGCGATCGGGTCTGCTGAGGCGAAGCCGACGCTTCTGCGTACGTCCATGGACGGCATCGAGTCTCGGTGTGCTCGAGATGGCCGGGATGGCGGACGGCGGTGTCATGGTCATCACCGGGGGCCACAACACCGGGGGGTTCGCCCAGGCACCGGTGGTGGCGGAGGCGGTGTCGGCGGCGCTGCAGGGCCGAGATCACCCCATGCACTCCCGCTACCACCCGGACCGGCTACGGGACTTCCGGCACGCCCGGCACCGCCGAGACCGCCCGGGCCGCCCGGACCGGCCGGACCGGCCGGACCGGCCGATGATCTCCGGCGACATCGACGACAGACCCACGGCACAATGGACACGACTGGGGAGAGGCTGATGGACGGCCAGAGCTGGGAGGCCCGCGGCGGCTCGTTCGGGCAGGGTGCCGAGGTCTATGAGCAGACCCGACCGGGCTACACCACCGACACCGTGCGCTGGATTCTGGGCGAGCATCCGCTCGCGGTGCTCGACCTCGGCGCGGGAACAGGTCAGCTGACCCGACGGCTCATCGCCTGCGGGCACGCAACCACCGCGGTGGAGCCCGACCAGGACATGCTGGCCCAGCTGGTCGCGACAACGCCGCTGGCGACCGCGTTGCCCGGATCCGCCGAGGACATCCCGGTCCCCGACGCGAGCCAGGACGCACTCCTGATCAGCCACGCCTATCACTGGTTCGATCCCGAACCCGCCCACCGCGAGTTCGCCCGGGTGCTCAAGCCGGGCGGTGTGCTCGCCGCCCTGTGGAACCTGAGGGACGAGGAGATTCCCTGGTCGGCAGAGCTGTCCTCGATCCTTCGCGGCGAGGACGCCGGAGCCGCGCGGGACACCTCAGCGGCGATCATGCTGCACGGCACGCTCGCCGCACTGCGCAGCGCGGACCGGGCCGGACTGTCCGGGTGGCTCGCGAGCCCGTCCTTCGGCAGCGACTTCGGTCCGGTCAGCCAGGGCTTCTTCCCCAACCGCACCCGGCATTCCGCGCAGACACTGGTCGATCTCATCAGGTCACGTTCGTACTATCTGACCTCGTCCCCGGACCGGAAGGCCGAGCTGGAGAGCCAGGTACGGACGCTGGCGACGAGCCATCCTGATCTCGCCGGGAACGACGAGTTCGACCTGCACTACGTTACGGTCGTTTTCCGAGCGGAACGCCGGTAGCCCACCGTGTCCACATCGAGGAGCCCGTTCGTGCTCTCCCCCGTCAAGCCCTCCGTGTTCCACCTCGAGGACGGTCGGGAGGTCCGTTGGGAAGGAATGTTCACCGGGCACCGGGTGCTCTGCGCGCGGGAGGTCGACGAGTACGCGGGTCGGCTGCTGGGCGTCGACGCTTCGGTGATCCCGACGCTGACCTTGAACGAGCTCGTCCCGCATCATGCCCTGGCCGGGGTGAACCCGCCGGCCCTCGTGTTGCACTCCACCACGCCGACCCTGCGAGCGTTCGAGGGCGATGCCGCCGAGTTGTCCGCCCGGCGGCATCCGCACGACGTCGCCACGTACACCGAGTCGCGGTCGGTCTATCTCGTCGGGGCCCACGATCTCTGCGTCGGCCGCACCGAGCCCTGGCGAGAGGCCGTCGACCTGCGCCGCGTTCGGGCGGTGGACGTCGTCGACACCGAGTACTATTACCTCTCACACGCGCTGCTGGCCATGGCGAGCATCCACGAGAACGGTGGTGATACCCCACTGGGTGAGCTCGTCGAATGGCTCGGCCGGCGACCCGAGGCGGTGGTTAGGCTCTACGCACTCGACGTCGAGACACAGATCTTCCTGCTCTGGCTACGGCGGAAGTCCGGACTGGAACGGCTGCAGGTCGAAGCCAATGCACCCGTGGTCAGTGCCCGGTGGAATCGGAAGAGCCACATTCATCCGACCGTCTCACAGGTGATCGAACTGCCGACCGCGGGTCTGGACGCCCAGGGGATCCTGGTCGCCGAACAACAGCACAGCGAGGCGTACCGGCGGCTGCGGATGACGGTGCCCGTGCTGCCCGGTTACCTGGTCCGGCGCGCCGGTGTCGGGCAAGCCGCCTTCGTCGCCGACGTGCTGGACGCGGCAGAACTGCTACGCAGCCGCTACCACATCACCGTCGCCGCGCTCAAGCCCAGCGAGGCGGGGGACGGCGCGCGTATCGTCGGCAACCTCGACCTCATCGATCACGACCTGCTCCGGGCCGCGGCGCGCGAAGCCTATCGGCACGGTGACGACTACCTCCTCGAGGCATGGGTCGAGTTCCTGACGGCCAGGCTGGACGGATCCGTCCGGCCGGTCATCCCGTCGGGGCACTTCCGACACGGTCGGGTGGCCGAGGGGATCACGCTGCAGTCGATGGATCGCTTCTCGTGGCGGGGCAACATCTATCTCGACGACGCCGCCTGGGCCGAACTCGGCCTGCCGGGCGCGGCCTACAAGACGATCCGGCATTCGCTGGAGACCATCCACGCCGCGTTCCTCGGCCCGCAGAGCATCGCGGACGGCAGCCACCAGGGACTGGTCGTCGGGGGGGTCGACTTCGCCGTCGGTCGGGTCGGCGGTCGCTTCGGCGATCGGACGGTGGTGGGTGCGATCGACTTCAACCTGTCGTCCCACGGGGCGGAGTACCTGCGTGCCTTCATGGACGAGGCCCACGCACTCGGGACCGGCGAACGGTACGGCGCCACCCATGTCTTCGTTCCCTCGGCGCAGGCGACCCTGCGGGAGCTCGAACGCGCCGCGACCGTCCATGCCGCGCCCGGCGCACTGGTGCGCGCCATCGCCTGCGTGCCACAGCGATGGGCCATGATCGCCAGCACCGGGACCGATCCCGGGCATGCGATGAGCCGGGTCCGGGCGATCGTCGACACCATGACCCTGGCGGACAGCAGGTGAACGACCGCATCTCCCGGCTTCGCGGACGGCCCGGACGCCAGCGTCCGCTGGAGTATCACCGCTGGAGTATCACTGTCGGGGCAGCGCGATACCGTACCGAGCATGGCACTGGAGGCGGGCACCGAGGTCGCTGAGCTGTACGGTCAGCTCGCGCTGCTGGCTGCACCAGCCATCATCCACGACACAGCTGCTCACCTCATCGACGGGGCGGTCTGGCCCAACTACCCCACCACCCCTGGGTGCATTTGTCCTGCCACGGCAGTCAACACTTCACCGACCCATCGAAAGCGCGTTCAGGCTCACCGACGGTCGTTTCCGGACGACCGAGCGGGCGGACCGTGTCGGACCGGGCGACTATGGTGTCGGCATGGCTAGACCCGCCGCGCTCCCGCCCGAGGCCGAGCCGAGGCCGGCCCTGTTGTCGCCGCACACCCCCCGCGCGATCCGCGACGCCCTGGTCGGCTCCGAACGCGCCGAATTCGAGCACGACTACCAGCAGGCGATGACCGACGCCGCCAGGACACTGGACCTGACCGAGGTCCTGAAGGTACTCGACGTCTACCGCGAGCTCGCCGAGATCACCCAGCGGCAGGGCGCCGAGGCGCACCTGCGGATGCTGGAGGCCGTCGCCCGCCTCCAGCGCGGGCAGGACGTGTCCGTGGTTGAAGGGCACCTGCACAAGGCGGAGATCAGCGCGAGGCTGGGCCGCTGATCGGGTGTGCTCCTACGACATCCTCCCCGAGGCACGTGAGTACGTGGACGGGATGCCCGCCCCAGCGCTGTCCTTCTACTCCGAGCAGGTTGGCTTCATGGAGCTGACCCCGCGGGACACGATCAACCACGTACCCGGCTGCACGTCGGGCAGGTCAATGATCCGGCCGTCGAGGCGAGTGGCCGAAACGGGGATCTCTGACTTGGTTGATGACCGGCATGTCTGGGTTCGATGTCAACCTGAGCGAGTGCCAGCCGGCTTGGGTGAGAATCGGATGCGATGCCCAGCTGTTGGTTGCGACGCGCACGGTCGAGGGCCTGCGGCACGCCCCAGGTGAAGCGGATCCGGTCGTTGCGCAGGCGCTGGAACACCGGTTCGCCGTAGCGACACCTTAGCCGGTGCAGGGACACAGTCAAGATCAGCAGCCACACCGAGGCGAGAGCGAGCCCTACGCAGAGGACGGCGAGCACCGCGCCGACGAAGGGAGTCGCGCCGGGGCCTTGATCCTGCTCAAGCATCGGATGATCCTATGTTCGATGATCGCTGAACTAGTATCAACCTAACATAGGAATTCCTATTCATCGTAATGGGTGGTGCTCGCGGGCACCACAACACGTGGCTGATAATGATCGCTGACCAGGTCCACCCCGGAGGCAGCTCGCAGATGGCCATCACGCAGACGGTGCCGTTGCTGATGTTGCTCAACGAGCTCGGTCGCCTACGGCAGGCGTCAGGGGTCAGCGCGGAGCGGGCCGCGGCTGAGCTCGGCTGCCGGGTGAGCAAGATCAGTCGTATCTATCTCGGTCAGTCGAAGGTGTCTCCTGGGGACACCAAGCTGCTCGCCGAGCTGTACGGGGCGAGCCCCGAGCTGACCACGGTCCTCGTCGACCTCGCTCGCAACCTTGGACAGAAGGGTGACTGGACCGGCTACCGAGGGGTCTACCGCGAGTCGGTCCGGATGCTGGTCGACCTGGAACAAGCCAGCAGCCGCATCCACCTGGTCCAGTCCGAGATCGTCCC
>JBOHEP010000438.1:0-16832 GCA_050701075.1 Pseudonocardia sp. | reverse complement strand
GGATCACCACCTCGGCGCTTGCGCCGGTGCTTTCGGCGATGCGGGTGATCGCGAGCCTCGCATCGTCGCCGACGCGCTTGCGTACCTGTTCGTCGTAGGTGCGGATGGTGCCTGCCATCTCCACGGCATCGGGCACGATGTTGGGGCCGGTGCCACCGTGGATGCTGCCGATGGTGACCACCGCGGGCGAGGTGGTGAGGTCGGCGCGGCGGCTGACCACCGTCTGCAGCCCGGCCAGCACCAGGCCGGAGGTCACGATCGGGTCGATCGTGTCCCAGGGCATGCCGCCATGGCCCTGCTTGCCATGGATCGTGACCGACAGGGTGTCGCTGCTGGCGGTGGTCGCGCCTGCGCGCCAGTAGATCGTGCCGGGCTTGCCGGGCATGACGTGCACCGCGAACACCGCATCGGGCTTGAGCCGCTCGAACAGGCCCTCCTCCAGCATCATCCGCGCGCCCCAGGTCGCCTCTGGCGTCAGCGGCAAGTCGCTGGGGCCTTCTTCTGCCGGCTGGAAGATGAACATCACCGTTCCGGGAAGCTCGGCTTTCATGGCCGACAGGACCTGCGCGACCGCCATCAGCATCGCGGTGTGCGCGTCATGCCCGCAGGCGTGCATCACCCCCGTGACCTGGCCCTGGTAGACCTGGCGCGCGGTGGAGGCGAACGGCAGGCCAGCGGGTTCGGTGACCGGTAGCGCATCCATGTCCGCGCGCAATGCGACGACGGGGCCCGGCTTGCCACCGCGCAGGATGCCCACTACGCCGGTGCGGGCAACCCCGGTCTGCACTTCGAGGCCAAGGCCTTCGAGGTGCTTGGCCACCAGTGCCGCGGTGCGGGTCTCCTGGTCGCCCAGTTCGGGGTGCTGATGGATGTCGCGGCGCCAGCCAATGAGCTGTTCCACCAGCGCGGCGGTGCGCGTGCGCACCTCGGCTTCGAGTGGGGAGGCGGCCGGCGTGGCAGGCGCGGCAGCCGCCAGGCCGGGGAGCGCGGCCAGCGCGAAGGCGATCACCAGGTGGGGAATGGCTGATGGACGCATAGGATTTCCCTGCTGGACGGGTTCCGCCGTGGAGGGCATCCGCTGCCACGACGGTTCGTGATGGTGGACCGGCGCCGCGACCACGTCCAATCGAACGGATCTCCCGCGATCGCATGGCCAACCGGTCCGCGAAACGCGCGCCGTGGCGACGCGGCTGGAGCGAATGCAGGGCGCACCGTCGCACGGGGACGTCACCACGCCTGGCGGTTCACGGGCTGGACCCCGCGAGCCGCAGGCGTCGCGGAGCTGCGGTTCACGCGGCAGCGCGCTGCGCCTGCAGCCCGGCCACGTGGCCGAACAGATCCTTCGGGTCGGCCATCCGCGGCACCAGGTCGATCGGCGTGCCCAGACCCAGTTCGGCGGCGCAGTCGCGCAGCAGGCGCAGCGCGGAATAGTCCTCCAGGGCAAAGCCGACCGAATCGAACACCGTGATCTCGGCATCGCTGCGGCGGCCCTCGGCGACGTCGGCGAGCACGCGCCACAGCTCGGTGACCTCGAAGTCCGCCGGCATCTGCTGCAGCTCGCCCTCGATCCGGCTCTGCGGCTCGAATTCCACGAACACGCGGGCGCGATCCAGGACCTCGGCGGCCAGTTCGGTCTTGCCCGGGCAGTCGCCGCCCACCGCGTTGAGGTGCATGCCCGGCTCGAGCATGGACGCATCGACGATCACCGCGTTGGTCTTGTCTGCGGTGACGGTGGTGACGATATCCGCCCCGCGCACGGCGTCGGCGGTGCTCGCCGCACGCACCACGCGCAGGGCCGGCGCGATGCGGGCGAGGTTGGCCGCAAGCTTGTCGGTGGCAGCCGCGTCGACGTCGAACAGGCGCACTTCCCGGATCCCCAGCAGGGTATGGAAGGCGAGCGCCTGGAATTCGCTTTGCGCGCCATTGCCGATCAGCGCCATCGTCCGCGCATCCTTGCGCGCGAGGACCTTGGCGGCCATCACGGAGGTCGCGGCGGTGCGGAGGGCGGTGGTGATGGTCAGTTCGCTGAGTACGGTGGGCAGGCCAGTGTCGACATCGGCCAGCGCGCCGAAGGCCATGACGGTGGACAGGCCGTGCCGGGTGTTGCCCGGATGGCCATTGACGTACTTGAAGCTGTACTCGCGGGCGTCGGCGACCGGCATCAGTTCGATCACCCCGACCTCGGAGTGGGCGGCGGTGCGCGCGCTCTTGTCGAAGTCCTGCCAACGCCGGAAGTCCGCCTCCAGGTAGCCGACCAGGCGGCGATGCAGGTTCGGCAGGCCCTTCGCGGCAACGAGCTGGGCGATGTCTTGGGTGGTGAGTAGCAGGGTCATGGGGGTCTCCGGTTGATGCGTTTCGGGGTGACCCCATTGTCCGCCGGCGGGCTGTCAGCGCGATATGACAAAAGTGCCCGAAAAATGCTAAGTTCGTGAGCATATCGATAGAAAGGAATGACGAATCGCCATGGATGCACTCGACCATCGCCTGATTGCAGCCCTGCGCGACGATGCGAGGCTGCCGGTGGCTGCCTTGGCACAGAAGCTGGGGGTCTCCCGCGGCACCGTCACCAATCGCATGGAGAAGCTGGAGCGCGACGGAGTGATCGTCGGCTACACGCTGCGGCTGCGCCCGGATGCGACTGCCGACGAGATCCGCGCATGGACCTCGATTGCGGTCGAAGGCAACCAGCAGGCCGTCACCCGTGCGCTGCTGGGCGAGCCGGGGGTGGCGGGGCTCCACGACACGAATGGCCGCTGGGACCTGCTGGCTGAATTGCGGGTCGATGACCTCGATGCGTTGTCCCGCGTGCTGGAGCGCGTGCGCCGCATTCCGGGCATCAGTGCGACCGAGACCAGCGTGCACCTGCGCACCTTCCGGGGCTGAGGACCCTGCCGCGGGGTTCCATCACCCCCAGTCATCAGAAGCGTCTTTGGGCATCCCTGCCTTCCCGGGTTTCCTGTCCGGAGGTCAATCAGCATTTCCGGGTTGGCAGGCCTCGCCGTCGCCGAGCGCGCGGCGGGCGGTGCGCCGCCGGCCCCGTCGGCAGAGCGCTCCGGCGTGCCGATCGAACTGGACGCGCTGGCCGCGGGCACCCTGGGGCCGGAGGACGCCCCGGGCCACGTCCACACCGCCGCGGCGGTACATCGGCTGCTCACCGAGGTCCTCGACGAGTACGACCGGGTGCTGCTCCCGCCGGACCACGACGGCCGTCCCGCGGCACCCGGTGAGGTCTGGCAGGACGACACCGGTATCGCCGCACCTCCTGATCCGCTCCGCCGGCGCAAGCTCGCGGTGGGTCTGGCCGCGCTCGGATCCTGCGTGCTGATCGTCCTGGGCTACATCGGTTTCCATGTCGGCGGGATATTCGGCGACACCACCACCCCGACGATCGTCGTGGGGGAGACCGTCGGCCCGTCGGTCGCCTCGTCCGGGGGCGCACCTGCGCAAGGCGGCGTGGCCGCTGTTGCCGGCATCGAGGTGTACGACAGAACCGGCGACCGCGACAACCGAGGCCGGGTGTCCCGGGTGATCGACGGCGACCTGTCCAGCGGGTGGCGCACGTTCGTCTACCGCCAGCAGTTCCCGGCCCTCAAGCCGGGCGTCGGCCTCATGGTCTCGTTCGTCTCGCCGGTCCAGCTGTCCGGCCTGTCGATCTCCTCGCCCAGCCGGGGCTCACGCATCGAGATCCGAGCCGCCCCCACCGACGACGCCGCGTTGGCCGACACGGTGACCATTGCCGAGACCACCCTGGACGACCGGAACACCTCCGTGTCGCTGGCGGAGAGCCAACCGGTCCAGTACTTGCTCCTGTGGATCACCGAGCTGGGTGGCGGCGGTACCGAACATGTCACCGAGATCACCGAGGTGGAGTTCCGCCGGGCCGTGGGATGAGCCGTTGCGCAGTCCGTCATCGTGCAGCGCCCCAGATGTTCTTCCAGGGTTCGGTCGGGCAAGGGGCACGCGTTGAGGTAGTGCGGGGATCCGGTGGCGGAGCGCTTGATCGATGTTCGGGAACCGTCTGCCGTGCGGAGTGCGGTTCCGGGTTCCCAACCGTTGATCTGCAGCCATCAGAGTTGGGGTGACCTGCGGAGCCGGGGTGACCTACCGGAGCCGGGGTGACCTACCGGAGCCGGGGTGACCTGCCAAGATCAGCGTCTCGGTGCGGGGAGCCGCACGGGATGCGGCTCCGTGTTCCCGTTCGATGATCACGAAGCCATGCAAGAGCCGCGCACGATCGCCGAGTTCCACCGAACGCCCTCGGAGCGCCCGGTCACCGACCTACGCTCCGAACGTGCCCCTACCGGTCCGCACCGACGCGGAGCTGCTCGCCGCGCACCACGGGGGCGCCCGGTTGGCCTTCGGGGAGCTGGCCGGACGCCACGGCGACCGGTTGTGGGGCCTGGCCGTCCGCACCCTCGGCGATCCCGAGGATGCAGCCGACGTGGTACAGGAGGCGCTCGTGTCGGCATTCCGCCGCGCCGGCACGTTTCGTGGCGAGGCGTCCGTGCGCACGTGGCTGCATCGGATCGTGGCGAACGCCTGCATCGACCGCATCCGCCATGATCGCTGCCGGCCGACCGTCGTACCGTTGACCGAACATGACCTGCCCGCCCGGCGGCCTGACCCGGCAACCGAGCTGGCCACCCGGATGGCCGTGGACGAGGCCCTCGCCGCGTTGCCGGTCGAGCAGCGGATCGCGGTGGTCCTGGTCGACGTCCAGGGTTGCGCTGTCGCCGAGGTTGCCGAGATCCTGCAGGTTCCGGCGGGCACGGTGAAGAGCCGCTGTGCGCGGGGCCGGGCGCGGCTGGCCGTTCTGCTCGGGCATCTGCGGGAGGAGGGAACATGACCGAACCGGGCCGGGAGCCTCCGGACATCGCCCTGTTGGCGGCGCTCGACGCCGACCTGCTCGACCCTGCCCGGGCGCATGCCGTGCGCGCGGGCGCCCTGGCCGATCCGGGGTCGGCGGCCGTGCTGGCCGCGCTGGCATCGACCCGTGCCGAGCTGGCGGCACTGCCCACCCCCGTCGTCCCGCCCGGGGTGGCGGTGCGGTGGGCGGCGGCGCTGGACGCCCAGGCCTCCCGGACCGGCGCGGGGGGGTGCACAGCCGCGCCGAACCAGGGACCCGTCCAGCGTTCCCGCGGCTCGCGGAGACCGGCCGTCACCCGGCGGCGACCGACGCCGTCCCGGCGGCCCCGTCGCCGGCTCCTCGTCGCGCTCCTCACCGGTGCACTCATCGCCGTCGGGACCGGACTGCTGGCTCGACCGGCCCGGTCCCCCGAGCCCGGCGTCCTGACCTTCGCCCAGGTCGACCTCGCCGCCCTCGGCACGACCGTGGTTGGCGTCCGGGACCTGGGTGCGCTCGACGATCCGCCGCGGCGCACCGGCTGCCTGGCAGCGGTGAACCGCAGCGTCCCGGGTGGTCCGGTACTGGGCGGGCGGCGGGTGCTGATGGACGGGCGGCCAGGGGTGTTGCTCGTGTTGGGCACCGGGATCCTGGGCCGGTTCCGGCTGCTCGTCGTCGATCCGGCGTGCGGTCCGGATGGTGGGACGCTGCTCGCGGAAACCGTCGTCGGCCGGTGAAGCGGGCCACGGCCGTGCCGCCCGATGCCATCGGGAATGCCCTGACCTGCGATCGTGTTCGATGAAGCGAGTACCGGCGCACGGACGAGGTGCGGGCGTTGAGGATCGACAGGGAGGACGGGCAGCGGTGACCACCAATGAGGTGCCTGCAGCCTCGAGCACCGACACCGAAGAGGTGCTTGCAGCCTCGAGCACCGACACCGACGAGGTGCTTGCAGCCTCGAGCACCGACACCGAAGAGGTGCACGAACTGATCGTCATCGGCTCCGGGCCCGCGGGCTACACGGCCGCTGTCTATGCGGCCCGTGCCCAGCTCACTCCACTGGTGTTCGAGGGCACCCAGTTCGGCGGTGCCCTGATGACCACGACCGAGGTCGAGAACTACCCCGGTTTCACCGACGGCATCATGGGCCCGGAGCTCATGGAACAGATGCGCAACCAGGCCGCCCGGTTCGGTGCTCAGCTCCGCTCGGAGGACGTCGACGAGATCTCACTCACCGGTGAGATCAAGACCGTCACCGCCAACGGTGTCACCCACCGCGCCCGCGCCGTCGTGCTCGCGATGGGTGCGGCCGCGCGCTACCTGCACGTTCCGGGCGAGCAACGGTTGCTCGGCCGCGGCGTCAGCTCGTGTGCCACCTGCGACGGCTTCTTCTTCCGTGACAAGGACATCGCCGTGATCGGCGGCGGTGACTCGGCGATGGAGGAGGCCACCTTCCTCACCCGGTTCGCCCGGTCGGTCACGATCGTGCACCGTCGCAAGGAGTTCCGCGCCTCGCGGATCATGCTTGAACGAGCCCGCAACGACCCGAAGATGGCATGGCGCACCGACAGCGAGGTCATCGAGGTACTGGGTGCGGATGGTGTGTCCGCACTGCGGCTGCGGGACACCGTCACCGACGCGGAGTCCACACTCGATGTCACCGGCATGTTCGTCGCAATCGGGCACGACCCACGCAGCGAGTTGGTCCGCGACGCACTGGCCACCGATGCCGCCGGTTACGTGCAGGTCGAGGCCCCGAGTACGCGCACCGCGGTTCCCGGTGTCTTCGCCTGTGGCGACCTCGTCGATCACACCTATCGGCAGGCGGTTACCGCGGCGGGTTCCGGCTGCGCCGCGGCCATCGACGCCGAGCGCTGGTTGGCCGACGGAGCCGTGCCCAGCGAGATGGCCGGCGGCGGCTACGGTCACGCATCCGAGCAGGTCGCCGCTGTCGTGCACTGATCACCTTCGTCTGCGTCCACCCAGGGAACGGAGAACCCCAATGGCAGGCAACACCGCTGACGTCACCGACGACTCGTTCAAGTCCGAGGTACTCGAGAGCAGCAAGACCGTGCTCGTCGATTTCTGGGCCGCCTGGTGCGGACCGTGCAAGATGGTCTCCCCGGTGCTCGACGAGATCGCGGGTGAGAACAAGGAGACCCTGACCGTCGTCAAGCTGGATATCGACGCCAATCCGACCACCGCCCGGGACTACCAGGTGATGTCCATCCCCACGATGATCGTCTTCAAGGACGGCGAGCCGGTCAAGCAGATCGTGGGCGCCAAGCCGAAGGCCGCACTGCTGTCCGATCTGGCCGACTACCTGGGCTGATCCTCACGTCGTCGCACGGCGCCCCGCCCTGGATCCGGTGCGGGGCACCGTCCGTGTCACAGGACGCGCCGAGAGTCGCCCCGCTGTCACCCGGCCGGGGGCGGCCAGGGCACAATGTCGTTCTGGCCTCCTGGCCTTCCGCGCCGGCGGCGCGGCATCAAAGATCCGAGTGAGGGGTGCATGCAGCTGCTGCGCCGAGGTGACAGCGCGTCTGCGGTCGTCGAGATTCGGACGATGCTACGACAGTTCGGCCTGTTGTCCGTCGTGCCCGACCAGAGCGGTCCTCACGACCGACATTTCGACCTGGTTCTCGAGCAAGCCGTGCGCGCATTCCAACAACGGCGGGGTCTCATCACTGACGGTATCGTCGGGCCCGCCACCTACCGCGAACTCCGCGAGGCCGGCTGGACCCTCGGCGACCGGATGCTGGCACTGCTGATGTCCGCGCCGATGAGCGGTGACGACGTGCTCACGCTCCAGGAACGGCTGCTCGAGCTCGGGTACGACAGCGGCCGCCCGAGCGGAGTGTTCGACGAGCGGACCGAGCGGGCGTTGCGGGCGTTCCAGCGCGACTTCTGTGACGTGTCCGACGGTGTGTGCGGGCCGTCGACACTTCGGGCGTTGCGGCTGCTCGGTGCCCGCAAGGTCACCGGCGGGCGTCCCCACCTGCTGCGCGAGCAGGAGTCGCTGCGGGAGGCCGGGCCCCGCCTGCGAGGCAAGCGGATCGTGGTGGACCCGGGGCACGGTGGCCCCGACCGTGGGATCGTGACCGCCGGCATCGCCGAGGCCGACCTCATGTGGGACCTCGCCCGTCGGCTGGTCGGCCGGATGTCGGCCACCGGCATGGAGGCGACGCTGACCCGTCGCGAGAACACCTGCCCGCCCGAGGCGGAGCGGGCGTCGTTCGCCAACAACACCCGTGCCGACCTCGTGTTGTCGTTGCACACCGATGCCAGTCCCAGCATGGACGCCCAGGGTCTGGCGACGTTCCATTTCGGCAACGGGTCCGGCGCGACGTCCACCGTCGGTGAGGCGCTCGCCGGGCTGATCCAGCGCGAGCTATTGACCCGCACGACGATGCTCGACTGCCGCTCCCAGGCGTGCACCTGGGAGTTGTTGCGACTGACCCGCATGCCCACCGTGCGCGTGGAGGTCGGGTATCTCACGCACCTCGGCGATCGACGAAAGCTTCTGGACCCGGCGTTCCGGGACATCGTCGCCGAGGGCATCCTCGTCGGGGTGAAGCGCCTTTACCTGCTCGGCAAGGACGACCAGCCCACCGGCACCTTCACCTTCTCCGACGTGCTCGCCCGTGAGCTCGAGCGCGGCGAGGCCCAGGCGATCTGATCAGCCTGACGCAGGCGCGTTCTCCCGTTCGGGAACGGCACTGATCCCGGTGGCCTGCATGGGAATGCTGATCGTGCTGAGGAGCTGCTCGAGCGCAGCCTCCACGTCTTCCTTCCACGTCATGGCAGACCGCAGCTCCATCCGCAGCCGCGGCCAACGGGGATGCGGCCTGACCGTCTTGAACCCGACGCTGCGGAGGAAGTCAGCAGGGACCACACAACCCGGATCAGTGCCGGGTCGGGCCTCGCCGAAAACTTCGATCGCCTTGACCCCGCGCCGGGTGAGGTCCTTGACCACGGCTTGCGCGAGCAACCGGCCCAGCCCTTCACCGGAGAACTCCGGCATGACCTGCATCGTGGTGAGCAGCACCGCGTCGGCACTCACCGGACCGGTCGGCATCTCTGTGGCGCGAGGTACGGCCGACGGCGGTGCGTAGATCACGTATCCGGCCCGCACGCCACGGACGTACACGACCTTGCCGCACGAGCCCCACTCAAGAAGCACCTCGGAGACCCAGGCCTCCTTCTCCAGATCGACGGAGCCATAGTCGGCTGCCTGCTTGGCGAGGTGCGGGGACAGCTCCCAGAAGACGCACCGACGGCACCTCTTGGGCAGTTCGTCCAGATTGTCCAGCGTCAACGCCGCCACGTGCCAGGACAAACCAACCTCCGGCGACAGGACATGTGCATCAGGTGCCGCCGCCCCTCGCGCCGACTCCTCGACCATAGATCGATTCAGTAGCGCACGGTACCCGGATGCTGCGACCGGCGTCTCAGCTTCGACGAAGGGCAGGATACCCCTTTCCGCGGCGACGGGCGAAGTGGTTCGGCGCCGCGAGCCGGTAGTGTGTCTTCCTACCCAACGCGAAGTGGTCAAGACTAGGTCGTCGTGCTGAGAGCGCCTCAGCGTGCACCCTCTGCGTTGCCACATGAATCCGGGGCAGAACCAGCTGAAGTAGCTGCGGTAACGCGGAGGGCGGTGGCTAGGCCTTGCCCGGTCGGTCCCAGCCGACGCCCGTTCGGCGACACCTCACTCTGGCCGCTCCGTGCACCAGGCCGGCGATCTTGACGTTCTCGATGCTCCTCGACCGAGCGCGGCACATCCCGGGGTGCCCGCCGGATGGGGCTCACCAACGAACTTACGATCATGACAGGCTACTGCAGCGCCGCGGAAGTTCTCCGGGGGTTGACCCGAGTCGTCATCACGGGTAGAGGCCGGGCGACGCAGGGTGCAGCCGTGGGGCCGCCACCCTCCGCGTTGCGGCATGATCCGGTCCCCGGCAGCCATGGTTCCTGCTGTACCGCGGAGGGTGCTCGGCTCCACGCCACCATGATCACCGGACGGCAACGCGGGGCTGGACCCCGTGCGGCTCTCCGTACCGAGACGCTGATCTTGGCAGGTCACCGTGGCTCGGGTGGTGCCGTGACCATCGGTAGGGAACCCGCAACCGCACCCGGCACGGCTGACGGTTCCCAGACACCGATCACGCGCTCGGCACCTCCGCCCACCGCCCCTTCCGCATCACATCTCCCCCGCTGACGGGACAGCTCAGGATGGCGGAGTCATCAGGCCCGCGATGCGTTCGAGGTCCTCGGCCGACCCGAACTCGACGACGATCCGCCCCTTGCGCCGGCCGAGCTCGACCTTGACGCGGGTGTCGAACGTGTCCGACAGCCGATCCGCCAGCTCCTGCAGTCTGGGCGCTTGAGCTGGCTTGCGTCGAGGCTTGCGCGAGGCCGCAGGGGCCTCCCGCCGGGCCAGTACGACGGCTTCCTCAGTGCCCCGCACCGACATGCCCTCGGCGACGATGCGAGCCGCCAGTTCCCCCTGCTGACCCGCGTCGGTCAGGCCGAGCAACGCGCGGGCGTGCCCGGCGGAGAGCACGCCGGCCGCGACGCGACGCTGCACCGATACCGGCAACTTCAGCAGCCGGATGGTGTTGGTGACACCGGGCCGGCTACGTCCGAGCCGGTCGGCCAGCTCGCCGTGGGTGACACCGAACTCGGCGAGCAACTGCTCGTAGGCGGCCGCCTCCTCCAGGGGGTTGAGCTGCACACGGTGAATGTTCTCCAACAACGCATCGCGCAGCATCGCGTCGTCGCCGGTCTGCCTGACGATCGCCGGCAGACGATCCAACCCGGCGCGCTGGGCTGCCCGCCAGCGCCGCTCGCCCATGACGAGCTCATAGGAGCCGGGCGAGGTCTCCCGCACGACCACCGGCTGGAGCAAGCCGAACTCTCGGATCGAGTGCTCGAGCTCCGCGAGCGATTCCTCGTCAAAGCTCGTGCGGGGCTGTTTGGTGTTGGGGCGGACGGTGTTGATGTCCACCTCGCGGTACACCACACCCTCCACGGCGACCGGGCCCACGCTGACAGTCGACATCGGCCGATCCGGCGCGGCAAAGGCCCGCTCGGCAGCACCCACCGGAGCCAACGACAGGTCCAGGGCGGCCGGACCGGTCGGGATGAGCGCGGCGAGACCACGGCCAAGGCCGCCCTTTCGCTCGACACCCCTACGCTCGGCCACGTGTCTACCGTCCACTCCGGGCGGGCCTGACGTGGATGCCGGACGCGCCGCGCTCGGCGATCTCACGCGCCGCGTCCACGTAGCTCATCGCTCCCCGCGATCCGGGGTCGTAGGCGAGCACCGTCTGGCTGTAGCCGGGCGCTTCGGAGACCTTCACGCTGCGGGGGATCATCGTCCGGAGCACCGTCTCACCGAAGTGCCTGCGGACCTCCGCCGTGACCTGGTCGGCCAGCTTCGTGCGGCCGTCGTACATCGTCAGCAGGATGGTGGAGACGTACAGCTCGAGGTTGAGGTGAGACCGGACGAGGTCGATGTTGCTCAGTAACTGACCGAGGCCCTCCAGCGCGTAGTACTCGCACTGGATGGGGATGAGCACCTCAGCCGCCGCGACGAGGGCATTGACGGTGAGCAGGCCGAGTGAGGGCGGGCAGTCGATCAGGACGTAGTCGACATCGAGCTCATCGAGCACGGTCGGCGAGAGCGCCTGCTTGAGCCGGTTCTCCCGGGCCACCATGCTGACGAGCTCGATCTCGGCACCCGCCAGGTCGATCGTGGCCGGCACGCAGAGCAGGTCGGGCGATGCGCTACTCACCGCCGTGGCCTCCGGCAGGCGCAGCTCACCGAGCAGCGCCTCGTATATCGATGGAGTGCCGACGCGGTGCTCGACACCCAGCGCCGTGCTGGTGTTGCCCTGCGGGTCGAGGTCGATGACCAGCACTCGGATCCCGTGCATCGCCAACGCCGCCGCGAGGTTCACCGTGCTCGTCGTCTTACCGACCCCGCCCTTCTGGTTGGCGACGGTCAGGACCCGACGCCACCGCGGGCGCGGCATCCCGTGCCGATCCGGGTGCAGGACCCGGGCCGCCCTCTCGGCCTCGTCGGCGATCGGCGTCCACCCTGGCGGCGTCGATGTTTCACGTGAAACGTTCTGTTCGAACACGTCGTACGTCATGCCGAACGACTCCTCTTGGCCGCTGCCGGTCGCCGGTCGGTCCGGACCCGTTCGACGACCACCACCGTGGTCGGCGAATCGACGACATCTGTTCCGCACCGCACGACCCGAGGTTCTCCGCCTCCCAACCTCCGCATCGCAGCCGCGTCCCGCTCGACCTCCGTCTGGGCGGACTCGCCCTTGACTGCGAGCAGCACACCACCCGCACGCAACAGCGGGATGGTCCAGCCCGCGAGTCGGGCCAATGGAGCGACAGCGCGGGCGGTCACCACATCGGCCCCTTCCCAACGACGTCGCACCACAACCTCCTCTGCCCGACCCCGCTCGACCTGGACCTCCAGGTCGAGGTCGTCGAGGACCTCCCGCAGCCAGGCAACTCGACGGGCGAGCGGCTCGACCAGGACGATCCGAAGATCCGGACGGGCGAGCGCCAACGGTATCCCGGGTAGACCCGCTCCTGAACCGACATCGACCACGTGCGCGCCATCCGGGACCAACTCGGCGACGACCGCACAGTTGAGCACGTGTCGCTCCCAGACGCGCGTCGCCTCTCGCGGTCCGACGAGCCCACGCTCAACCCCTGAGGTCCTCAGATGCTGCGCGTACCGCTGGGCCATGGATAACCGGTCCCCGAAGACGTCCACCGCGGGATGTTTCACGTGAAACATCCCGCAGGTCCACCCTCAGGCATCACGGAAGACGACGACCTGGCGCCGCGGCTCCTCGCCTTCGCTCTCACTGGACACGCCCCGCACCCGGGTCACGGCGTCGTGGACGACCTTGCGCTCGAACGGTGTCATCGGCCGGAGCCGCACCGATTCCCCATTGGCGAGCACCTCCTTCGCCGTCCGGCTCCCGAGCGCGGTCAGCTCGTCACGCCGAAGCTGTCGCCAGCCGGCGATGTCCAGCATCAGCCTGCTGCGATTGCCCGAGGTCTGCTGCACCGCGAGCCGGGTGAGCTCCTGTAAGGCCTCCAGCACGGCCCCACAATCGCCCACGAGTTTCGTCAGGTCGTCGCCGCCATCGATGCTGACGATCGCGCGACCGGCCTCGACGTCCAGGTCGATGTCGCCGTCGTAGTCAAGGACGTCGAGCAGCCGCTCCAAGTAGTCGCCGGCGATGTCGCCCTCACGCACGAGCTGGTCATCGGCCACCGCGGTGCGACCGCCGTCACTGGCCGCTGCCCCGTCCTGCACAGTCTTGGGCACGATACGTCTCCTTTCCGAGATGGTGCAATGGCATCCGGACGATCCCGGCACCACTGCGGTGACCGTCGACGCAGACGATCACCGATTGCTCGTGGTCAACGGCGCTTGCGGCCGCGACGGGCGGGCGGCCGCGAGCCGCCGCCGGTGGAACGGGTTCGCGCGCCGGCAGCATCCTTGGCCGCTGGGCCCTTGACCGGGGCACCCTCAGGTGCGCCACTGGTCCTAGAGCCGCTGGTCTCCGAGCGGTCGGCATCGGACTGGTCGGCATCGGAGCGGTCGGCATCGGAGCGGTCGCGCGCAGCATCGGCCACCGAGCCCTTCACCACCGAGCCCTTCACCACCGAGCCCTTCACCGCCGAGTCCTTGACCACGGACCCGTTGATGCTGGCCGTCGCGCTCCCGTTCGTCGATGCACTGCTCGGGCCACCCGATGTCGGCGACTTACGCGTGACCGGCTTGGCGCCTGGAGTCTTCCCCCGCGGCTCGGTGCTCGCAGCAGCCTCCGGTCGAACCGGTTTCTGGCCGGGACGCGGCCCCAGCGCCTGACGGTTCGAAGCGGTCTCCTCACGCTTCGTGGTCTCCTCGGCGTCGATCCGCCGGTAGACCAGGTACTGCTGGCCGAGGGTCCACAGGTTGTTGGCCACCCAGTAGAGCAACACCGCGAGCGGCAGGAACGGCGCGCCGACGACGACCCCGATCGGGAAGACGTACAGCATCAGCTTGTTCATGATGGCCGCTTGCGGGTTGTCGAGCTGTGCCTCGGTCTGGCGCGCGACGGAGTGCCGGGCAGTGATGTGGGTGAAGACGCCGGCCGCGATCATCAGCGGGATCATCACCACGAGCATCTCCGGGATGGAGGTACCGAGCGATCGCAGAACCTCGCCACCCTGCAGCACCCAGGCGCCGAGCTTCGCTCCGAAGAAGTCCGCCTCGACGAAGGAGGCCACTCCTTGGGCGTCGAAGAAATAGTTCTCGGTCTTGCCCGGCTCGAACTCGCGCAGCACCTGGAAGAGACCGATGAACACCGGCACCTGCACGAGGACAGGCAGGCAACCGCCCAGCGGGTTGAAACCCTCCTGGCTCTGCAGCTTCTGCATCTCCGCGGCGAGCTTCTGCTTGTCGTTGCCGTGCTTCTTCTTCAGCTTCTGCATCTCCGGCGCGAACTCCTGCATCTTCCGCATGGAGCGCACCTGGCTGACGAACGGCTTGTACAGCAGCGCCCGGAGCGTGAAGACCAGGAAGACGACCGACAGCGCCCAGACGACGCCGCTCGCCGGATCGATCAGCCAGCCGAAGACCTGATGCCAGACCCAGAGGATGAAGGAGACCGGGTAGTAGATGAAGTTCAGCACGGCGCTTGCTCCTCGTGGTTCTGGGCCGAGCGGGTGACGCGGCGACGCGGCGGCACCGGGTCGATACCGCCAGGGTGCCACGGCGCGCATCGGAGAAGCCGCCGGACAGTCAACCAGCAGCCGCGGAGAACTCCGTGCACGTGCAGCGCCTCAACCGCGTAGGCGCTGCACGACGGGTAGAAGCGGCACGTGGGCGGCAGGGCGGGGGAGATCCAGCGCTGGTAACCACGCAACAGCGTGATCAGGACGCGGACGAGGAACGTGGGCCGTTCGGGGTGCGGAGCGGTCACCGCGAACCGCCCTGGAGCTTGCGCAGCGCCCCGCACAGGCCGGCATCCAGGTCGTCGGCGAGCTGTGCCGACGTGGCATCTGCTGCCGGGGGAAGGGCCCGTATCACGAGGCACGCATCGCTGGGCAGGGCGTCGAGACGCTCAGCGACGAGATGCCGCAGCCGACGGACCATCCGGTGGCGGACCACTGAACCCCCGACCGCGCGACTGACCACGAATCCGACGCGCGGCCCAGATGGCGTGGCGCACTCCGCAGAGCTGTCCATGATCTGCAGGTGGACGACCAGCCGACCGCGGCCACTACGCCGGCCTCGGCTGATGACCGAGGCGAACTCCTCCCGGCGGGTCAGCCGGGAACCGGCCGGGAGCACCGACGGTGCCGGATCAGGCCGAGAGCCGGTCGCGACCCTTGCCGCGGCGGGCGGCCAGGATCGCACGCCCGGCCCGGGTACGCATCCGGAGCCGAAACCCGTGCGTACGTGCGCGGCGGCGGTTGTTCGGCTGGAAGGTGCGCTTGCCCTTGCTCACGGTCGGCTCTCCTGGTCAACAGCGGCACGAGGCCGGCCGTAGGTGGTTACTACGCCGTAGGTGGTCACTACGCCGGTGGTCATCCATATCTATCCGGGCTGTCTACCCGGGCTCGCGGCCTACCCGGGCTCGCGGCGCGGCCACGCGCACGCGACAGGCACGGTCGCAGCCCAGGGTACGCAGCGCTTCCACAGAGGGTCAACCGCCCCATCGGCGCATCGACCCGTTTGCACCCTTGTGCCGGAAACGTGACTTGTGGCAGCGAGCCTGGCTTGTTAGCGTGCCGTCTCGCTGTTTGATCGGGGGGGAACCCAGCCAATCACGAACGGGACCACGTCAGGGCCGCACGGGTTCGATGTCACGGTCCCGCGTACCGTCCTGCGCGAAGGTACGCACAGGTGTGGACAAGTCTGGGGATGCTTCAACTCAGTTGTGGCGCCGACCCGACCGAACACCAAGGCGATGATCGGAGGGGGCGCGAACGGTGTCCGACCAACCAGGAGATCTGGGCCAGGTGTGGAACCGGGTCATCGCCGACCTCTCCGGCGCGTCGGCCGGATCCGGGGCCCAGGCGCTGTCCGCCCAGCAGCGCGCCTTCCTCCGTCTCACCCGCCCGCTCGGGTTGATCGACGGCACGGCGCTGCTGGCCACGCCCAGTGAGTTCGCCAAGGACGCGATCGAACGCATCCTCCGACGTCAGATCAGCGATGCCCTGGGTCGCCACCTCGGGGTGCCGGTCAACCTCGCCGTGGTCGTCAACGCGTCCGCGGCTTCCGGCGGCAGTGACGTGCCGCATCCGCCGGGCCTGGATACTTCGACCACGGACGGGACGAGCAGCGGGATCGGAGCGTCGCTCCACGACGGGAACGGCTACGGCCCCCGGACAACCGGGCTCGACCAGGCCGCCGGAGCCGGCGTCGCGCCGCCGGAGTCCCGATCCACCGTGGACGGTTCACCGTCCACGGCCGAGTCACCGCCTATCGGTGCCCAGCCCGATCGCGGCGGTGCGGTGGACTACCGGGCCGACCACCGCGGCGACGACGGCGGCCGGGCCGCGAACGGATGGCCCACCTACGCCGGACCGCCTGCCGGCGAACAGGTCACGGCCCGATCCCAGAGCCGACTCAACGAGAAGTACACCTTCGACACCTTCGTCATCGGAGCGTCCAATCGGTTCAGTCACGCCGCGGCCGTCGCCGTGGCGGAGGCGCCGGCCCGTGCCTACAACCCGCTGTTCATCTGGGGCGAGTCGGGGCTGGGCAAGACCCACCTGTTGCACGCGGTCGGGCACTACGCCCAGCGGCTGTTCCCCGGCATGCGGGTGCGCTACGTCTCCACCGAGGAGTTCACCAACGACTTCATCAACAGCCTGCGTGACGACCGCAAGGTGGCGTTCCAGCGCCGCTACCGCGATGTCGACGTGCTGCTGGTGGACGACATCCAGTTCCTGGAGG
>JBOHEP010000437.1:0-4214 GCA_050701075.1 Pseudonocardia sp. | reverse complement strand
GGCCGGCACCGGCGACCTGCTCGACGCGGCCGTCCCCGATGTCGCTTGGACGTTCCGGCGCCGCTCGTGCTGCCTCTACTACCGGGTGCGCGACGGCGGCCTGTGCGGCGACTGTGTGCTGCTCAGCCGCCGGCAGCCGGTCTGACCGCCGCCCGCCGGCCAGGGAACGCGGGAGGTGGTGCGTGGCTCCGGTGGGACGGTGCCGAGCGCTTGATCGATGTTTGGGTGCCGTCAGCCGTGCTGAGTGCGGTTCCGAGTTCCCGATCAATGATCACGGCACCACCGGAGCACCGGTGACCTGCCGAGATCAGCGTCTCGGTACGGGGAGCCGTGCGGGATGCGGCTCCGTGTACCCGTTCGGTGATCACGAAGCTGACGGCGTGATCCAGACCCCGAAGAACTTCTGCGGGCGGGGTCGTCCCGCCTGCGCCGACGAGCGGCCCACAGGCACCAGCCGAGCCGCCCGCAGGCACCAGCCGAGCCGCCCGCAGGCACCCGCGAGCGGCCCGCAGGCACCAGCGAGCGGCCTCCCGATAGCCGCGATCGGCCCGGCGCCGAGCGGTCGTCGCGCTCTCGCCTAGACTCGCGAGGACCACCGGTCGCCCGTCGGGCGTCGCTATCACCCGAGCAGCGTCTTTGCGGCACTGCAGTACCAGTTTCGAGGAGTTCCCACCGTGAAGAGCACCGTCGAGCGGCTGAGCCCGACGCGCGTCCGGATCAACGTCGAGGTGCCTTTCGACGAGCTCAAGCCGGATTTCGACCGCGCATACAAGAAGATCGCGAAGCAGGCCAAGATCCCCGGCTTCCGCCCGGGAAAGGCGCCGGCGCGCATTCTCGAAGCCCGGCTGGGCCGAGACGCCGTGCTCAACGAGGTCGTCAACGGCGCGATCCCGGGTAAGTACAGCGAGGCCATCAATGCGGCGGAGGAGGTCACGCCGATCGGTCGACCCGACATCGAGGTCACTGAGATCGCCGACGGCGACAAGCTCATGTTCACCGCCGAGGTGGATGTCCGGCCCGATCTCACCCTGCCCGACCTCGACAGTCTCACCGTCACTGTCGACAACGCCGAGGTCACCGACGAGCACGTGAATGCCGAGCTGGAGACCCTGCGCACCCGCTTCGGCACGCTGGCCGGCGTCGAGCGCGCAGCGGCCAAGGACGACTTCCTGCTCATCGACCTGGCCGCCTCGGTCGACGGGGTACCGCTGGAGGAGGCCCAGACGTCGGGCCTGTCCTACCAGCTGGGCCAGGGCGGCGTGATCGACGGTCTCGACGAGGCGGTCGACGGGCTGGCCGCCGGGGAGTCGGCCACGTTCACCACACGGCTCGTAGCCGGCGAGCACGCAGACTCCGACGCCGAGGTCACGGTCACCGTCACCGCGGTCAAAGAACGCACGCTGCCCGCGGCCGACGACGAGTTCGCCCAGCTCGCCAGCGAGTTCGACACCCTCGACGAGCTCACCGCCGACCTGCACGAGCGCCTGGGCCGGATGCGCGCGGTGGAGCAGGTCACCCAGGCGCGCGACCGGGTGCTCGACGCGCTGATCAACGGCACCGATGTGCCGTTGCCCGAGAGTGTCGTAGCCGCTGAGGTCGATCAGGCGGTGCACAACGCCGTGCAAGGTATGGGCCACGACGAGGACAAGTTCGCGGCGTACCTCGCGTCCACCGGGCAGACGCAGGAGGGGTTCAAGGCCGCCACCCGCGAGGAGGCCGAACGTTCCGTGCGCACCCGGCTCATGCTCGACGCGCTGGCCGATGCCCAGCACGTCTCGGTCGACGACAAGGAGCTCACCGAGCGCCTCGTCCTCCAGGCGAAGCAGTACCAGATGCCACCCGAGGAGTTCGTGCGCCGGGTCCAGGAAGCCGGCCAGCTCGGGGCGATCTACGCCGAGATCCGGCGCAGCAAGGCGCTCATGACCGCTCTGCGTGCGGTCACTGTGACCGACGAATCGGGTGCGGTGGTGGATCTGTCGGACCTGCTGGGGCCGGCCGACGGCGCTGAGGACTCCGATGACACCGTCGACGACGCCGGGACCGACGCGCCTGCCGAGCCCGTCGCCGCCCAGGCGCCGGCCGGGGGCTCCACCACCTGATGTTCACAACCAAAGGCGCAGGTGAAGGGCGCGACAGCCGCGGCGACGACGAGACCTCGGCACCCGGAACCAGCTCCGGGCATCCTTTGCCGGACGCGGAGCCATGCCCACAGCGAACACGACCGACCATGCGCTGACCGCGTCCGTCGGCGCGCGTAGGGTCGTCCTCGACGGACCAAGGACCAGCTCAACCCAAGCGCTACGAACCAGCAGATGCGAGCTGACGAGCAAAGGCAGGACTTCACGTGAGGCAGCAGGACAATGCGATCGGAGCGGTCACCGGGCGAAGTGCGCCATCGTCGCTCAACTTCTCAGAGTCGATGTTGGACGATTGGCTTCTGAGGCAGCGCATCATCGTTCTCAGCAAGCAGGTCGATGACGAGAGTGCGACTCGCGTCGTCAAGCAGATGCTGCTGCTGTCCGCGGAGGACTCCGCCGCCGATATCTCGCTCTACATCATGTCGCCCGGCGGATCCGTGACTGCAGGAATGGCCATTTTCGACACCATGGAACATATTGAGTGCGATGTGGCAACATACGCGATGGGCCTGGCTGCGTCGATGGGTCAGTTCTTGCTGTCGGCCGGCGCCCGCGGAAAGCGCTATGCGCTGCCCCATGCGCGGATCATGATGCATCAGCCCTCCGCAGGCGTCGGCGGAACAGAGTCCGACATCACCATTCAGGCTGAGCAGAGCCGTCAACTGAAGCGTGAACTGGCTGAGTTGATTGCGCTACATACCGGTAAGTCCGTCGAGCAGATCACGATAGACTCGGAACGGGATAGATGGTTCAGGGCCCAGGAGGCCCTGGAGTACGGTTTCGTCGACCACGTGATCTCCCGCCCCGGGCAGCTGCCGGACGCGAGTAGCGAGAACGGAAGCGGACGATGAGCTACGAGCCGGCCCAGTCCCGCTACGTGCTGCCCTCCTTCGTCGAGCGCACGAGCTATGGGGTCAAGGAGTCCAACCCGTACAACAAGCTCTTCGAGGAGCGCATCATCTTCCTCGGCGTGCAGATCGACGATGCCTCCGCCAACGACGTCATGGCGCAGCTGCTGTGCCTGGAGTCGGCCGACCCGGACCGTGAGATCAGCATGTACATCAACTCGCCGGGCGGGTCGTTCACGTCGCTCATGGCCATCTACGACACGATGCAGTTCATCCGGCCCGACATCCAGACCGTGTGCCTGGGTCAGGCCGCCTCGGCGGCGGCGGTGCTGCTCGCCGCGGGTACCCCGGGCCGGCGCCTCGCGGTCCAGAACGCCCGGATCCTGATCCACCAACCGGCCACCGAGGGCACTTATGGCCAGGTGTCCGACCTGGAGATCCAGGCTGCGGAGATCTCCCGCGTGCGGCGGCTCATGGAGACCACGCTGGCCAAGCACAGCGGCCGCACACCCGAGCAGGTGCGCGAGGACATCGAGCGTGACAAGATCCTGACCGCCGAGGAGGCCAAGGACTACGGCTTCGTCGACGAGATCATCCAGAGCCGTAAGCTCTCCGCGGTTCACTAGACGCCGTGCTGTGTCGTGACACGCCGTGTCGTGACACCGCACGGTCGACCGTCCGCCGACACGTCGCCGAATCGGAGCGCTCCGGTGCTCCCCGGTGGACGCGTTCGGCGGGTACCGTCACGGGGGCGCGCGGATGGCGCGCCGGATGGGACTGGGGTCTGCACTCATGGCACGCATCGGTGACGGCGGTGACCTGCTTAAATGCTCCTTCTGCGGGAAGAGCCAGAAGCAGGTCAAGAAACTGATCGCCGGTCCTGGGGTCTACATCTGCGACGAGTGCATCGATCTCTGCAACGAGATCATCGAGGAGGAGCTGGCCGAGGCCGGCGAGGTCAAGCTCGACGAGCTGCCCAAGCCCGTCGAGATCCACGACTTCCTTGATCAGTACGTGGTCGGGCAGAGCCAGACCAAGCGCACACTTTCAGTTGCGGTCTACAACCATTACAAGCGCATCCAGGCTGGCGACAAGTCTCGCGGCCCCGACGGCGACGGCATCGAGCTGGCCAAGTCCAACATCCTCATGCTCGGTCCCACGGGTTGCGGCAAGACCTATCTCGCGCAGACGTTGGCCAAGCTCCTCAACGTCCCGTTCGCGATCGCCG